>JBDRKX010000091.1:0-51707 GCA_043813605.1 Elusimicrobiota bacterium | reverse complement strand
ACGGAAGAAGAGAAAAATGCAGTAGTAATTAATCCCGGCGCGGGTCTGCCCAGCAGGAGATGGCCGGTTGAGAGATTTATAGAAATCATAGATTATTTAATAAAGAAGAAGTGCTATAATATTATTCTTTCAGGAAGCATTAATGAAAAAATAATAGGGGATATAATAGCAAAAGAGTTTCCGGGGAAAATAAATAATCTTAGTGGGAAAACCTCTTTAATGAAAATAGCCGGGATTATATCAAAAAGTAAATTATTAATAACGAATGATACGGGAATACTTCATATAGGAGCCGCGTTAAACGCGCCAATGATAGCAATAATGGGTCCCGGTGATTTTATCCGGTATGATCCGGGAGTAATTTCTGCTAATGCGCGTGTTTTGTATAATGGAATGAATTGCTCTCCGTGCGAGAAATATGATTGTAAGGATTTAAAATGTTTAAAAAGCATAAGTGTTGAGGAAGTTAAAAAAGCAATAGATGAATTTATTAACTAAAATAAGAAAGCTTATAGTGGGAAAAGATTTTTCCAGGGGAAGAATTTCTTCAATGGTCAGAAAAAAGGCATTTACGCAATTAATAAAATATTGTAAACCCAAGAACAGGATACTTGATGTCGGTTGCGGAGAAGGGCTGTTTCTTAGGAGGGCGGCAAAAGAACTGAATTCAGCTCAATTTACCGGGATAGACAGCTGGGAAAAAATTTTAGAGCATGCCCGGCAGCAGCTCATAATAGAAGGTATAAGTAATGTAAAATTAGAAGCCGGACAGGCCGGTTCTCTGCCTTATGGTGATGAGACTTTTGAGCATGTATTATTTCTGAATGGAATCTTTAATCAAAAAGAAGACAAATCTGTTTCGGGTATAGTTCAGGAAATGCTTAGAGTGTGCGCCACTGGCGGTCTGGTTTATTTTGATATAAGAAACAGGAAGAACGTGCTTTTTAGCTTTTTATATTGGATTGCGCTTAAATTAGATAGTACAAAACCTCTGGTAAAACTATATGATAAAAAATTCATAGAAGATATTTTAAATACCATGAATTATCAGAAAGTTGAGTATATTCCGATAGGCAGAATAATGCGAACAGGATATTTAGTGGAAATAACAAAATGATACCTATATCGGCAAGTAAATTTTCGATTTTATCGCCTCTGTTTTCCAGGGGTGAGATCGAAGAAGAATTATCCGCATATTTTAATAGAAAACATTGTTTTTTGTTTTCTTCCGGTGGTGAAGCGCTAACGCTGATTTTAAAGATATTAAGAGAGAAGACAGGGCGAGATGAAGTAATTATGCCCGCCTATAATCCCAATACAGTTTATGTTGCTATACGTGAGGCAGGCTGTAAAGTAAAATTTTGTGATATGTCTCTGGCCTCATTTAATATGGATCTGGAAAAACTGGAAGAGAATACAACTGATAATACTCTGGCAATTATTGCGGTGCATCTTTTTGGAAATCCTGAAAATATGGAAGCTGTTTCTGAAATTGCACAGAAGAAGGGAAGCTATGTGATAGATGACTTTTGTCAGGCTTTTGGTACGAAGATAGACAATGGTAATGTGGGTAGTTTTGGTGCGGTGTCTGTTCTTTCTTTTGGTAAGGGTAAAAATTTGACAGCTTCTGATGGCGGAGCGCTTTTTGTTGATGATGAAGATATTGTTGATAGAGTTGAAAAAGAATATATACAGATCAAAGAACTGAGTGTTTTTGAAAGATTTAAACTGCTTGCAAAAGCAATTGCGCTATCAATATTGTCACGCCCAATGATCTATGGCCTTGTTAGAAAACTGTTGTCGTCTTTTCGGGAAGTTCCTTCCCCTGCACAAATTATATTTAAGCCGATGTCAAAAGCCCAGAAAAATCTGGCGCTTAATATATTTAAAACAAAGGCCAAAAATTTGAACCCAAGATTTGTTAATGGCGGTCTTCTCTATGAATTTTTTAAAGATAGTAAGGAATTTTTGGTTCCCGAAATATCTGATAAAGCTCACATAGTCTGGAACAGGTTCCCTGTGCTCGTAAAGGATTTGTCAAGGAAAGAAGTAATAAAAAAGAGATTATTAAAAGCCGGAATTGAAACGAATTATTTATATGGTGCACCGGTTTTCGACCAGTTTGAAGAGTTAGAACTAAATAGAGAAGACTATAAAAATTCAATATACATGGCAGAGCGCTTGTTAACCTTGCCGGTTAATTGTTTTGTCAAGTTAAAGCATTTAAAGGTAATAAAAGAATGTTTCCAAAAAGAAATTTAAGAAGAAACCTTATAAAATTTATCCAGCAGCCTGTAATTAAGGTGACACAATACTTAATTACGTGAAGCGTGAGGTCGCTTGGGCGACCGTCGTACGTCGTTCGTGAAGCGTCGTTCGTGAAGAGGGAATTGACCTGTCCGTTGACAAATAAAAAAGAATACATTAGAATATAATAGAATACGATATGTAGCAGGGAGGTTCAAATGTCAAAAGTTATAACGCTGAGATTGTCTGACGAAGAATACAAGAAGATAGCGGATGCAGCCAAAATCGAGCACCGGCCCCTATCCAATTTTATCACTGCCACGGTTGTGCGGGATATTGAGGAATCTTATTATGCTGACCCCGTTGAAATGTCCCAGATCAAATCGGACAAACACCTGATGGATAAGCTGAAGGCCGGGCACAGCGACGCGAAGAAAAACAAGGGAAACCTGGTTGAGTAATTTCAAAATATTTGAAACTGCCCAATTCAGCAGCGATCTTGAGCAGGACTTCAGCGGGCGCCAGGCTAAGATAAGGAAAAAACTCATTTCTTTTGTATATCCCCAGTTGAGGCATAATCCGTATTTCGGTAAGAATATAAAGAAATTAAGGGACTACAAGCCTGAAACATGGCGTTATAGGATAGGTAATCACCGGTTTTTTTATACGATTGACGATAAAAAAATGGTCGTGTATATGATAGCTGCAGATGCCCGCGAAAGCGCGTATTAAGTGAAACGTGAAGCGTGAGGTCGCTTGGGCGACCGTCGTACGTCGTTCGTGAAGAGAAACAAAAACGAAAGACGAGAGACGAGAGACGAGGGACGAATTGGCGGGAAGCGTGAGGTCGCTTGGGCGACCGTCGTACGTCGTTCGTGAAGCGTCGTTCGTGAAGAGAAACAAAAACGAAAGACGAGAGACGAGGGACGAGGGACGAATTGGCGTGAAGCGTGAGGTCGCTTGGGCGACCGTCGTACGTCGTTCGTGAAACGTCGTTCGTGAAGAGAAAAGAGCATGGCGGCTTGCGCCGCGTGAAACGTAGGACGTGAAACGTGAAGAGTGGGGAAGAAGCAGTAAACCGTAAGATTGAAGCCTGACCACTTGAAAAAGTCCACAGAATTATTATAATGTAAGTATAACCACTAATTACAAGCGGTATAGATTATGCTAAATAAAGAGGAATTGAATAAGGCTTTAAGGCTTCTCGGCAGTAAGATGGACCTGAATAACGCGGGGCATTACGAACTTGTTGTGTGCGGCGGGGCCTCGTTGATTATGGAAGGATTTTCAATGGGGGTTACTAAAGACGTGGATGTAATCGGAGTTGCTGAAAGAACCGGCGATATGCAGATAACTGTTAAAGAACTCTCCGAGTTACCGGATAGACTTGTCAGCCTGGCGCGTGAAGTTGCCTCGGACCTTGGCTTACCGGAGCGCTGGTTAAATACAGATGCATCCGGACTGGTCCGTCTTGGGCTCCCGCAAGGTTTTCAAAAAAGGATGAAAACATCAAAATTCAGTGAAAGTCTAACCGTGCATTTTGCGGGCAGGTACGACTTAATACATTTTAAACTGTATGCGGCTGCGGATTCAGGCCCCGGCCGGCATGTTGAAGACTTATTGAGACTTTCCCCGTCAGTCAAAGAGATAAAAGAAGCGTCAGATTGGGCAATGACCCATGATGTTTCAGATGGGTTCAGGCGGATGCTGAAGGATATGCTGGAAAAACTTGGATATGGAAAAATCGCTGAAAGAATTTAAAGAATATTATCTTGAAAGAATGCTCAAGCTGCTGTGGAACCAGTGGTCGGCGCTCGGCGTGGCCGGCTATGGAGCCGGCAGGGCCGGACATGTGATGGATCCCGAAGCGCTTTTACTTTTAACCGTGAGCATCGGCAGGTATGACCCCAGGCTCTTTGACGAACTGATGGACTGGCTGGCTTTAAACTCTTACGTATTCAACACGCAGCGCCTGAAGGCGGTTTGCCGTAAAGAACGCTTCGCGGGTATAAATGTGGTAGGGGCGGTTACGGGGTATCTCAGCGCAAAACAGAATATAAGGAAATTCAACAGGCTTGTTATGGAACGCAGGAAACCTTTCAAAACGGAGGACCTGTTTTATTCGACCTCATCCGGCAAGATCGGGCATTTCGGCAATACGGACCCGGTATTTATGGAGCACGGTTTCAGAAGAGGTAAAGTAGAATTAAGCGGGAATTCCAGGGAAATTCCCCTGCACGGGAGCGCTGGATTGTTATGCAGATTGCGGAGTTTTCTGGGAGTTACCGCCAGGTGCGAGATCATCCTTTATCTGTTAACGCATGAACACGGGCATCCCAGCAGGATCGCGGCGGAAACCTGCTATTCCCAGAAAACCGTACAGGATACACTTGTAGAGATGTCAAAATCCGGCAGTGTTTATGTGCGGCCGGAGGGCAGAGAAAAATATTACTGGCTGAAACAGGAAAAGTGGCTGGATTTTCTCTCCGAAAAAAAGATGACGGTAAAATGGATAAACTGGCCCGCGCTATTCGGCTCCCTGGAAGAAATATGGTTTGCTTTAAATAACAAGGAATTGGTTGAGCAGAGTCAGGAAGTACAGTCTTCGGAGCTGAGAGCGCTGATGAAGTCGTTAAAAAACAAATTTGAGAAATCCGGATTAGATCAGTGCATTTCGGAGGACCGTCTGTATCCTTCAAAGGAATATCTTACGGTTTTCCTGAGTGATGTAAAAAAAATTCTTGAGCAGGTGCTTTAAACCCATTTATTGTGTAATTAAGGTGACACAATACTTAATTATAGCGTAAGCGTATAGCGGCTTATGCCGCGTGAAGCGTGAGGTCGCTTGGGCGACCGCCGTACGTCGTTCGTGAAACGTCGTTCGTGAAGAGAAACAAAAACGAAAGACGAGGGGCGAGGGACGAATTGGCGGGAAGCGCACGAAAATGTCGAGACCAGCGTTGGTTCATTTAATACCCTCCTGATTTAACTATGTATTGAAGTTTAGTTAAAACTAAATTATAATACATTATCATGAGCAGCGAAATTTATAATCAGCTACAAATAAGGGAAATATTTCATATCGAATTTTTACGGTGTATGGTAAAAAAAATAAAATCCGAGGACTATACTCTGAAAGGAGGGGCAAATCTGAGGTTCTTCTTTAAAAGTTTCCGCTATTCGGAAGATATGGATATGGATGTTGCGGGTATAAGCGTAGACGTATTACAGGATACGGTTATGAAGATTCTGCAAATGAATATTTTAAAAGACACGCTTAGAACATTCGGTATAGAACAGGTCATACCTCCTGATATTAACAGGGCCAAGCAGACACAAACAACTCAGAGATTTAAGGTCCATCTGATAACGGTTTCAGGAGAAGACCTTTTTACTAAAATTGAATTTTCCAGGAGAGGCATGAAAGGAGAAAATTCAGTCAATACTATTTCAGAGCTTATTTTGCGTTCATATAAGCTGCCTCCTGTGCTGGTTTCACATTATGATATCCGGGCCGCATTGATTCAGAAGATCGATGCGCTTGCAAATCGAAAAATATTGCAGGCAAGAGATATCTTTGACCTGTATGTATTGAACTCGCAGGTTAATAATTACAGTGAGCTTGAGTTTACAAATAAAAAAAATGCGGTAAAGGCATATGATAATATTTTCAGAATCAGTTTTGAAGAATTTAAGGACCAGGTAGTGTCTTATCTTTCTCTTGAGGATCAGGGCATATACGGAACCGGTTCTGCCTGGGAGGAAATCCAGCTTAAAACAGCCGGTTTTATTGAACAGATAAAAAAAATATTATGAAAAAACAGCCGATCCTGAAATTTATCAGAAAAATCACCAGCCCGGTATTCACTACACGTGAAGCATCCCATGTTTCCGGAAAATCCTTATCCGCGACAACACAGGCGCTTAATAATTTAGAAAAATCAGGAATAATCCTGAAAGTATACAGGGGCATATGGAGAAGAGCAGAGAGACAGGATGTCAGTCCATATACGCTGATCGCAAGCCTTTTTCCGATGAACCGCGCGTACGTCTCTTTTACAAGCGCGTTACACCTGCATGGAATAATTGAGCAAATTCCCCAGGTGGTAACTCTGGCTTCTACAACTCACAGCAGGATAATCAGGACCGCTCTGGGAGATTATCAGGTTCACAGGATCACGCCGTCTTTCTTTGACGGCTTCAGCTGGTACAGGGAAAAAGGTGAGTTCCTTATTGCCAGCCCGGAGAAGGCTCTTGCGGACAGCCTTTATCTTTCTGCATGTAAGAAAAAACAGTATGGATATTTTCCTGAGCTGCATTTCTCAAAATCATTCAGTTTTAAGGAAGTAGATAAATGGGCGGAGAAAATATCCAACAAGAGAATCCGTTCGAATGTTATTGGTAAACTCAAGACAATTATCCGTAAATAGTAAATATGATTCCGATATCCGGCGCTGATACCTTCTTTTTGACAACTCCAAATAACAATGTAAAATGGAATTAATGATAATTCTTGCATTAATATGGGATAAAAAGTATAGTATAGGCAGCTAAATATCGGATATTTAGCTATATATACATTAATAAATATCCCATGGGCAGTTTAAAATATAGAAAAATAGTTGACCAAATTTTAAAGTATATTGATGATACGGAGATTATTGCCATCCATGGCTCCCGGCAAGTCGGCAAAACATCCGTAATGCATTATATTATTGATAATCACATCGCTAAAAAAGCCATCGGCTCGAATATACTATATATGGATCTTGAGGATTTTGCTCTTCTTGATATATGCAACCGGGGGACTGATGAGGTTATTAAATATATTAAGAGCAAAGGGGCTGATTTAACCAAAAGAGTCTATCTGCTTATAGATGAAGTCCAGTATCTGGAAAATCCTTCATCATTTTTGAAATTATTCCACGACAGATATAAGGAGAATGTGAAACTTATTGTAAGCGGTTCGTCAAGTTTTCTTATTAAAAAGAAATTCAAGGATTCTTTAGTGGGAAGAACTATAGATTTCGAGCTGTTTACGCTTGATTTTAAAGAGTTTTTGGAGTTTAAAGGTTTAAGTTATGATCTGGCGTATCCGGCTGAAGCGATTTACCGGGAGTTGCTGCCTCTCTATGAAGAATTTATTATTTACGGCGGGTACCCGGCAATTGTCCTGGAGGAAGATGCGGCGAAAAAAGAAACAAAATTAAAACAGATAATAAACACTTATATAAAAAAAGATATCCGGGATGTAGGAAGCATCAGGGATATTAATAAATTTAATAATCTATTGAGGATACTGGCTGCACAGTCGGGAAGCCTGGTTAATATGGCGGAGCTTTCAAATACGGTCGGAATTTCCAAAAATACGATAGATGAATATATTTTTATCATGGAATCCACATATATTGTCAGAAGGGTGCCGCCTTTCCATAAGAATATAAGAAATGAATTAACAAAAATGCCAAAAATGTTCTTTGAAGATACAGGCATGCTCAATATACTTATTAATACAACTTTTTCCAAAGTAGTAACCGGGATGCTTTTTGAAACCGGGATGTATTCCCTGCTGAGAAAAAATATTAATTTAGAAAATATATATTTCTGGAGGACAATTAAGGGTCATGAAATTGACTTTGTCTTGAATTTTCCCGCGGAAAACAAACTGGTCCCTTTGGAGATAAAGCTCAACTATTCAAAAAAATATTTGACCTCCGTAAACTACTTTTTGGAAAAATACAGTTTAAAAAAAGCATTTTTTTGCAGTCTTAATAAAAAAGAAGCGGCGGATACGGAAAATATTTCCGTTATCTTCCCATGGGATATTTATTCAATTGAAGACTTTATACACTAAAATCAGGAAGTTTATTGTTGGGAAGGATTATTCCAAAGGGTTTATTTCCGGAGCGGTAAGAAAAACAGCGCGGGCCATTTTAATGAAAAATTATAATAGCGGAGACAAAATACTGGATGTGGGGTGCGGGGAAGGATTGTTTCTTCTAACTGCCGCGAAGGAGTTTCCTGATTCAAAGTTCGTTGGAGTAGACAGCTGGAATAAAATACTGGAATATACAAAACAAAAACTTATTTTGGAAGACATAAAAAATGTGGAACTTAAATTCTTAGACGGAAAATCCCTGCCTTTTGAAGACGGGAGCTTTCAGCATGTGTTTTTTTTGAATGCTGTATACAATCAGAAAAGCATTGAAGATGTCGGAGCTGTAATAAAAGAAATGATGCGTGTTTGTTCGAGAGGAGGGAAAGTCTATTTTGATATAAGGAACAATAACAATGTTATCTTCAGGATTGTATACAAATTCCTGCTTATTTTCGACAGCACAAAACCGATAATCAGGCTGCATAATAAGAAAATTATAAATGAAATATTGTCTAATATGAACTGCTCCGAATTTGAGTATTTCCCGATAGATATATTCAGGACTGCTTACCTGGTGGAGGTTACCAAATGATACCTATATCCGGTACGCCTTATCCGGCATCAGCCGCATTCAGCAAGAATAATTATCTGGATGTGAGGATACCGAATATCCTGGGCCGAAAGCGGGCGTTTTTTTTCGGCCGGGGAGCGGAAGCGTTGTATCTGATATTGAAGCTCCTGCGTGAGAGAACGGGGAAAACAGAAGTTATCATACCTGCTTATACTCCTGATGTGATCTATGTAGCGGCAAGGCAGGCAGGATGTAAGATCAAATTCTGCGATATGTCACTGAAAAGTTTCAATATGAATCTGACACACCTGAAATATATCACATCTGAGAATACACTTGCGATCATTGCTGTCCATCTTTTCGGTATTCCCGAAGACATCAAGCTTATAGAAGAAATAACTGAAGGGAAAGGCGTGTTCATAATAGACGATCTTTGCCAGGCTTTCGGGAGCAGGTACAGGAACCGGCCGCTGGGCAGTCTCGGTACGGCTTCTATTCTTTCTTTCGATAAAGGGAAAAACCTTCCGGCAGCAGGCGGCGGCGCACTCCTTCTGGATGATGAAAATCTTATAGAAGAAGTAGAAAAAGTTATGCCGGGCACTAAGCCATGCAGTATATGTAATGAAATGATGCAGAAATTCAGAGCCGCCGGTATTTCGTATCTTTCCAGGCCTGAATGTTACGGTCTGTTCCGTAACATTTTCTCGGGATACAGGGAAGTTCCGGCGCCAATGGAATTTGAAATGAACAGTATGACGAAAACACAGCAGAAACTGGGTACTTATCTTTTGAGTATTTCAAATGATTTTCTGAAGACCAGGCACGAATGGGGAACCAGGCTGCATACTATCCTCATGTCCCATGCCGATTATATAGTACCAAAGATATCTGCTAATCAGTATGTGGTATGGAACAGGTTCCCGGTACTTGTCCGGGAACCTGGAATGAGAGATAAAATAAGGTCGTCACTTACAAAGGGCGGGATAGAAGCGAATTATCTTTACGGGAGAACGCTGTTCGATCAGTTTGACATAAAGGTGGAAAGGGATTATTACGATAATGCCATACGCATGGCTAAACACTTGATCACTGTTCCGACGAATCCGTTTATGACGTGGAAAGGATATAACGAGATAGAAAGATGTTTCCTAGGAGAAACTTCAAAAGAAATCTGATAAAGTTTTTTCAGCAGCCGGTATACGGCATGAAAGTCCTTTACAAAAGGCTGAAAGCCGATCTGTTCTACAGGGTAAAGCCTGAAACTGCTCCTTTGCCGGAAGCAGTTACCTTATTTTTGACTCATAACTGTAATCTTAGATGCAAAATGTGCGGGCAGTGGGGAGACAGGGGAGTCACAAAACACAAGGATGAGCTGAAGAGGACAATGGATTATAGCCAGCTGGAAAAACTCATAGCGGAGCTTGCTTCCTTTAAACCCAACATAACCCTGTTCGGAGGAGAACCGCTGCTGCATCAGGATGTGATCAGGATCGTAAAATCCATAAAAGAGTCTGGTATGCATTGTATTATGATCACAAACGGGTATCTTCTTGAAAAGTACGCGGAAGAACTTGTCCAGATAGGTATAGATGAAATAAACATATCAATAGACGGCGTAGGTGAAATGCATGACAGGATAAGGGGCATAGACGGTTTATATGATAAGATATACAGTGGAATAAAAAAAGTCGCACGGGTCAGGCATAGTAAGAAACCTCTTATCAATATCCAGACGACAATAACCAGGTATAACTATGAGGAGCTTGACAGGCTGCTGCCTGTCCTTGATGACATGGGAGCAGATTCGATAACATTCCATCATCTTATATACCTGGAAGAGAATGACATAAGGGAAACAAAGGAGAAGTTCCCAGATCTGAAGGCGGGTGATTGGGAGGGATTCGTATCGGATCCGGGAATAGACACCGGTAAACTGATAAATGCGCTTAAAAGGATAAAAGAATTGAGCAGCAAATACAGTTTTATGGTCAATGTATATCCAAATTTCAATAAAGAAGAAATAGAAAAATATTATAAAGATGATGCATGGTTCCCTGATTCATACACCGGCAGATGCAAATCGCCCTGGATATGTGTATATGTTTTCCCTGACGGAGAACTGCGACCGTGCCTGAATTTTCAGTATTCGTTCGGCAACCTGAATGAATCGGGATTCAAAGAGATATGGAACGGAGAAACAGCAGGAAGATTCAGGGCTCAATTGATGAAAGAGAAGAAGTTCCCTGTATGCAGGAGATGTACCGAGATCTTCCGCTACTGATATGATCGGAGGCTATGATCGGAGGCCGAACCTCGGATGAGAAAAACTAAATTCCAAACAGGTAATTATTATCACATATACAATAGAGGAGTAGATAAACGTCGTATTTTTTTAACTGATGCGGATTATTTAAGATTTATTGATGATTTAGCCCGCTTCAATAAGTATCCTCCATCTGCAAAAATCGGAGGTTCGGCCTCCGATAAGCAATACAAGAACTTAATAGAAATAGTTTGTTTTTGTCTTATGCCGAATCATTATCATCTTCTAATTAGACAATCATTAAATGGCGGGATAATAAAATTTATGCAGAAACTTGGTACGGGTTATACAATGTATTTCAACAAAAAAATCAATAGGAAAGGGATATTATTTGAAAGTAAATATAAGGTAGTTGAAGTAAATAATGATGAACAGTTAGTGCATCTTTCAAGATATATTCATCAGAATCCCCAAAAATTATTAGAAAAAGATGAATATACACAGCAAGAGATAGATGTTTTTCTTGAGAATTACAGATGGTCAAGTAACCCTTTTTACTTAGGAAATAATGAATTTGATTTTTTATTATCGAAAGAATACCTCATGCATTACTTTGATAATGATATTGAAAAATATAAGAGTTTTATGTCTGAGGCCGAACCTCCGACAAGAGAAAATGAGAATCATTGACCATAAAATAGAATTAATGAATAATCGGAGGAATAATCGGAGGCCGAACCTCGGATGAAAGTGCTGCATGTTATAACAAGAATGGATCCGGGCGGGTCAAGCAGTATCTGCCGTAAGGTCGTGAACGGCATGAAAAAAGAGGGTATAGAGGTATATCTTGCATCCGGGAAATCGGAGGCCGAACCTCGGAATTGTGAAGAGGATATTATTGGATTGAGGTTTCTGCAGAGAGAAATACGCCTGTTTAATGATATAGCGGCAGTTTTCGAATTGTGCCTGTTGATAAAAAAAATAAAACCGGATGCGCTTCATCTTCATACATCAAAAGCCGGGTTGATAGGAAGAATAGCCGGCCGCCTGACAGGTATCAGGAAGATATTCTATCAGCCGCACGGGATCGTCTTTTACGGGTATTTCTCAAAATTGAAAAGCAATATGATAGTTCTTGCCGAAAGGCTTATGGCAGGTTCCGCAGACAGGATAATCGTGCTGACAAAACGGGCCAAACAGGAATTTCTTGAATACAGGGTCGGCAAAGAAGAGCAGTATATAATAATAGAAGACGGAATAACTTTCAGCCGGTTCAGAGGCGCCAGTGATGACGAACGGATAAAGATAAGACGGGAGCTGGGAATTGAACCCGGCTGGGTCGTAGCCGGGATCATAGGGAGGATAGTGAAGCTTAAAGGTCACCGGTATTTTGTCGATGCAATAAGTTCTCTGGCAGAAGCTTATCCGGGATTAAGAGGGCTTATTGCAGGAGAGGGAGAAGATGAAGAGGATTTAAAAAAATATATTGAGAAAAAAAATTCATCCGGCAGGTTTATATTCTGCGGGTATAGAAACGACATTGAAAAGATAATGCCTGCATTGGATATGCTCGTACAGCCGTCTCTTGTCGAGGGTTTCGGATTGACTGTTATTGAAGCGGGAGCAAGCTCTGTACCTGTAGTGGGCTTCGATGTCGGCGGAATATCTGATATTATACAGGATAAAAAGACAGGCCTTCTGGCTGAATATAAGGACATAGACAGTCTTAAAAGCAAAATACGGTATCTGGCCGATAATCCCGATAAGAGGCTGGAGATGGGAAAAAACGCCAGGGAATATGTCAGAGAAAACTATACGGATGAGAAGATGATGAAAAAGGTAATGGATCTGTACAGGGAAGAAAAGGCCCGGATAGAATGAAAATATGTATCCACCAGCCGCAATATATGCCCTGGCTGGGTTATCTTGACAAGATAAACAGTTCCGACAGGTTTGTTGTCCTCGACGATGTCCAGTATAACAAACGGGAATTTCAGAACCGTAACAGGATAAGGACACCCCAGGGGAGCGCATGGCTCACAGCGCCGGTGATGGTTAAAGGAAATTATTTGCAGAAGATAAATGAAGTTAAGATCAATAACAGCATCAACTGGAGAGAGGACCATATCAAGGCTCTTGAGCTCAATTATTCTAAATCTGATTTTTTTGACAGATTTTTTCCTGATTTGAAAAAGATCATTAGTGTTCCCAGGGAATTCCTCCGGGAACTGAATATGGCGGTTATAGAATATATGCTTGATGTCTTTAGAATAAATACCCCTCATATATACAGTTCCCAGTTCGGGATAAACAGTACTAAAACCGAAAGGATTATAGATATATGCAAAAAGACAGGCGCTGGAACATACTTGAGCGGCCGCGGCGCAGCAGAGTATCTGGACGAACATCGGTTCAGCGAAGAATCAATAGAACTTGAATACCAGGATTTCATCCATCCGGAATATAAACAGTGTTATAGCGGATTTATTTCGCACATGTCGGCTGTAGATTATCTTTTCAATTGCGGGACATCTCTTTTCAGTGATACCGGCTCCGAATAAAAAAATTTGAAAAAATAGATATTATTTAATAATATCTATACTATGAAAGAAAGCATATTGGCTATAGCTCCGCACCCGGATGATATTGAGATAGGCTGCGGCGGTACTCTGCTCAAGCTCGCCGGGAGGTACGACATACACCTGCTCATACTCACCAAAGGACGTATAGGCGGCGAAGGAAGGGTAAAGGAACAGGAAGCCAGCGCCGCTATCCTCAATGCAAGTAAAATATGGTGGGGAGAATATGAGGATACACAGATACCCTATACCAGGGAATGCATAGATTTCTTTGAAAAAACAATCAACGAGATAGATCCTGCTATCATCTTTATTAATTATTACAGGGATACCCACCAGGATCACCGGGCGACAGCTAATAACCTGCAGTCCGCGACCAGATACAGGCGCAATGTGCTGTTTTATGAAGTGCCTACTTCGATCGATTTCACACCTACGGTATTTATGGATATCAGGGATGTGTGGGAACGAAAGAAAGAACTCCTCAAAGCCCATGAATCGCAGATCAATGCAACAAGGGTCGAAGGACTGTCTATCCTGGACAGCGCCGAATCCTGCGCAATATTCAGAGGATACCAGAGCAGGGTCAAATATGCGGAAGCTTTTATGCCTCTTAGATTATCTCTCGATTCCTGTCTCAATCTGTAATGAAGAAAATCATATACCTGTTTTTACTCACCGCTTTCATATACCTCGTTTCTCCATTCGGCGGGACGCTGTTCTATATCCATGGGATCAGATGGGTTTATGTCCTTTTAATATCTTCCATGGCAACATACCTTCTGATGCCGCCGGCTATCAGCATAGGACACCGGGCCGGGTTGCTGGATCATCCGGATGAAGAGAGAAAAATACATAAGATACCTATTCCCACAACAGGCGGTATAGCAGTATTCATAGCTTTTTTTCTAACACTGACGAGAAACCTCAATATGTCAACCCAGGTGAAGGGAATTCTTCTGGCTGTCCTTCTTATTTTTATATCATGTATACTGGATGATATATTCAAATTATCGGCTACACTGAGACTGCTTATCCAGATCGCGGCAACTACAATACTCATTGTTTTCGGTATAAGAGTGACGGTTATTCCTAATGGTTTTTTTCTCAAGGATGCGCTGGATATAGGGATCACTTATTTCGGAGTACTCGGTATAACCAATGCTTTTAATTATATGGACGGCATGAACGGCGAGGCTGCCGGGCTTGCCATTGTCTCAGGATTATCCCTGTTTTTTATAGCGCTTTCAAACGGCGCCAGGCAGATCTCCTGGCTTGCCATAGGACTGGTAGGCTGCTGCCTGGGGTTCCTTCCCTATAATTTTCCCAGGGCAAAAGTCTTTCTGGGAGACAACGGTTCGAATATAATAGGTTTTTTACTTGCGGCGATAGCAATTGCCGGTTCATGGAGCGCGGTGAATCCGGCGGTAGCCGTAGCAACACCGCTCCTGATCTTTTCCATATATATTTTCGATATGACTTATACTACGGTTTCCAGGATAAAGAACGGTAGTGTACGGAACCTGCGGCAATGGTTTGCCGTAACGGGTAAAGATCATTTTCATCACAGGCTTGTAAACCTCGGGTTCGCGGAAACGCATTCAGTGATCATCATATGGGGCTGCGCCGCTATATTCAGTTTTTCAGCATTCGTAATAAGAAAGGCCTCCTGGCTGAATGCTTCATTGATCATGCTCCAGTGCATGTTTATTTATTTTTTGATAGTCGTGCTTATGCTGGCCGGGAGGGAGAAGTATGCAGAAATGCGTGTGGATATCAGTGAAAAAAAAGGAGAAATAACATGAAGAAAATTGCCAAAGTATGTGTATGGGCCGGTATAACCGGCGCTGTTATAGGCGGTATATCGAAATTAATGCTAACTCCGATAGTAATGGAATCGCGGGCTTGGGCGGGGTTCGCCGTGATAATGATACTGTTCTCAATAGCGTTAGTTCAGGTATACGAAAAATAAGCATAGAAATAAATCTTGATATCAGTGTTCTAAGGCTCAAAGTCGCGATCGAGTCTGCAGACGAGGATTTTGCTGCCGCTCTAAAAATAAGATACAGCAGGTTTACCGTAGACAGCTTTGGTTCTGATTATCACCCTGTGCGGCTCAAACTGGAGGCAGGCAGCGGGTATTCCGGCAGTATAAGCACCAAAGAAACCCGAACAGGGTGGAATATTACCGGGCGCGGCATAGATGTCGAGCATTCGGACAGTTCCACATGCGGTTCTATTTTCCCGGACATACATATTCTTGATTCTCTTTTCAGGATAATCTGTTCCAGGCTTCTCGTTGCAAAGGGCGGAATACTGATCCATGCTGCCGGTATAGAAGGAGATGTCTATACCGGGCCCGCGGGCAGCGGTAAGACCACTTCTGTACGGGACAGAGACGATATGCTCGGGGATGATATAATCGCGTTAAAAAAAGAAAAAGGCGGCTGGTATATATATTCCACGCCGTTTACCGGGGAGTTTGAAGGCAGGGTGATGAAAAGAAATGAAAAACTGGAAAGACTTTATCTACTCAGTATGCCGGAAGGAAAGCTTGGCAAAACCGAGCTTATGCGGGGTATATTGAAAAATACGCTCTATTTTTTTTCCGATAAGGATTCACATGAAAGATTGATGGAGTATTCCGAAGACCTGGCATCCGGGATCCCGGGCTACGGGGCGCTGAAGGAACATCTCAAAAGAGTAATATGATGCCGGCCGGCATTGATTTTAAAAACAGTACATACAGGTTAAACCGGGATATAGCGGCCCGCCTTGTAGACGGCAGCTATTATGCCGTAGATTCCCGACAGCAGATACTCCATTCTTTTAATGAAACAGGGACGTATATATATACAAAGATCGCTGCCGGTTCGGGATACAGCGGGATATTGAAAGCGTTGTCAGACGAATACGATATATCAGAAGAAAATGCTGAAAAAGACCTGCAGGGTTTTATGACCGGGTTGATAGAGAAAGGAATACTGGTTACTGTTGAAAACAAGCATTAGCGAAAAACTTTTCGAAGTATCCCGCCGGAAGAAAATACCGCTGATCGTAAACTTTGAAGTTACACACAGATGTAACCTCGATTGTGTTCACTGTTATCATTCCAGCGCATCCGTCCGGATCAGAGAAGAGCTGAAAACTTCTGAAATAGAAACACTGCTGGAGTCTTTGAAAGAAACCGGTACCATGTTCCTGGTGTTTACCGGCGGAGAGCCGTTTTTGCGCGAAGATATAGGTAGATTGCTGAATACGGCAAAGAACCTGGGTTTTTCTGTAATAATATTTACGAACGGCACGCTTATTGATGACAAGACAGCTGAAATGATCGCGGATATCGTGCCGTTTTCCGTTCAGTTATCCGTATATTCTGCCCGGAAAGATATTCATGATGGTATTGTGCGGAAAAAAGGCGCGTTCGAAAAAACAATAAAAGCTGCCGCTCTTTTGCGTAACAAGGGCGTGAATGTGCTCCTCAAAACCCCGGTGATGAAAGAAAATCTGCGAGGCCTGGAAGAACTGAAAAACTGGGCGGAATCTGAAGGATACAGGATTAAAATTGACCCGTTTATCTCTCCGTGCGACGCAAATAATGCTGTAGAGATAACACGGCACAGGATACCTGTCGGCGCTATTAATGAATTAGTGGCAGAAAAAAGCCTGTTTGATCCCGGGAATTTCAGGCCCCGCACTCTTCTAGAGTGTCCGGCCGGCATGAATACGGCAGCGTTGGATGCCGGGGGGGATGTCTTTCCCTGTATCGTCTGGAGAAAAAGCGCCGGTAATATAAGACAGGAGGAATTCGCTGCTATATGGGGCAGAATGGATCCATGTTATGATGTTATCAGTGACTGTTCCGGCTGTGAAAACCTTCAGTTCTGCGGAGTATGTCCGGGTGTAGCCGGAATAGAGGGCAGGGATATCTTCTGTCAAATGGCAGATAATGTCCGCAAAATCATAGAAGGAAGACGCTGATACGATAATAGCATAAATGTGACTTAAGTCATTGAAAACAGCAGATTTTACAGTTAGAATTATAATGCAGGACAAATATGAATAAAAAGAAAAAATATGTCAAACCGGAGATCAGGTCCGAGAAGATCATTGAGACTGCTGCGCTTTCATGCGGAAAGTGCACATCCGGACTGCCGTTTTTTGATGCGAACTGCGGCATAGTCCCTCAAAGATCCTGAACTGCGAATTGACAAGTTCATAATAAGAAAGAGCCAGGTGATTTATGAAGCTGAATGCCTTAAAACTTAAAGGAGGCAGTATGAGGCCTCTCATGAAAACAGGAGATACAGCCCTGGTTTCGGAATATTCCGAATACAATCCCGGCGATATCCTTGCCTACCGACTGGGTGAAACCACATATATACACAGGCTTATAAAAAAAAGCGGCCGATTATACTATTTAAGAGGGGATTCGGGTATACCGCGCGGCCACTGGGTAGAAGAAAACAGCATTGTCGGGCTTGTCAGAAACTCTTTTCCTGCCGGTATAACCGGAATAATGTTGAATATACTCGCTAGGAAAATATTTGAAATCACGAGGGCTGTAAAAAGGCTCATATTCATAAACGGGGAAAATTTTTTTCATCAAACCATGAAGTGAAACTTCACGGTTTATATTTAACTGGTATAGTCGGAATAATATAAAAAGGAGATAGTTATGGATAAATTCAGCGGATTGTGCAAAATCGGAGAACTGGCAAAAAAAGCCGGGGTCCCGCGTTCGACAATACACTACTATTGTCAGATGGGACTGATCGAGCCTTCCGAGTATTCTGCGGGCGGCTACAGGTTATTCGAAGAATACGAATGTGTCGCGAAAATACAGGAAATCAAGGCAATAGTGGAGTCAAAAATCACGCTCAGGGATTTAAGGGAGAAGATGTTAGTAGGATAAGAAATTGTATAAATACCATATGGTATGGAGTATAAAAATCAGGATTAAAAGAATCATAGAAATATTGTCGGGTATAATGCCCTAAAAATAAATATTTAGATGAAGAAAAAATCATATATTATTAAAAGAATAAAATTACCAGTCTTCCTGGTCTTCTGGGGAGTTGTAGGGTTATATTTTACGAATACCTGTAATGCCAGTTATAATTTCGGAGCGTATCAGGCTGCAGGCACAGTCAGCGCTACCACAGGCAGGAGCAGGTACATGGCTATGACCTCTCCGGATAAGGATAATATGAAGGTCACTAAATTCGGTCATAAAAGTAATGTAGCCGGAAATTTAAGAATGGCGCTGTATGTCGGAGGGGCGGCCGGCAATCCTGACGGAGCTACAAAAGTCTATGATTCAGGACAGCTAACTCATGGAGGAGGAGGCAATTGGGAAGAGTTTGATTTTTCAACCCCGTATAATTTAGCTAAGAACACCCAGTACGGAATAGCATGGAAGGGCGATGGCGCATCATATTATTATGACAATTCAGCATTGGGGAACCTGGAAGATTGCGACCAGTACTGGGATAACCTGCTTAATGAACCGGCTGATTCATCAACAGCTTTCCTCGGCACGCTTAATGTGGATGCTACGTATGCCTACACCTATTTACATTATTTAGTGTATGTGCTCTATCCTACAATTGATTCCATATCAGATGATACCATAGCGCCAAGCCAGATGGATGTCCAGATAAATGGCACGGGTTTTGAAATGGATAATGAGTTCGGAAATAATGCAAGCAAACTCTATATAGGGGACGCTGATACCTATGCGGGGTGCACTACCACTGTAGAGCAGTCTGTAATAACCTGGTCCAACACCCAGATCACTTTTACAGTTAATAAAGGCGGCTTGTCGTTTGGCGCTAATTATGTTTATGTGATGAATGATGATTCAGAGGTAAACACCAATGGATTTGCCGTTACCCTGGTGGATGAGACACCTCCCTTACCCCCCAAAGAGACCAAAAGGATTAAGACAGTGGAGTATTCTTTTGGCGGATATTATTCCAATACCGACGTTGGGGCCGGTTCTGCCTGGATCCCTGCGCCTATAACTGTCTATCTTCCGGAAGATGCCAAGGTAATAAAGAGCGCATTCCTGGAGTATTCATACTGGATTGCCAACTTAGACGTAACCTCTCTTGTTGTCAGGTTTGACCAGGGAACAAGCGCAGCAACGGCAAGGTATAGCGCCACAGGCGCCCTTTCTTATGATACCGGCGAACACAGGAGGGGTCATGTCCTGGCTGATGTGACATCTGTGATACACTCCACTGCTACTCAGCAGTATGCTGCCTCGGTCACTGTAGGAGGCACTGCGACTAATATGAGTACTTTGAAACTTTATGTTACCTATGAATACGACGCTAATTCCGCTACACAGGTTAAGACAGTGAGGTTCCCTATTTATTCCGCATCAAATATTGCCGCCAGGACTTCAGAAGCAGCGGAAGGCGCTGCCTGGCAGACTTATGCGTTTACATATGATGCGGATATTGCCGAGGCTGGTATTACTCAGAGGCAGCAATGGTTTGAGGTGAGGGGGGTGAGGAGGTACGGGAGCGCCAACCATACAGGCAGGATGCAGGTGAATATCAACGGAGGCACAGCTTCTTCAGCGATGTACTTTGATTCCTCGGACGAGACTTCTTATGATGTCTTTTTCCTTAGCAATGCCAATCCTTCCCATGCCATGTACGGTAATTTTCAGACAAATACCAGCCAGACCCTGAATGTCCAGATATGCAATGAGGACAATTCCGTTGACCCGGCCCAGCTGGTCCTGTGCGGGGAAGCGGTACTTACCTATGAATACTCCATATCTGTTCCTACAAAAACAAAGACTGTAAGATACTTCTTAGGCCAGGCAGGTACAGCAGACGGTAATTATACCTTTACAAAAAATATTTATCTCAATGAGTTAGGGATTGATATTAAGAGAATATATGCCCAGATTTACGGTTCCTATAATAATAGCGGTTCCGGCAATATTGCAATAGATTCCAGGGTAGGCGCTACGCAGGAGATGCCGCAGCGCTCCTATGGTTTATATGCCGAGACATTTAATACCTCCGGTTTCAGCTTTTTACACGATATGACCGAAGAGGCCGGAGACTGGTCTAATGGGGAGGAAGTCAGATTAAAGATAGGAAGTTTATCCAGTCTGGGAGGCTGCGGAGTTGAGCTGATCATTACTTATGATTATACAGGAGAAAATCAATATACGGATTTTTACCAGTCCTATGCAGGCCAGTCTTCTGCCCGGGTTGCCACGGGTAATACAGATAATCATAACTTCGATGTTTCGTTTCCGGTCTCTACCCCGGCAGGTGTAAAAGATTTAAGGAACGCCTGGCTTCTTGCAAAATTTGAGCAGTCTCAAGATGCTGGCAGCACAAGTGCCAACCCTTCCACAACAATAGGCATAAACAGCAGTAATTCCCAGCCTGTCGCACACAGGACACAGACAGAGACCCACGCCGGATATGTCTTGTACGGGAATCAGGGGCAGATTTCATTGGAGACAACAAGCGCAACAGCCAATTATTCAATAAGCGCAGACGGCGCATCTTTTTGCGGAAAGAGCCATATTATTTATGAGCGTACTCCGCCGCCCAATGAGCCGTATAGCCTGACCCAGTATAAAAGTGATCAGGTAACGGAGCTTATGGCAGGTCAATGGACCCATGAAACGACTGCGATTTTTGTGATGTCTTCTTCCAGTCCTTTAACAACAGACTCTTTAACTGCCGAGATTGAGATACAACCTGTGGGCACGGATTTTACTGATACGGCTAATTATATTGATGACGAATCTTTGTCCTATTCAGGAACGCCTGTTGTGAGCACGATAACTGTAGTAGGTCTTACAAGCGGGACAACCTATCACTGGCAGGCCAGGGTCAAGGGAGCAGGCGACTATAGCAACTGGATTTCTTTCGGCAGTAACCAGGAGGCTAACATGGATTTCGGTGTTGACCAGATAGATCCCTATACTGCCAACAATATGTCCGGGGGAGACAATAACTGGAGAAAAGAAAATGCAGGAGTAATATATGATGTGGACTTTTTTGATGACCATTCCGGGTTGGATTATGCTCAGTACCATGTTAATGACAGCCCCGGGGGGACAGGAGACTGGATGATAGACTGGACAGGTATTCCTGGAGTTTCCGGAAAAGCGTTTACCGGTGAATGGGCTGTCGATTTTGATTCGCTTGTGTCCGGATATGGCTATGTATCGGTCAGGGTTTATGATAATGTCGGCAAGGAGGCTGTTCTTAATGACGCTTTCTATATTAAGAAGGACACCATACCTCCTGTCATTGATAATGACAATATGGCTGGGGGGGATAACAACTGGAGAAAAAGTGATCCAGCCGCAATTTATAACGTGGATTTTAGCGACGATCTGTCCCTGCTGCATACTGCACAGTATACGGTCTATGCTGATACCGGAATGCGGGGGGATATTGTCATTGACTGGATTGATATCTTCACTTCTTCTAATGTACCATCGTATACGGAGGATTTCGGTATTGATTTTGATGCGCTGAATTCTACATATAATTACGTTTCTATCAGATGCTGGGATATGGCAGGTTCAACCCGTACCCTGGTTGACGCCTTTTATGTGAAAAAAGATACCATTCCGCCACTTGTACCGGATACGGTTCTCCCCGCTGACAACGCGGCATTGAATTATTCTACAGTTTCCTTTAACTGGTCCGATTCTGCTGACAGCGTAAGCGGGCTGGAGAATTACGAGTTAGAGGTAGATAATAATATTGATTTTCTATCACCGGCATACTCTACAGTAACGGCAATGAACCAGTCTACCGGTACTTCATTATCGGACGGGAAATATTACTTTAGAGTGAGAGCAAAGGATATTGCAGGGAACTACTCCGGCTGGTCTTCTACCAGGAGTATTGTGGTCGATACAGCAGATCCTGTCTTTCAGGGCGATTTTGCGTCAAAAAGGCAGGATTCGGTCTGGGTGAGTGAATCTGAATGGAATGACAACAGTCTTCCTGATACGAGGATAAAGGCGCAGGATACGGGTTCAGGTCTAATGGCAGAACGGGCCGAGTATACATACGATAATGATACTGTCCTTCTGATGCATTTTGACGAGGGTTCCGGTCTTCCTGAAGACGAATCTATTTATGGCAATAACGCTGTTTATAATGACGCTTCATGGTCAACCGATACCGCCCCGATCTACGGTTCAGAATATGCGCTGGATTTCAATGGAAGCCATTATGTCAACTGCGGCCAGGATACCAGTTTTGATTTCGATTATTTTACTGTTGAAGCATGGGTGAAATTCGATGATAATACAGGTAACAGGGTCATAGCTTCCATGGACGACGGGGCAAACAGGAGATGGGCGCTGTATCTTCTAAACGGGAACACCTTAAGGTTCTTTGTATTCAGCGGCGACACCTGGGTAAGCCCTGACTATTCATGGACTCCCGATACAGGTACCTGGTACCATATAGTGGGAACAAAAGACGATTATGTCAGGACATATATTAACGGCCAGGAAGCGGGAACAGGCCAGTACCAGGCGGGTGTTACCGATAAGGACAATATTGATTTAATGATAGGCGTCGGAAGTTATCCCGGTTATTTCGACGGTATTATAGATGAGATACGTATACTTGACAGGGCCCTGACAGCGGATGAGGTCGAAGCGGACTACAGTTCAGGGCATGCAGAATATTCAACAGACGGAGGAAACTCCTGGACAAAACAACTTTTTGAAACATCCGGACAGAACGGGACAACCGGAATCCAGACATCTACCGCTGCCACCGTACCTTTAAAAGAGTCAGCCGGCCAGAATAAAGTAAAGTTTTTCATAGGTGATATGGCGGGGAATATAGCGGAATCAGGCGTGTTTACCGTAAAAGTAGACTCAACTCCTCCAACCCGGCCGCTACTGGTATCCCCACAGGACGAGTCAGTCACAAACAGTTCTTTAATCAGTTTTAACTGGAACGATTCAGTTGACGGAATATCCGGGATAAGCAGTTATACTATTGAAGTCTCTACTTCAGCAGATTTATTACCTGTATTTTATTCTTCTGTCACTGCAGTTTCACAGATCAGTAAATCTTTTAATTCAGATAAGTACTTCTGGCGTGTAACATCTGAAGATGCAGCAGGAAACTATTCAATTTACTCTGTTACGCACAGCTTTATTATTGATCTGTCTTCACCGTCTATTTTGAACTATCAGAGCGGAGATGGTACCTGGAGGATCACTAATAACGGAGAATACAATATAGATTTTTCCGATAATGATAAACTCGATTATTTCCAGGTAAAAGCAGATACAGGCGGGCCGGACCTTATCTCATGGACAACTGTTATTACAGATATCGATTCGACAACGTACGATACAGACTGGCAGCTTCCGGTAAATGTATTTAACTCGCTTTTGAACGGGCCGACTAATCAGATATCTATCCGCGTATATGACCAGGCAGGCGGCTGTACGGAACTTCCGAATGCGTTCTATGTAAAAAAAGATACTATACCGCCGCTTATTACCGATTTACAGAGCGGTAATACAACATGGATGTGCATTAATAACGGAGTCTATGATATAGATTACAGTGATGAAGAATCTCTGCTGGATTATATCCAGTACCGGATAGTATCCGGTACCGGCGGACTGATTGCAGACTGGTATACATATACTTCCGGTATTTCCTCGGGTTCCTATACTAATGATTTTCAACTACCGGGATCCCACTTTCAACTTCTGACTTCTTCATACAATTACGTTTCTGTAAGAGCGTTCGATGTAGCAGGCTGCAGTACTACACTTGAAAATGTGTTTTACATAAAAAAAGATACAGTACCTCCTGTAATCAATGATGACCAGGAAGGCGATGATACATGGGAAAATTCGGCAGGTACTGTATATGATGTGAATTTTGAAGACAAGCTGTCACATATAGACTATATTCAATACAGGGTTTATGATTCTACCGAAGGCGACAATCCTTTGACAGACTGGATAGATATCGTAAGCCAGGGCTATAACCAGGACTCATACGATCAGGACTGGCAGGTATCTTTTGACAACTGTCAGGAAGGGTTTAATTATATATGGATCCGGAGTTTTGATATAGCCGGATCTTCAACAACTCTAGCTAATGCGTTTTATATTAAAAAGGATGGAACTGATCCGCAAATCACTGATGGCCAGTTGGGAGATGATACCTGGAGAAAGGCGGCCGGGGCCGGTTACAATGTTGATTTCAAAGACCTGAACCATTCCCTCTTAAGTTCCGCGGAATATAAAGTGACTAAGGGGCTGGGCCAGACCGGAGGTATAGTAATTGACTGGACCTATATATTCTCTTCTACTTCCATCGCGGAGTATACCGGAGACTGGGAAGTTATTTTCTCTTCCCTGGCAAAAGGTTACAACTACGTTTCGGTAAGGTGCGCTGATAATGCCGGCAATACGGATTCGCTCAACGATGTATTTTATGTGTTGAAAGATACTACAACGCCGGAGATAACCGATAATCAGGATGGAGACCAGACATGGCGCAGCCAGAATAACGGTGTATATAATATCGATTATTCTGATACGGGCGGAAGCAAACTGAGCTATGTCCAGTATCAGGTAAGGTCGGGTACCGGCGCGGTGATAATCCCGTGGTATACATACGCTTCCGGGATCAATCAGAACTCTTATACCGCGGATTTTTCGCTTTCCGCGGCCCATTTCGCCCTCTTGACTTCCTCGTACAATTATGTCTCTGTAACAGCTTTTGATGCGGCAGGCTCATCAGAAACGCTTGAAAATGTCTTTTATATCAAGAAAGATACCGCGGCGCCGCTTATAACCGACGGGCAGGCCGGTGACGGTACCTGGAGGATAAGTGATCCCGGAGCAGTCTATAATATCGATTTTTCCGACGGATTATCTTTACTTGATTACGCTCAATATACCGTATATTCCGGTCCGGGAAAGACGGGAAACATCCTGAAAAACTGGACCAATATATTCACCGCCCTGGAAAGTTCAGACTATAACGATAACTGGGCTGTTGATTTCAACTACCTTGTCGAACGCTCTACTAACTGGGTGTCGGTAAGAGTATGTGATAATGCGGGCGGTATAGAGGAAAAGACAGACGCTTTTTATGTGTTAAAAGACACGACTTCAGCGGGAATTACAGACAACCAGACAGGAGATTTTTCATGGAGGGGCTCTTCGGGTAATGCATACGATGTCGATTTTTATGATTTCAGAAGCGGTCTTTTAAAAGCCGAATATACAGTATGGACAGGGCCTAACCGTTCCGGAAGCAAAAAACTTGACTGGACACTGATCTTTGACACTAATACTTTCCAGGGATCTTCCTATGATACTGACTGGGATGTCGATTTTAATTCGCTTCTGGAAGGCGGCACGAACTGGGTGTCAGTAAAAGTATATGATATTGCCGGAAACAACTATGCGCTTCAAAACGATGTGTTTTATGTGAAAAAAGATATTACTGATCCCTGGATTACCGACAACCAGACGGGATATAGTGTCGAATTGTCGTCAGATCCCGGAAAGATATTTGATGTGGATTTTTATGACAACATTGAACTGGAGAAAGCTGAATATGTCATCTATTCAACAACTAATTTCCAGGGCTCAGTCATAAAGGAATGGACCCCGTTATTCCTGGATCCGGGAACAACTTACTATAATCAGAACTGGGGTGTAGATTTCGGCGCATGTTATCCGGGTAAGAATTATGTCTCTGTAAGAGTCTTTGATATGGCGGGTTCTTCAGATGTCTTAAAGGACGTGTTTTATGTGAAAAAGGCGGCGGCGCCTATTGTGAAAGATAATCAGGCAGGAGATAATACATGGAGGATAACCAATCCCGGCGCGATCTATGATGTGGATTTCTCTTCATCCGGGTATTCGCTGCTCAGCTATTTTGAGATATGCGCTTATCCGCAATTAAACAGGCAGGGCGCATTGATCTCTACATGGACAACAGTAGTATCCGGCATTAATGCGCCTGAATATATTGATGAATGGGCAATACCGGGGACTTCTTGGGATGATCTCATCCAGGGCAAGAATCATATCTCGGTACAAGTATGGGATCAGGCGGGAAAAGAGTCGTCTCCGATGGATGTGTTCTATATCTTAAAAGATACTGCCGCGCCTGTGATCACAGACGGGCAGAATGGCGACAGTACCTGGAGGAATTCCAATAACGGAGTATATGACGTGGATTTTGCAGATGTAACTTCAAAGTTGAAAAAAATTGAATACAGGATATGTTCTTCGCCTGATGGAGCAGATGAAATTGTTTCCTGGAGTATAATTGCAGATACAGTGAACGCTAATTCCTATAATGAGAACTGGCAGATAGAAAGTACTCATTTTAATGCACTATTGGAAGGTACTTCAAACTGGGTCTCGGTAAGGTGCCAGGATAATGCAGGCTTAACCAAAGCTACTACAGATGTATTCTATATCTTAAAAGACACAACTTCACCTGTCGCAACCTATGTCCAGCCTGGTACAAGTACGTGGCGGAGAGATAACTCCTTCTTGTATAATGTTGATTTTACAGACCCGGGAGGGAGTAGACTGGACTATTTTGAAGTAAAGGCATGTTCAGCGTCGGCCCAGACTGGGACGCTTTCCGACTGGACTGTATCTACTTCTAATATAAATTCCAATTCATACACTACTGATTGGGCTCTGCCATCCGGAGTATTTGTCAGTTTACTCGATGAAACAACGAACTACATCTCTGTAAGGGTAAGAGACATCGCCGGGAATATTTCCGGTATCTATGAAGATGTTTTTACTGTAAAAAAGGATACTTCCGGGCCTGTAATTGATAATAAGGAAGCAGGAGGCGATAATAACTGGGTAAGATATGCCGGGACTCCTTATGATGTCGATTTTTATGATAACGGTTCAGGACTGGATTATATCCAGTATAAAGCTGAGGATTCCTCCGGAACCCTGCTTATTGACTGGACAAACATAGATCAGGGTCTGGGTACAAACAGTTATACTACTGACTGGCAGGTCCAGTTCTCTTCATTAAGCTGCGGATATAATTATATTTCGGTCAGGGCATTTGATAACGCGGGAAGCAGCGAGACATATACTAATGTGTTTTTTATAAAAAAAGATACAGAGACACCATCTGTTATAAAAAACCAGTCGGGTGACGATATATGGCGAAGCAGATCAGGTACTTTTTATGATGTGGATTTTAAAGACGATAAATCGCTTCTGAATTATATCCAGTATTCGATATATTCATCTACAGGAAGACAGGACACAATGCTGAAGGACTGGACTTATATAGCTTCCGGTATAAACACTGAAAGTTATACGCCGGACTGGCAGATCGATTTCAGCGCATGCCGGAACGGGTATAACTATGTATCTGTCCGTGTCAATGATAACCTGCTGAATAATACAACCGGCAACGATGTGTTTTATTTGAAAAAGGACATTCTCTCGCCAAGCATATTTGATAACCAGATGGGTGACGATACGTGGAGAAAGACTAATACCGGAACTTATAACATAGATTTTTCTGATTCCGGCGGCTCATTACTTGATCGTCTTCAATATAAGATATGCAGTTCAACCGGGCAGGAGGACACAGTTGTCAACTGGTATTCTTACCAGGCCGGAGTCTCATCTGATTCATATACTAACGATTTTCAGATTTCGACCGCGCATTTTTCACAGCTTCCCGAGGGAAAATCATATGTCTCCATCAAGGCAATAGATACTGCAGGGAACGAGAAAGTACGGGGCGATGTTTTTTATATAAAGAAAGATACTACGCCTCCTGTAATAACCGACCAGCAGAGCGGTGATACGGCCTGGAGGAGTTTGCCCGGCACAGTCTATAATGTGGATTTTTCCGATTCAGGCCAGTCGCTGCTGTCGTATGCCCAGTATAAGATAGAGGATCCCTCTGATAATGTGCTCGTTAACTGGTATACTTTCGCTTCGGATATCTCATCATCGTCATATACTGCAGACTGGAGCGTAGATACAGGTTGGCAGAACATGGTTACCGGGTATAATTATGTATCAGTCAGGGTATTTGATCATGCCGGCAACTCAGTCTCTTCCGAAGATGTTTTTTATGTAAAGAAAGATACCGCGGGACCTCAGATCCAGGATAACCAGGAAGGCGATGATGAGTGGAAAAATGCAGGCGGTACTATCTATGATATAGATTTTTCAGACAACATATCTATGCTGGATGCTGCCTATTACACTGTATATGCGTCTACAGGCAGAAAAGCCGGCACAATGGTTAAAGACTGGACAGAAATATTCATGTCATTAAATCAACCGTCCTACACAGATGACTGGGATATAGATTTTGACAGCATAAATGAAGGAATCAATTATGTATCTGTAAAAGCGGTTAACTTCGGGAGCGCCCAGACTATTGTTGAAGATGTGTTCTATGTAAGGAAGGATACCGCGAGCCCTACGGTAGACAACCAGGAAACCGGCGGGGATAGCACATGGAGAAGCGCTTCAGGGACTGTATATGATGTGAATTTTACAGATACCGGGTCTCTCCTTTCTCTATTACAGTATACTGTCTATTCTTCAACAGGAATGGAAGGAGATCTAATAAAATCATGGACAACAGTTGCAAACAATATCTCATCGTCAACTTACGATACGGACTGGCAGGTTAATTTCGCTTCTTTAAGGGCAGGTACATCGAATTATGTATCATTAAGAATACAGGATTTTGCCGGAAACACCACTCAGGTAACCGATGCTTTTTATATAGCTAAAGATACCGTTCCTCCGAACATAACCGGCAACCAGGCAGGAGACGATACCTGGAGAGGATCTGAAAGCGGGGCATATGACGTAGATTTCGATGGTATAGGATTATCTAAACTTGACAAGTTTGAGACAAAGGTATATGCAGGCCCCGGGCAGACAGGACAATTGCTGGACGATTACAGGACTGTGGAATCCGGCATCGGCGCATATGTTTATACTTCTGACTGGAGGCTTGAAAAGGAAACATGGGATATGCTCCCTGCAGGTACATCTTATGTCACTGTAAAAGTTTCGGACCTTGCAGGTAACACTTCAAGCTGGATAGATATATTCCATGTAAAGAAAGATGCCGCATCTCCGGTATCAGAAAACTTTGAAACCAAAAGAGCAGATGAGACCTGGGTAGATGAAACCTCGTGGAATGATAATGTGTCGCCGGATGCCAGAATAGAGACGCAGGATATCGCAAGCGGACTCAGAATCGGCAGAAGCGAACTCGCGCTTTCTTCAGGCACAGTATTTTTAATGCATCTGGATAACAATACCACGGATTACTCCCGGTGGGAGAATCACGGCACAAGACAGGGACAGACAGACTGGATAAATACAGGTACATGGAAATCCACAGGCGGGAACGAGGATATACTGGATTTTGACGGTACTAATGACTGGGTGGATATAGACGATAATCCGAGTCTTGACGGAATGACAGAACTGACGATTGAAGCCTGGGTGAAAGATACAGGTAACGATGAACTGCCGCGCGGCATAGTATGTAAAAGGGCAGGTGTATCATCAGAATACTGCTATGCCCTGTTTCTTTATACAGGAAGGAATATATATTTTGATACAGCAGGCAGTTCCGACAGAGACAGCTCAATATTCAGTTTACCTGCCAATGAATGGCACCATATAGCAGTAACTTTTAACGGGAACGCTGTCTCGGAATCAGAGCGTAAAAAAATCTATTATGACGGAGAACTGGATTCCGCGCACAGCAGTTCCAATGCATCCATACCGGATGAAGATTCCAAACTTAGAATAGGTATCTTGAATGCGGATTACGGGAACAGCTGGGAGGGACAGGTAGACGAGGTCCGTATCCTGGACAGGGCGCTGACTGCGGAGGAGATCGCCGCGGATTATAACTCGGGCTGCATAAAGTATACTACAGATGGCGGTAATTCCTGGACAATAGAGCCGTCCGTTTCAGTAACGGAAACCTCCGGTTTAAATGGAACGGCCGATATCCAGATATCAACCGCAACTTCAGTTCCTTTAAAAGAGTCTGACAGCCAGAGTAAGGTTAAGTTTATAATAAGCGACATGGTTGGCAATATTTCTGAGTCCGGCGCATATACAGTAAAGATTGACTCTACGTCTCCTACGCAGGTTAACCTGTTATCACCTGCAGATGATTCAAATATAAATACTACGACTGTAGATTTTGACTGGAATGATGTGACTGAACAGACTTCAGGATTGGAATGTTATGAACTCCTGGTATCGACTTTATCTGATTTTTCTGTCCTGACATCCAGTTCGCTTCCCGTTTCATCCGGAGACAATGTCTCTCTGGCAGAGGATTCCTTCTGGTGGAAAGCGCGCGCAAAGGACAATGCAGGCAATTACGGGCTCTTCTCTTCTACACGTTACTTCATTGTTGACGTAACCACTCCCGCTATTACAGATAACCAGGATGGAGACGAAGTGTGGCGTACTGTCTCCGGTTCAACATACAACGTGGATTTTACGGATACCGGCGGGTCATTGCTGGACTACATAAAATATACTGTATGGACAGGACAGAACCAGACAGGCGAACAGCGCAAGGTATGGTCGGATGTAACGGAAGTAACCGGTTCAAGCTATACAGATGACTGGCAGCTGGATTTTGTTTCATTAAAGGGAGGGAAGAACTACGTGTCAGTAAGATGCGCGGATAAATCAGGAAATTTCAATTCTGAGAACGACATATTCTATGTTTTAAAGGATACAGCGCCACCTGTAATCACTGATGCTCAGGCCGGCGATACAGTATGGAGAAACGCAAATGACGGTACATATGATGTAAGTTACTATGATTCAGGCGGAAGTTTTCTGGATCATGCCCAATACCAGATAGAATCCGCAACAGGAGCAGTAGTTATACCGTGGTATACCTATGCTTCCGCAATAAACGCCAGTTCATATGATACAGATCTTGCTATTGAAAATTCGCATTTCGAGGCGCTTACATCCAGTTGCTCCTATGTCTCTGTAAGGGTTTACGACAATGCAGGATCTTCTGATACAGTAGCAGATGCGTTCTATATCAAGAGGGATACTATACCTCCTGCAGCTATAACAGATTTTTCAGGCAGTCCCGGAACTGAGGGCAAGATATCTCTCACATGGACAGTTACAGGCGACGATGGTTACAGCGATTACCTGGAAGAGGCTCTTTATGAATTGAGATACACGCAGGACGATATGGATACATGGGATACCGCGGATTATTCTATACAGATCCCTACGGATACTTCAGCAGGCGGTAAAGAAGGGTATACTATAACCGGACTTACCGCTTCAGCAACGTATTATATATGGATAAAGATCAGGGATAAAGCAATGAGCTGGAGCCCGATATCAAATTCTACGTCTACTACAGCGGGCGCAGATGTGACCGCGCCCGGTCAGATCGATGATTTATATGTTGAAGAGGGAAGTTATCCGGGACAGATAGAACTAATTTGGACTGCTCCCGGTGATAATGGAACAATCGGCAATGCCGCAGGGTATGAACTTAAATACGCTACTTTTGAGATTACAGGCGCAAACTATGATTCCTGCGATTCATGGGACACATCTTCATGGATTCCTCTTGATCCGGAGAGTACAGAAAACAAGGTTCTAGCTGATTTGGACCATACAAAAACATACTGGTTTGCCATTAAGGCATATGATGAAGCGCCTAATTATGCTGTTATGTCCAATACGGCAAGCGCTATACCCGGCCAGCCGGGCGCAGCAGACGGGATCATGGTATACGGAAAAGGCGGCACATCAAATCCGCAGTACAGGACATTCAATAGCGGTTCATTCGGCACGGAGACCCCTGTTCCCGGTACATTTGCCGGAAATATCCGCTGGGTTATTCTTCGCTCCTGTAATATTATGAGAGATGAGAAGATACTGGGAGTCCTGTCTGATAACGGAACGTTATACATATCCCGCTGGAATGGAACATCCTGGTCTGAAGAATTTAATGTTACGGATATTGGAGCGGCGAATTCTGTTTATAGAGGATTTGACATCGCTTATGAACAGAATTCAGGCAGATGTGTCGTCGCATGGAGCAAAGGAACGTCGACAGACGAAATCGGTTACAAGGTCTGGACAAGTACAGCCTGGCTGAATGAACAGACTATAGACTTAAACACATCAGATGTTGTCTACTGGGTGAAGATGGTTCCCGGGCCGGGAACAGATAATATTATGATGACCACCCTGGATGCCAGCAATGATGTCTTTTCTGTACGCTGGACCGGCGGCACCTGGCAAAATGGGAGGATAAACACAGCTTCCAGTCCAATTAATACTGAAGAGTGTTTTGATATGGCATGGGAGACTCAAAGCGGAAAATGTCTGGTTGTATGGGCTGAAGGCACGCAGACAAAGTATGATATATTTTACTCTACCAGCAGTACCTGGCATGGTGACGGACCATTTAACGGGCCCCAGGTCGGCGCTGCCGCCAATGTCAGATGGATACGGCTTGCCTCCGACCCAACGTCAGACAGAATCGGTTTTGCGTCTCTTGACAGCGGCAGCGACTGGAATGTCTGTATGTGGGACAATGGATGGGGGTCTCTACCGGCAGAGGACGGAGGTATGGAATTATTCAGCGGGCGCTGTATTGATATCGGATGGGAGAGGAATACAGGCAGGTGCGTTGCTCTGGGTGTAAGGGGCGGAAGGCTTACTTTCAATCAGGCTGAATGGATATCTTCCGGGGGATGGAACCCGGATCCTGCTAATTCAACTCAAATTTGGGGAGATCTCGCCGGCAGACGATGGGATGATGATTTAGCATTTATCCAGCTTGTTCCTGACCCTAATACAGACAAGATGTCGCTTATTGGAATAAGCATTGACGCTGACCTGCGGAGCGCGAACAGGACCGGCACTGGAGGACAGGACGGTTGGCAGAACAGCTTCCCAGAACATTGCGACCCGGTTCCTGACTGGCCGGATAATACAAATCAAAGATATCAGCCTGTCATGCTCTCCCTGGACCTCTACGACCCGGATCCGCCAACCATTTCAGATAATCAGTCAGGAGATGATATCTGGAGAAAGGACAATACAGCGACTTATAATGTTGATTTCAATGATACCGGAGGGTCAAAATTATCCAGATCCCAGACAAAGGTATGCGCATCAGAGAGCCAGAAAGATATTTTAGATGACTGGAGGGATGTCGTAACCGGAATAAACAATAATGAGTACACAACAGACTGGAATTTAGCTGCCCAGACATGGAATAGTATGCAGCAGGGATTTAATTATGTTTCAATTAAGGCTTTTGACGGAACAGGTAATTCAGCTGAAGAGACAGATGCCTTTTATGTGAAAAAGGATACAGGATTGCCCACAATAGGAGATAATCAGGCCGGAGATAACAACTGGTATAAAGAAGATCCGGGAAATATTTTTAACGTTGATTTTTCAGATTCTATTTCTAAGTTGGATAAGGCTCAATATGTCGTGTATTTTTCTACTAATATGGAAGGGGCTCAGATTCTTGACTGGCAGACGATTTTTGATCTGCCGGGACCAGCCAATTACATAAATGAATGGGGAGTAAAATTTTCTTCCCTGACAACAGGTAAAAATCACATTTCAGCCAGGGTATATGATAATGCCGGGAATTATAAATTAGAAAAAGACATTTTTTATGTAAATAAAGATACAGTTCCACCGTTAATTACTGATCTTCAGGACGGGGATACCATATGGCAGAAGATAAGCGGAAAAGTATATAATGTTGATTTTCAGGATTACCATTCTCTCTTAGATGATGCCCAGTATTGTGTCTCATCTTCATCTGATAATATAACAGGAGATATCTTAAGCTGGAGCTTTGTATTTATAGATAAATCATCAACTTCATATGAGGCCGACTGGAGTATTGATTTTGATTCTTTGAAAGAATCCGCGACCAACTGGGTATCTGTAAGATGTTTTGATGTAGCGCAGAATACCGGTACACTTGCAAACGCTTTCTACGTACTAAAAGATACTACACCTCCGGTAATCACTGATAACCAGACCGGAGATGAGACATGGAGGACTTCAGGCGGTACGGTTTATAATGTGGATTTTGAAGATACAAGAAGCAGGTTGAAGAACGGGTGGTATAAGGTATACAAAGGGACATGGACGGGAAGTGAAGCAGTCATGGACTGGACAGGTATATTCAATAACCTGAATACATCAGCATATAACTCTGACTGGCAGGTCAATTTCAGTTCTTTATCAGCAGGATATAACTATGTCTGGGTGAAAACACAGGATTATGCAGGAAATGCGGCGGAATCGGATACATACCTGTTCTACATAAAGAAATCAACTAATTTTCCGGTGGTTACAGGCAACCAGGCAGGAGATGACAAATACAGAAGAATCAATAACGGATATTATGATGTCGATTTCAATTGGGGAGGCATCGCAAACCTGGATTATTTTATGACCAGGGTTACTACGGGCGCTAATCACACGGGTATCCTTGTTGATGACTGGAGAACAGTAGTATCAAATATAAACAGCTCCGCTTATAATACTAACTGGCAGATAAAGAACGAGACATGGAACCTGCTTAAACCGGGCAAAAACTACGTGTCCGCAGCTGTTTATGATGCGGCCGGTGTTTCAGATACGATTGTCACCGCATTTTACATTCTAAAAGATACTTCTGCGCCGGTAATATCTAACAATGAAGCAGCAGGAGATATTAACTGGAGAACATCATCCGGTACAGAGTATGATATTGATTTTGAAGATACGCTCTCCGGGCTTGATACTGCCCAGTACCGCGTGAAATCTTCTACCGGCGGTATAATTATTGACTGGCAGGATATATTCAGTTCTACAAATGTCACTGTTTACAGCGAGGATTTTGAAGTTGATTTTAATACTCTGAAAGCCGGAGTTAACTATGTGGACATAAGGTCCTGGGACAATGCGGGTTCTACAAACACGGTTACCGGCGCATTTTATATCAAGAAAGATACGTCTCCTCCGCAGGTGATAGACAACCAGGCGGGTGATAATGTGTACAGGGATAACGATCCCGGTAACATATATAATATTGACTTCAGAGACACAGCTTCCAAACTGGATAAAGCGCAGTATACAATATGTGATTCTACGGACATGGGCGGGAATGTATTAGTAAACTGGACGGATATTTTTTCGGGCCTTAACCAGCAGGAATATACAAGTAACTGGGCAGTCGCTTTCAGCAGCCTTACCCAGGGGTATAATTATGTGAGCGTCCGTGTGTATGATTACGCCGGGCATGTTTCAACCGGTACGGATGTCTTCTATATCAGGAAAGACACGGCTGCGCCTTCGATTTCAAACCATGTGAGCGGAGATGATACATGGAGAAGCAATTCCATTACATACAATGTGGATTTCTCCGATCACGGTTCTTTATTGTATGAAGCTCAATATAAGGTGTGCGCGTCTTCCGGCCAGGCCGGAGATATACTTAAAAACTGGACATCTATTTTTACAGGATTGAACCAGGAAGAATATACGACTAATTGGTCGGTAAATTTCACCAGTTTGAATGAAGGTAAGAATTACCTGTCGCTGAAAGTGAAAGACAATGCTTTCAATGAGACGGTACTTACAGACGCGTTTTATATACTAAAAGATACCACTTCACCCACTGTCACAGATACTCAGGCAGGCGATGATAACTGGATGAATGCCTCGGGAACCGTTTATGATGTTGATTTCCATGATACTTCTTCCGGAGGGGGATTGAGTTATGCCAGGTACCAGGTAAAGACCGGTACAGGCGGTATAGTTATTGACTGGACCGATATTACAGGCGTAAGCGGGTATGACTGGACAACAGACTGGCAGATAAATTTTGCTGAATGTAATGAAGGCGTGAATTATGTTTTTGTAAAGGCTGCGGATCTTGCCGGAAACACGACAAATTTCGGACAGGCCTTTTATTTGAAGAAAGACTCGATATACCCGGAAGTAACGAATAACGAGACAGGCGGCGACGGTACATGGAGAAATTCTTCCAGAAGCTATGACGTGGATTTTTATGACGCTACCAGCAACCTGAAGGATGGATGGTACAAGGTAATATCGTCAACCGGAAGTACGGTTATAGACTGGACATACATATTCCAGTCAACCGATGTGACCCAGTATACGCAGGACTGGAATGTCGCATGGGACAACCTGCAGCAGGGGTTCAATTATGTCCGGGTAAGAGTGAAGGATTATGCAGATAACCAGTATCAGGAAGATGATATCTTCTTTATAAAAAAAGACACTACGCCGCCGGCTATAGATGACCAGCAGGCAGGTGACGACACATGGAGAAGTTCCAATGACGGTTATTATGATGTTAATTTTACTGATTCAGGCGGTTCTTTACTGGACAGATTCCAGATAAAAGTTACTACAGGCCAGGATTATTCAGGGATCCTGATAAGCGACTGGGCAGATGTCGTTACAGATATTTCTTCAAATACATATGATACAGACTGGCAGATACCCGAGACTATTTTTAACGATATGCAGCCGGGGGTAAATTATGTACATATAAAGGTCTTTGATGTCGCATCGTCGAGTGCCGTGCAGGCAAACGCTTTTTATGTAAAAAAAGACACTTCATTGCCTAAAGTTACGCTGAATTTTTCCGGAGATGACACATGGCAGCCGGAAGCAGGGACCCATTATGATGTTGATTTCGATGATTATGAATCAAAACTGTCTACGGGTTATTACAGGCTGAAGACTTCTGCCGGAGGTATCATAAAGGATTGGACAGTGATTTTCTCTTCACCGGGAATAAGCTCTTTCGACAACGACTGGGAGGTCGATTTCGCCAGCTTGAAAGAAGGAACCAATTACGTAGATGTTAAGGTCTATGACGGAATAGGGAACTTCAAACAGGAACTGAACCTGTTCTATATAAAGAAAGATACAACTGCACCTGTCGCCACTGATAACCAGGACGGTGATGATACCTGGAGGAATGCGAATAACGCTTCATACGATATTGATTTTAATGATGCGGCAAGCGGAAGCGGTATATCCGGCATAAAATACAAAATTGATACATCTACCGGCGGAACGATCGACTGGTACACGTTTATCAACGACGCAGGATATTCATATGAAGCCGAATGGCAGATATCCGGCTCTCATTTTAATCTGCTGCCCGGAGGAACAAACTATGTATCAGTAGGAGTTTCTGATTATGCAGGTTCTTCCGATACTATTGCTGACGCTTTTTATATCCGTAAGGATACAGTTACCCCTGTTATAACTGACCTCCAGGACGGGGATACCACATGGAGAAACGCGCCGGGTACGGCTTATAATGTCGATTTTACCGATAGCGGCGGTTCAAAGCTGAAAGACGCGCAGTATATCGTCAAATCTTCTACAGGCATGAAGGGCAATACTGTCATTGACTGGACTGACATCTTTACAAACCTTAACCAGAACAGTTACACAACAGACTGGGAAGTGGATTTCTATCATGTCAATCCGGGAAGCCATAACTATGTAAGTATAAGGGTGTATGATTATGCAGGTTCTTCTGATACGGTTTTCGACGCGTTTTTTGTCAGCAAGCAGGGGATAAATCCACAGGTTATTGACAATCAGACAGGTGATGATACATGGTACGCAAGCGATCCCGGCGCGATATTTGATGTGGATTTCATGGATACCGGAGAGAACCTTGATAGAGCATATTATACCCTGTACAGTTCGACAGGCATGCAGGGCAGCCCGGTAAAATCATGGACAGAGATATTCTCGTCCCTTGGGCAGGCCGAATATACTTCGAATTGGGAAGTGGACTTCTTCTCTGCTGCCGAAGGGTATAATTATGTTTCAGTGGAGGTATATAATGTGTCCGGTGCCTCGAATACGGTAAAAGACGTATTCTACCTGAAGAAGGATGTTTCAAAGCCTGCAATTGATAATTCGGAAGCCGGCGGCGATAACAAATGGCGCAATAGTTCCAGGGCATACAATGTGGATTTCAGTGATGCCGGAAGCGGGTTGAATTATATACAGTACCAGGTATGGTCTCAAGCAGGGCAGAGCGGTACGCTGATTAAAAACTGGACAACATTCGCATCAGGGATAAATAACAGCAATTATACTGCGGATTGGGAAGTCAATTTTCCGGTTTTACAGCAGGGATATAATTATGTTACAGCCCGGGCATATGATAACCTCAATAAGACGAATACTTTTCCGGACATTTTTTACATAAAAAAGGATATGCAAAGCCCATCCATAGCGGATAACCAGACAGGCGACGATACCTGGTATTCATCCGATCCCGGAGCAGTCTATAATGTGGATTTCTCGGATTCGCTTTCCAAGTTTACCACGTCGTATTATTCAGTTTATTCTTCATCATACATCACAGGAGTTCCTGTCCAGGACTGGACACTCATTGTTTCTACATATACATCTTCTTATACGCAGAACTGGGGTGTGGGTTTTAACAGCTGGCCTTCAGGGCTCCATTATGTTTTTGTTAAAGCCAGGGATTCCGCCGGAAATGAAAAAATAAAGACAGATTACGCTTTTTATGTTAAGAAAGACACCGAGTCCCCGACTATCACGGATAACCAGTCAGGCGATTATGCGTGGCATTCATCATCAGGGACGCTGTATAACATCGATTCCAGCGATAATAAATCACTGCTTGATTATGTCCAGTATAAAGTTGTTTCCGGAATAGAGGAAACTGTTATAGACTGGTATTCGTTTGCTGCAGACATTAACGCAGAAGATTATAACACTGATTTTTCTCTGACAAGTTCCCAGTTCGACCAGCTGGTTTCTTCATATAATTATGTAAACATAAAAGCTGTTGATAAACTCGGAAACACGGCTACTATAGACAAAGCATTTTATATCAAGAAAGATACCGTCCCGCCGGTAATAGAAGATAATCAGGTGGAAGACAGCGCCTGGTATTCATCAAATCCGGGAGCGGTCTTTGACATAGATTTTAAAGATACGCTCTCGGGAGTGGCTACATGCTGGTACTGTATCTATACATCTTCGGATATGCAGGGAACACAGAAAAAAGGCTGGACTGTAATTGCCGGTGACATAGATTCCGATGAATATACGAATAACTGGGGAATAGCTTTTTCCGCGTGCCAGCAGGGATATAATTATGTGTCCGTAAAAGTAAATGATTATGCCGGCAAGGTTACAGAAGAAAAGGATGTTTTTATCGTGAGAAAGGATATTACCGTGCCTGCGATCACTGATAACCAGGCGGGAGATGAAAACTGGTATGGTAATAATCCCGGCGCGATTTTTAATTTGGATTTCTCCGATGCCGGCGGTTCTCTGCTCAAACGCTGCGAATATAAGGTACATGAGGGGGACATGGACCGGAACAAGTGAGGTCATCGGCTGGACGATTATAGCAGATAACATAAGCGCGTCTTCCTATACGGATAACTGGGGAGTTGACTTTGATTCTTTAAACAATGATGCTTATAACTACATCTGGGTAAGGGTTTCTGACAAAGCCGGCAACCAGAAAGAGTCGTCTTCATACGTATTTTATGTTAAAAGGTCAGTTGCAGAGCCCCAGATAACAGATAATATAATCGACGGTGATACGACATGGAGAAAGATAAACGACGCATACTATGATGTCGATTTTTCTTCTAACGGACCTTCGACGCTAGCATATTTCCAGACTATAGTATATTCTACAAAAAACTGGAACGGGTCATTGATTGACGACTGGAGGACAGTAGTGTCGGATATAAGCAGTGACACTTATAACACCGACTGGCAGATAAAAAATGAGACATGGGACAAACTGCCTGAAGGGAAGTCATGGGTTTCGTTAAGGGTATTTGATACAGCTTTAAATGTTGTGTATTCTACGGACACTTTTTATATTTATAAAGATACGCATGTCCCGGTAATAGATGACAACCAGACAGGGGATTTCAGCTGGAGGAGATCTTCCGGCACTCTTTATAATATAGGTTATACCGATACCGGGCAGAGCCTGTTAAATTATGCCCAGTACCGTATTACGTCATCGACAGGGCATGTGCTCGTGGACTGGTATACATATGCATCGGGCATATCCTCTGATTCATATACCACGGGCTTTAAACTCACGGATACCCATTTCACATCGCTGCCTTCTACATACTCCTATGTTTCTGTAAAGGTATATGATTACGCATTGAATGTATCATCATTAACCAATGCTTTCTTTATCAAGAAAGATACGGCCGCTCCTGTAATAAATAACAGCGAATCAGGAGGTGATGACCAGTGGCGGAGCGTGTCTAAGAATTATAACATAGATTTTTCCGATGATATTTCTTTTATCAAAAAAGCTCAGTACACTGTTTACAGGGCTACAGATATGAAACCCGGCGAAGAGATCATTACATGGTCGGATATCGTATCTTCTACCCAGACAGCCGGGTACACGCTTGACTGGCCGCTTAATTTTGACGGTCTGGAAGAGGGCGTAACTAACTGGGTGTCAGTAAGATGTTATGACTGGGCAGGGACTACCGCCGCGCTTGTTGATGCATTCTATGTCAGAAAAGATACGACTCCCCCGCTGATCACGGATCTTGAGGACGGGGATACAGTGTGGAGGAATGTAAACGAAGCCGAATACAAAGTTGATTTTTCTGATACCGGAGGGAGCGAACTCTCTTATTTCCAGACCAGGATTTACGCCATGCCTTATCCGTCAAGCCTTATTACTGACTGGCAGGTACAGAAGTCGAGTATTAATTCCAACAGCTACACCCAGGATTGGAAGATATCTACCCAGACCTGGAAGAGCCTGGTCAACGGCAATAACTATATTACTATTGAAGCATGGGACAATGCAGGTAATTCTACACAGACCGTAGATGTATTTAATATTTTCAAGGACACGGCTTATCCTGTTATAACAAATTACGAGGTTGATGGAGATACAAACTGGATTAACTCGTCAGAATACTACAATATTGATTTCACAGATGCCGGTTCCTGGCTTGGAGGAGCAAGATATACGGTATATTCTTCTTCTGCCATGAAACCGGGAACAGAAGTCATCGGCTGGAAAGATATCATTCCATCGACCTGTACTGAATACACCGATGACTGGGAGGTGCTGTTCAGTTCCCTGACGCCAGGATACAATTATGTAAGTATAAAGGCTTTTGACCATGTGGCTAATACGACTACAGTAACGGATGCTTTCTTTATTAAGAAAGACACTTCCCTGCCTGTTATAACAAATAACCTTATTGACGGAGATACTACCTGGAGAAGGATAAACAGCGCAGTTTATAACGTGGATTTTTATGATATAGGCCATTCTTCGATATCCTATTTCGAGACCCGCGCTTCTACTTCGCCTGCCGGATCACCGTACCTTTATAATAATGAATGGGAGGATGAACTCGTTGATATAGATTCTTTGACCTATACTGCAGACTGGCCGTTATCCTCGACACACTGGAGTCGATTAAAAGAAGGAGTGACAAACTATATATCAGTAAGGGTTGTAGATCTGGCTGACAATACTTCTTCATGGATAAACGCGTTCTATGTCTTAAAGGATACAACACCGCCTGTAATCAATGATTTACAGGATGGCGATACGATCTGGAGAAGAATCAATAACGGTTCATATAACATTACTTATAACGATACCGGGGGCAGTAATCTTGAACATGCCGATTATAAGATTGTATCATGTACCGGCCCGACAATAATAAACTGGTACACATACGTATCGGGGATCTCATCCGATTCATATACAACACCGATTTCGATAGAGAACTCGCACTTCACACAGATTAATTCCAGCTGTTCGTATGTATTGGTAAGAGTATATGATACCGCCGGCTCTACAATAACGTCGGACAGCCCTGTTTTCTACATAAAAAAAGATACTGTTGCGCCTGTTATAACGGACCTGCAGGATGGAGATACAACCTGGCGGAATACTTATACGACCAGTTACAACGTGGATTTTGAAGATACAATATCGCTTTTGAATTATGCCGAGTACCGGATATGGACCGATACTGACGGATTAAAAGTGGATTGGACTACTCCGCCGGCTTTAAGTAATCTTCCTGCAGGTTCCTATACTGCTGACTGGCAGATAGAAGAGAGCGATTTTAATGCCCTGCTGCCAAATTCGACCAGTTATGTCGATGTCAGGGTGTATGATAATGCAGGGTCGACGGATACAGCATTAAAAGCATTTTACATAAGAAAGGACACAATAGCGCCTTCAGCGATAACTGATCTTGCGGGCGGACCCGGGACCGAAGGAGAGATAAATCTGTCCTGGACCGTAACCGGAGACGATAATTACGCTGATTATATCGAGAACGGCCTGTATGAAATACGGTATACTACAGATTCATTAGACGTCTGGGCGACAGCTGATTACAGCAAGCAGATTGCAACCAGTACATCTGCGGGTAATGAAGAGGGCCATATATTGACCGGACTGGTTTCTTCTACTACTTATTACATCTGGATAAAAATCCGTGATAAAGCCGACAACTGGTCAGGTGTATCCAATACTACTCAAACACTTTCCGGGCCCGATAATACCCCGCCTGCCAGGATAACCGATCTGGAAGGAGCACCCGGGGATTTCGAGGGGCAGGTAGAGTTGACCTGGACAGCTCCGGGAGATAACGATTATACAGGCATTGTAAGCGGGTACACAGTCAAATATACTACTTATTCAAATTTCAACTGGGTCAAAGCTGCTACTGCCACATGGAACAGTGTCGGACCGTCTGTACCGGCGTCTTCAGGTACTGTCCATACCGCCATTTTTGCCGGCCTTAATCCCGATGTGACTTACTGGTGGAGTATAAAAGCATATGATGAAGAATCCAATTATTCTGTTCAAAGCAATACAGTGAGTGTCAGGCCGACTCAACCCGGCGCGCGGGACGCGATGCTGGTTTTAGGGGAAGGATCGCTTGATTACCATAAGACAAAAGTATGGGGCGGCGGGTCCTGGAGCAGCGGGGCTAACGGGGACACTGCTGCTGCAACAATAAGATGGACCATACTCAGGTCCAATAATAACATAAGAAATGAGAAGATGGCCGGTATTTTATCCAGCAATAATAATCTGTATGTGCAGAAATATGACGGTGTAAGCAGTACGTGGACTAACCAGTTTTCTGTTTCTCCCGGAATATCCGCATACAGATGTTTTGATATTTCGTATGAGCAGAATACCGGCAGGTGTCTGGTTGTATATTATAACGGAACCGCCGGAGAAGTATCCTACAGGTTGTGGTCTTCTACGGCTTCAGCCTGGGTTATACCTGAGACTGCTTTGCCTCTGGGGACTCTCACCGGAGCGGTAAACTGGGTCCGCCTGGAACCCCGTACCGGAACAAACGAGATAATGCTTGCAGCAATGGATGCCAATAACGACATGTATGCTTACCGCTGGAACGGTACATCTTTTGTCAACGGACAGGAGTTGACAACAGGAGCGCAGTATAATCAGTATGAATGTTTTGATTTAGCCTGGGAAACACAGTCCGGTGATTGTATCGTCCTCTGGGGTGAAGCTAACAGGCTCTACTATGATCTATGGAACGGCAGTGTCTGGGGCGGAGCCTTATCTCCGGCTAATCTCAATATCGCAGGAAGTGTTGCCTGGGTCAGGGTAGATTCAGATCCTTCGTCGGATAATATAGGTTTTACCTGTGTGGATGCCGGTAACGACTGGAATGCGGGTATCTGGGACGGTTCGCAGTGGTTAGCCAGGCCGACAGAAGATGCGGCAGTACAGAGTTTTGTTACCAGGAAGATGGATTGCGCCTGGGAAAAGGATTCCGGTAAATTCTTTGTTCTATGCGCCGGCGCTGCTGACCGGTTTGACTGGTGTTACTGGAAAAATAATCAATGGTATAACGCGTCTTCTGCAATCGGCAGTCTTTTAAACGCAACTCTTGACACATACGATTTCGGCACCGCTATTATGTGGCTGCAGCTTAAATCCGACCCGAATGTAAATAAGATGATCGTAAAGGTCATTGAGAGCGGTGATTCGATAAAAACAAGAAACTGGAACGGTTCAAACTGGACGCAATCGGCTATACAGACAACTAACTCTTCTGATTATAACTATGAATGCGGATCTCTTGAGACAGACAGGCATGATGATACGCCGCCGATCTTAAGTGATTACCAGTCAGGCGATGATACCTGGAGAAGCACGAATTCGGGCTATTACAATGTAGATTTTACTGATTCCGGCGGCAGCGGTATCGCATATTTCGAATCAAAGATCACGGATAATCTGGATAACATGCTCGAAAACTGGACAGCTGTTGTCTCCGGGATAAACTCTGATGAATATTCCATAAACTGGCAGCTGCTTAACGCAAGTTTTGACAATATGCGGGAAGGGACTAACAAAGTCTATGTAAGGGTTTATGACGGAGCATCAAATGTTGATAATACAAACGGGACATACTGTTTCTATGTGAAGAAAGATACTGCTCCGGCTGTTATGACTGATAATCAGTCAGGTGATTATACGTGGAGGAATTCTACAGGCATGACCTATAATGTGGATTTTAGTGATCCGCTTTCATATCTCGACGATCTGGAGTACTCTGTTTACCCGTCTTCTGCTTTAAAAGGAACGCCGGTCAAGTCATGGACACCCGCTAAATTAAACATAAACCAGCAGGATTACAGCGATAATTGGGAGATAGATTTTATTTCCTTGTATCATGGCACGAGTAACTGGGTATCAGCAAGGATCTGGGACAGGGCAGGAAATTATAAGGTGTATGAAGACGTATTTGTGGTATGGAAGGACACTCTTCCTCCGAATAGCATTGCTAATTTAACAGCATCCATAGGACAGACTTACGGGCAGGTAGAATTATCCTGGGCGGCGCCCGGTGACGACGGCGTGACCGGCGACAATACCGCGGGCAGCGCTTATCGTGTCAGGTATTCAACTGCCGGGGCAATAGATACAGAGCCGAAATGGGATAATGCGACTGAATATTCCCAGAACTGGCCGGTTTCCGGGCAGGGGCAGACTGAAGAGCATATTATCGTTGAACTGGATTCCGGTGTGACTTACTGGTTTGCTGTAAAAACAAGAGATAAGGTATCTGACCGCGGTAACTACAACTGGTCGGGTTTAAGTAATGCGCCTGCCGGCATTGTGTCCCAGGCCGGCAACCTCTTTATCAATGAAGTCTATGCATACGGCGGCGCAGGCGGCGACTGGATAGAGTTTTTTAATGATACCGGCGGTGATATCGATTTAACCGGATGGAAGGTGGATTATTACAATAGTGTTTCCACATCTACAATATGGACAGGAGATTCAATTATATCATCCGGAACATTTTTATCTACCGGTGCTCTTACTATGGATCATTCTGTTTCAGGGAGAGTGTCTTTATATGATACAGGCAGTAATCTTGTATCTTATATAAAGTATCCGGTATTCTCTGAAGACGCAAGTGTGTCCAGGATATATAATGGCAGTCCGTATCTATGTGTTGATTTGCGGCCCACTAAAGGATTCACAAATACGATCTCCACGCATCCTGTTAGAATAAATGAAGTCAAATATGGAGCAGATGAGTTTATCGAGCTGTATAACGCGGGTACGGATACTGTCACCTTATCCGGTTGCAGTTTAAGGAATAAGAATAAAGTACCGTTTATTTTTACACGGAAAATATTACCGAAATCTTTTACAGCAGTCGATCATTCTTCCATAGATAACGGCGCTCAGACCTATAATGACTGTTTCGGTTTAAACGGCCTGGATTCTGATTCTGATTTTGTCATGCTGGAGACCCCGTCAGGAAAGGTAATAGATATGGTGACCTGGCAGGGTTCGGCAAACGTTCATTACAATAAAAATGGCAGTCTGATATCGTATGTGAATGCCGCTCCGTCAGGCGTAAGCGGTACTGTAGGCCGAACTCCTTCTGAGGGTAAGGATACTGATGTCGATTCAGCTGATTTTACAAGCTTTGCTTCGGGAACTTTAGGTTCAAGGAATAATAAGGGATCACAGCCTTCGGCAAATGTGATTGCTTATCCGGCAGCTTCTTCCGTTTTGCCGAGGAATTTCAGGATGGAACTTGCACTGAGTACTGATTCTACCGGCGGTTATACCGATACAATATGGTTTATAAGGACTTCAGGTGATCCTGATCTATATTCTCCGCATATATATACGTTAAGTGATCTGGGTTTTGATCTGTCAGATACTTCTGTGCAGATATCGACATTGACCGGAATAAGCAGTGACGATATAGATGGTTATAACCTGTCGACCGGGACCGTATACAGGATGATTCTAAATTCAGATAGATCAGACGGTTCTGCCGGGCAGATTATACTCGATTCTTTGACCTATGATACAAGTATTCACAGCGTATCAGTGTTTTCTATCACTCCTTCTTTCGGTACGGTAAACGAAGGATTAACGACAGGTCTTATCAGGATAGACATAACAAATAGTTCACCTGAAAGTTACAATAGTATAGAAATTGAAAAAATGGCTGTAACACTTTTTGATGGCGATTCAGCTGCGCTCAGCACTGAAGCCGGTAGAAACCTGTTCAATGAGCTCTACGTGGTGTTTAACTCTACCGATTACGATAACAGTATAGGATTTCAGCCGAATAAAGATACATATACGGGTTCAGTATCAAGCAGTTCATTCAGTTTTTCTTCCGGCAGGCAGATTATACCAATAGCCAATCCTGATTCCCAGTATACAACTATTGCTCCTCAGGAGACCATGACATATTTTGTGGCTGTAAAACTTTCATCCGCCGCAGCCGATTATTCACCGAGTACATTCAGTATGACAGTTGACGGTGATATAGATGTTATTGTCAGGGAATCCGCCTCAAATGTAATCCAGGATATAGGAATTACATCTGCGCTGAATTCAGGGAATCTGCATATTATTGAGGAAGTAAAGACAGACTGGGCAAACATAAGTTATAGTTCCGCCCCCATATATTCGCAGCCGTTTACATCAATGGTTCAAGATCTTTTCATGGGTTCGGATGACGGAAAGCTCAGGGCAATTAACAGTTTGGGTACAGTAAAATGGACTTTCAATGCCCCTGATAAGATCAGAACGAATATTTTCGGGATACAGACATCCACTTCAGAGCCAAGTTATTTATATTTCGCGGATAATAGCGGTAATGTGTATAAACTGAGGGACAACGGAAATGATTATACCCAGATGTGGTCAAAACCTTTGACAACAACTTTTGATAGCATTGTAGTCCGTGACTATGTTTATGCGCCGGGAGCTGACGGGAATATACGTAAATTAGGCAAGGATACCGGATTGGGGGCGGGTAACTGGGATGGGGGGCTGGCAGGTTCCCTTAAGGGTTTCCCTGCTGTTCAGGACGGATGGAGGGGTGTAAGCGCTCTCTGGGTGTCATCAGACAACGGTAAAGTATACAGGGTGCAGCTGAGTGACGGTATAGCTACATCAAATCTGACAACAGGCGGTCCAATATTGATATCTCCTACTCTGGATACCGGGTACTATAACCAGGACCTTGAGAGCAATTTCCTGTTTATAGGTTCAACCGACGGAAAAGTATACTGCAGGGTTTCCGGTAACCTTTCAAACATACCTGACGGCTGGAAAAACAGGTCCGGACAGGAAGACGGCAATTACAATACGGGTTCTCCTATAATGGGGGGTATCTGGAAAGCTATAGAGGGTCAGAAGAAATATTTATATTTCGGCAATGACGCCGGTAGAGTTTATAAAATAGATGCTTCCAGTGGTACAATGCCATGGCCGGCTCCGTTTCAGGCAGAAGGAAAGATCAGGACTACTCCTGTTCTGTTAAGCGGTTATGTATATTTCGGAGATACGAAAGGATATTATTATGCAGTAAGCGCGTCAGATGGTATTACGATGAGAAATGGATATCCTTTGTATCTGGGAGCAGCTGTACTTTCTAATCCGACATACGACAGCTCCAATAAGAGGTTATATATCGGTACTGAGGATGGAAGGATGCATGCTATAAATATAGGGCCATGATATTTAAAGCTGTAAGTGGTAAGTTATAAGTTGTAAGCTGTAAGTGGTAAGTTTTAAGACAAGAAAATTTAATATTAATAATTATGCTTACAACGTATAACTTAAGATTTAAAACTGATGAAACAGTGGTAAGTTGTAAGAGGTAAGTTGTAAGTGGTAAGAGGTAAGTTGTAAGTTGTAAGTGGTAAGTTTTAAGACAAGACAATTTAATATTAATAATTATGCTTACAACGTATAACTTAAGATTTAAAACTGATGAAACAGTGGTAAGCTGTAAGTTGTAAGATATAAGTTGTAAGCTGTAAAAAAGGTAATTTATGAATAGAAGATTTAAGATATTTTTGATTATAGTTTCGTTTATATTTATTATGAAAACTCCCGGAGAGACAAAGTCCTGGCCGATGTTTATGGGTAACAGGGCCAGAACCGGATACACTTATGAGCAGGCCGGAGGGACGCTTACCGTACAATGGCATTATGACAAGAATGAGATGCTGTTTTCCGATGTTGTCGCATCTCCGGTAGTCAAAGACGGTATCGTCTATATAGCAACCCTTTCAGGCGCCGTATATGCATTTAACGCAAAAACAGGCGGTGACGTGTGGCAGGAATCTTTAGAGAATGCTGAAGATATTTACAGTACTCCTGCGGTTGAAAATGGAAGTATATATGTTTTTTCAAAAGATAATGATAGCGGGGAAGCATATAGTTTTGATGCGGCGGATGGAGAGAATATAAACTGGAATATCGAATTCAAGGGACAGAATGTTTCTTCCCCACTTATTTCTGACGGGTATATATACATAGGCAGAGGAGGACAATATACAGACATTAAAGGGATAAGGTTATCGGACGGAAACGTAGTGTATAGTTTTGATACAGGACAACCAGTCCAGTCATCGCCGCTGTTATATAACGGCCAACTATATATCGCGTGTAACAACGGTTCGATTTACAGGCTGGATAAGCAACTGAATAAAATATGGCAATACAGTACCGGAACCGGGTTATTCAGATTATCTTCCGTTTCCGCGGGTAATGATAAGTTATATTGCGCGCCGGGAGACGCGCTGCGCCGTGTATATGCACTGGATATCGATGACCCGCATAACGGCCCCGGATGGCAGTCACAGGAACTGAATACAGGCGGTACAGGAGTATATACTTCATCTGTGGCTATGGATGAAGATAACCTTTATGTCGTTATGGCTTCATCAGTACAGGTTATGTATTGTTTAGATAGGAGTAACGGAAATCTGAACTGGTCGTATGAACTGTATGATTCATCTACAACGGACTATATACTTTCAAGTCCTGCTGTCACGTATGATACGGTATATGTCGGGTCAGAGAGCGGGTATCTGACTTGTCTGTCAACATCCGGCGCAGTCCTGAACAGCTATCTGGTTGACAGTTCATCATCCGCTGTTGTAGTTTCGCCCGGAGTATCTGACGGTTATGTTTTTGTCGTAACCCGGTCAGGCGCGATATCCGCATATAAAGCATCAAGAATTACCTGCATAGCTTCTCCCGATAATGAAGATATTACTACCAGCGGTATAATAACAGTACGCGGAACGGCTCTTAATCCGGATTTTCAGAACTATATTCTATATTTCGGTACGGGAACGAATCCGTCAAACTGGCATGCTATATCCACTTCGACCGTACAGGTAGACGACGGGACGCTTGGCAGTTTGGATTCTTCCAATCTGCTTGACGGTGAGTATACATTAAGATTGACGGTTAACAATACTTCTGAGCCTGGTGAAGCCAGGAATATGATAACAATAGACAATCCACCCGATCCGCCGGCATCAGTTAAAGCGGCTGCAAGGCCATTCGGCTCCATAAAATTGGATTGGACTAAATCTTCAGACGACGGCGCGGGAAGTAACGATGTCGAAGGATATAAAATATTCCGTAAAGGCGTGACCGGGAATTTTGATTATAATATGCCGGTTACGACTGTAGTTGCCGGTATCGAGACTTACACGGATACTGATATAAGTATAGGGCAGGAATATTTTTATGCGCTGCGCAGTTATGACGCCAGGAATGATTCCCCGGATTCTGTTGTTGTATCGACTATAACTTATAAGAATATTGTCACTATCAATGCGGTTGACGGAGGTACTGTCGAATTAAGCGACGGTACGGGTGTGTATTTTCCGCCGGGCGCATTGAAGCAGAACAGCGAAGTGGCAATTACGTTTATTTCCGAATCGAATATACCTTCAGGCATACAGGGAGATTACAGCAGCCGGTGGAATCCTGTGGGCAAGGCATGGGAGTTCGAGATCCAGCCTGATGAAGCGTTTAATACAAATGTGACGGTGAAACTGAGTTATGACGATTCAGATATAACCGGTATGAATGAAGAAAATATGAGAATGTACTGGTATGATAAGAGCGGCAGTATCTGGAGAATAGTCGATACTTCTGTCCCTTATCCGAATCAGAACCAGGTTTATGCTTATGTACCGCATTTTACAATATACAGGCCTGCAGAGTATATACCGCCGGAATATATTATCTCGAAAAACAGCGCTTATGTATACCCGAACCCTGCTTCAGGCAGTGAAGTCACTTTTAAGTTTATTGTCACAAGGGCCGCGGACATAGAGTTAAGGGTCTTCAATGTCGCAGGCGAACTGATAAAGGAGTTTGCCGAAAGATATGAAGCGGAAGATGCGGGTAAGACTCAGGAAATCAAATGGAATATAAACGGGATAGCGTCAGGTGTATATATCTGGTATTTAAAAGGTAAAACTCCATACAGGGAGGACGAAGTAACAGAAAAACTTGCAATAATTAAATAGTGGTAAGTTGTAAGTGGTAAGTTGTAAGAGGTAAGTTGTAAGCTATAAGTTGTAAGCTATAAGTTGTAAGTTATAAGAGGTAAGTTGTAAGTTGTAAGTTATAAGTGGTAAGAGGTAAGTTGTAAGTTGTAAGTGGTAAGTTGTAAGTTGTAAGT
>JBDRKX010000090.1:0-11773 GCA_043813605.1 Elusimicrobiota bacterium | reverse complement strand
CAGGTAAATACCTGAGGCTGCTTTTTCAGTGTTACTATTTAATATATCCCACTTTATCTTACCAGGTATCTCATGTTCTGTAATCTCTTTTACAAGTCTACCTCCCAAAGTATATATCGCCACACTGGCCGCATCTGTGAGTCCATCGAAATAAAGATGCGTATGATCAAGTCCTGAATTTGGTTTACATGGATTCGGATAAACGATTACCCCGTCTAAATTTGATTTTGGTACAGGTGCCATGAGCGCAAATATAGTAAAATGATTTACATTTACACTTATATAATTTCCTGCTTCTTTTACCGATTGAGCAGTATGCGTTGTATTAATCTCATCTGCTGCAATAATCACCCAGACATCGTCTTTCTCATCATACCAGTAAGGTCTAAGGTTTTCTGCGTAGACATCTGTTCCATCGACTATACCATCTTCATCTTCATCAGGATATGGTAAAACGAGTGTTATAGCTTGATTAAATAATCTGGAACCGTCTGAAAATTCATATTCGCGGAAAACTCCCGCCGATTTAAGTGAAGATTCCTCCGGAGGCAGTCTATCCGACATATCATCAGGATTTAATATCTCGATCTCTATGCTTCCTTCTGTAATATTAATACCAGGGGGAATTATCGCTTTTGTACCGTCTGCGATCTCTATAGTAGCGCCATCTTCCCTTGAAAATATCTCTTTCTTTCTATGTGGCATATTGGGATTAACCTCTGGATTCCCGTCCTCATGTATATCCCAATTAACATCATCAACATAAACAGTAACGTAATCAGTATTTGGATCAGAGCATGTGTACTTATCATAAGCTAACGCTCTCAAATAATAACCGCCGTTTTCAACTGCGCTTACATTCCAGTAACACGAATATGGTTTTTTTATGTCCAAAGAAGTTATATTTGTCCATTCTTCATCATCTCCGATTCTTCTGTACTGGAACTGGACAGCCGATGTATTCTCGGTCGCCTTTGACATAATAGTGACAGCGTTTCCTCTGATTCTTTTACCGTCTTCGGGAACTCTAATATAGGCTCTGGGGATTTCATTCTCTACCTGAACTTTTACCGATTTGATTGTTGTGTTACCAAAAATATCTTTAGCAACAGCTTTAACCATATGCTCTCCATTTCCTACGGAATGAGTCTCCCATTTCCACTCATATGGAGAATCTGTATCTGTATGAAACAGTTTCGAATCTATATAGAATAATACATTTGAAACTCCGATATTATCTGTTGCCTGAACCGATATAGTTATGATATCTTTAATTCTATCCTTATCATTGGGATAAAGAATAACAAGTTCGGGCGAGACAGTATCTTTCACTAATATTTTCTTATTTAAGATATTATTGCTTTCATTGCTCTCTATGATATCGTTCTCAGAATCGATAAAAACACTTATATCGTTTTCTCCAGGCGCACATGCCCTATAGAATTCTTTCATAAATCTTTCAGATCCGCTTCCATTCCCGAAGTTAACCTTCCATCCTGTGCCGGATAAAATTGGATTATATGTTAGTACTACATCTTTAAATGGTTTACTATTTATCTTAACCGAAACATTAAAGGCTTTATTAACTTCACCATCACCTTCACATTTAAAGTATGCCGCCAGATCGAAATCATCTTCACCTATGGGAGATTCAGGAGTCCAGGACACATCTACTATCCTGAGATCCGGTTTTGTATCGAGAATAACGAACTCGGCATATTTAATACCATCTCCTTCTGAAGCTTGATGAGGTTCTCCCGAAGCAGGATATGAAGCATCCCTTGCATTTGCTCCTAACCTATATACTCCTGGTGCAAGGTTAGTTGTATCGATTGCCCATGTATGGGAGGCCTGAGTTCCGGAACATGAATACCAATGAGCCTTATTCAGTTCTGAATCCGCAGTATCTATTCCCCACCACCATACCGCTGCTAAATCAACGTCATCTGTGCCATTTACAGTTATGGTTACCACTTCACCCGGCCTAACTGCATCAGGAGTTACAGAGATACTTATACGCGGGGCCTCGGCATCCCTTTTGGGTAAAACGAAAGCCGTCTTCTGACGACTCAGGCTCACCGTTTTGCCATTAACAGGATCCATAAACTGTTTATATATCTGCAGATAATAACTACTTCCCGGAATTAATTCAGAATTTTCAATTATCGCCTGTGTGACTGTAGTGTTATTGAGAATAGTAGAATTCCCGGCTATATATCCGCCGGGCTGTTTGTATATTGATATATTTATGTATCCTGACTCTGAGTCTAACGGACCGGCCCATGCCACACTAGCAGGATTTCCTTTGACTTCAAGGATTTCCATCGGGCCGGCATATGCGTTATAAACAGTTTCAGACGGAGTGCCTTCATTGCCGCCAGCATCAACGGCACATACATAGTACTCAAATCTTCCAACCGGATGGTCAATACCTTTTTTTCTTAGTATATAGTTTATTTTACTGCCGTCCGACGGAGTAGTAAGCACCTTATATTCACCTTCAAATGGTATCCATTGACTGCCGGTAAAATCTGCCAATACTTCCATCTCCATTTTATATTCCGGGGAATCTGGAGTCTTCACATATACCCTGTAGGACTTCACATTATCATCCTGCATTTTCGTCCAGGAAACACTTCTATCCAAATGATCAGAACTTGACCAGCTCCATCCGCAGTATACATTTGCAGGAGCTGATAAAGGCTGAATAATTTTTTTAAGAAAAAAGTTTCCGGTCTGATAACCATTACCTGTACATACAAAAAATCCGGGAGAACTGGAGTAAGCTTCGTAACCCGGACACGTAGCCGTTACAATATATCTTGCTTCTGCTAAAGGTATTTTATAATAACCATAATCATCAGTAACTATAGTCTTTTTAACTGTTCCGTCTTCACTGATAAATGTAATAATTACCCCATATAATTCAGATCCGATACTTCCATCTGAATTTCTTTCATAGGACCGCCCCTGGAATCCGTAATCTATATCAGGCAAAGAAATAGAAAATACACCCATGTCCGAACGAGTGCCGTCTTCCTGTATTAGATCTGGATCTCCGGCATCTATGCAGGGAGAATTAGGGCGCAGATGATAATCTCCGTTCAGTGCGTTAACAAATAATGGATCTTCTGAAATATCCCCTATTCCCGGCGTCACACCTGAATAGTTGTTATTATTATCCCAGACATTATTATACCGGGAATTTATAGTTGCGCCACCGCTTAGTCCCCATCCGAAAGAGGCATAAGAAGGCCATGCTGAAGTATTACTTGTGATAATATTATTTAGTATTGCAGGCCTGGCTCCGTTATGAACCATAATCCCATTGCGTCTGTTATTTGAGATTGTATTATTAATTACTTTCGGAGTGCCGCCGTATATACGCATACCGTCGCTATTGCCTGTAATTAAATTGTTACTTATTACCGATGTTTGAGAGTTCTGCACCCTGATTCCGGCATTATCACCGTAACTGCCGCTGCCTCTTATCGTGAATCCTGTAATACTGCAATTCGTGGATGATATATTATAAGAACCTATGATTATTACATTACCGGTCCTTCCTTTACCATCTATAATTGTTGTTTCTATGTCTTCGCCGATTAAATCCACTTCGTCTTTCATTATGATATTTTCATCATATATTCCCGCTTTAACATGGATAGTATCGCCAGAATTTGCAGCGTTTATGGCATTCTGAATGACTGTATAATCAGCTCCTCCGTTAATATCTACAGTAATAATCCTTGCAAAAGCAGGTGATATAATAAAGATCGCTATCGTCAGGAGGATCCCTGATTTCAGTGTCGATTTAATTTTTTCTTTTTTCTTTTTCATATTAAAAAAACAGGCCGCTGGAAAACTTTTTTTTATATTTTCCGTTAGCCTGCAAAACTCTCGTTTCGGCAGCCCGGCTAACGTGCCCCTTTCAAAGAAGTTTAGCTCCGTAGCTTTGCGTCCCCTACTTTCGAAGGGTTTGCCATTATCGTTCACTATATTATTAACATATTAATGTGACTTATGTTTGATCTTTATGTAACTTTTATGTAACTTGTTCTAACCCGGAATTTGCGTTAGACACTGGAAAGTTTTCTTTGGGTGTGCAATGGAGATTCTTATTCTTCCGTAAATCTATATCCTATTCCTTTTATTGTCTCAATTCTGTCTGATTGGGCGCCCATTTTTTTTCTTAAGCGTTTTATAGTAGCATCCACAGTACGGGTTGTACCGAAATACTGGTATCCCCAAACAGATTCCAGTAAATTATCTCTGGATACAGCATCTCCCTGTTTCTTCATCATGAAATAGAGAAGATCAAACTCTTTGGGCCATAAGCTGACTGGCTGATCATCTATTAATACTGCGTGTTTATCCAAATTAATATAAATATTTCCGGATTTCAATTCTCTTTTGTTCTCTTGTGCATATCGTCTTAAGACAGTATTGATTCGCGCAATAAACACATCATTATTGAATGGCTTATTCATAAAATCATCCACGCCGACTTCCAGACCTATAACTTCGTCTTCAGGTGTATTGCGTGATGTGAGCATTATAATCGGGATATTTTCCGTCTTTTTGTCTTTCCTAAGACTGCGGCAGACTTCCCATCCATCCATTCTAGGCATTGTCCAGTCTAATATTATTAAATCAGGAATAATATCCCGCGCCTTTTTCAATGCCTCCTCACCATCATATGCCGCATCAACTTTGAATTCATTTATCTCCAATAGACCTCTAATCAGTTCGACCATTCCCGAATCGTCATCTACAACTAGTATTAATGTGCTTTTTTCCATATTATACGGAATTATGACTTCATAATTGATTTATGTCAATATTAATAATCCGGACAAGATCCGATGTTAGCACCCGGGCTTCCGCCAGACACGGCTTTTTTAACTAAAACCTACATGAAGTTTTATTATGTATTATCTCTCGTCCAGCTTTTACCATTTTGGCGAATCTTTTTTATTCCTTCTCTCGTCAATAACTTATTTCTCAATTTTGGATCCATAGTCAGAGGCAAATCAGAGGTAAAAGACTTTACCGCCGTCTTTTACCCACAGCACTCCGGCGGGCGGTGTCTCTTCACCCAGGTATATGACCGGGCCGCGGCATTTATTTAATATATTTTCCCAATCGGGTTTATAAGGTTCTATCATAATAACAGCATCAACTCTATTTTTGGGAGGATCCCCGCCTGTATAGAAAAATATATCTTTTTTTCCTGTCAATTCGGCCTGAATGATATTATCCCGGATATCAAGGTATTCGTTGGCCGGCTCGGTAATCCTCAATACTGCTTCACCGTAAACGACAGTATCTCCTGCCGTCACTTTTTTCATTGTTGTTTTTCCGGAATACTCCTGTCCTCCCTGCCAGCAGGCAGTATTCCCTACTACACCCGTATAATAGATCTTTCGGACTCCGAACTGTCCTGATATATCCCTTACAGCTCCTGCATAATAATACGGCGGGTGCATTAAATAGATATGTTTTATCCTGCCTATACCTTCCGAGTACAAAAAGGACGAGACCGTATCGCTTTGGGGAGACTCTCTTCCCGTCATAATAAATACTTCCTTTTTCTTCACTTTGATAACTAATGTATATGAGCGGCCGTTTTTCAGCACAGCAATAAATGAGTTTTTTGTCCCGGTACCGAATATAAAGCTCGCCGGTAACGCCAGCATCACCACAATTAATACAATATTACGCCGTTTTGAACTATTCATACCTGTAAGTATCAACAATAAATAATATATTATAACCGAAATCACGGAAGGCCTTGCAACGTCCATTCCCACCATGGGACATCCTGCGGCAAATCCTGTTATTAATTCTATTACCCTTATTATGTAATAAGCTGATATACCGTATATATCTCCGAGGAATCCTGACAAACCGGAAAAAACGAGCATCAGCATTCCTACAGTTACGGCAATCCCGGTAAGAGGGACTACAATAAGATTGGTAAGAGGCGATAAAAACGGGATATAATTGAAATCCCACACCAGCACTGGAAGTATCGCCAGGACAGCGGAAACAGACACAGCCAGCGGCCGCCCCAGATATTTGTACATTTGAGGCGCCAGGTATATTATCCCGAATACCGCCAGGAACGATAAACCGAATCCTGCTGTAAAAAGCAGTCCGGGCTCCGCTCCCAGGATAATCACAGCTGCTATACATAAGCTGTTATAAACATTACCCCGGCCGCCCAGCATGTCGCCGGCAACAAGCATGGTGAGCATAACCGACGCCCGCATGGCCGAAGGCCGCGCGCCTGTAACACAGACATACAGATACATAATGACTAAAGAAACAAAAAAAGCGCGATCCTTCCTGAATCCGAGCGCCGCAAGCGGAAAGAAGATCGCGTACAGGATCAGGGCCACATGGAGGCCGCTCACAGCAAGAAGATGCATTACGCCTGACCGGCGGAACTTCTCAAGAGCATTTTCCGAAACCGACCCGGGATTTCCGGTAAGTATTCCGGATAGTATCCCGGCTTCTTTTTCCGGAATATGCCTGTATATTGTTTCCCGCATGTAATTCCTTATACTATGTATCATCCGGCCTGTATAAGTCTCTTTTATTACGGAAATATTCTCTGCATCCGCTTCTGTGAATATACCGCGGTTTTCCAGATATCGTTTCCAGTCGAACTGTCCGGGATTTACGGGAGCTGAAGGAAAACCGAACTTTCCCGTTATCATTACTTCAGAATCAGGAGGAGGTTTTGCTCCTTTCCATCGGACCAGCACTTTCCCCGAGTATTCTCCGCTGTATTTCTCTGTTTCTATACTTTCAACTTCTACAATAAGATCCCTGACTGACAGCAGTACCTTTCCGCTGACCTTTCCCTCAAAAGGCAGCATTTGATATATATTCAAGGCGGCAGGGACATTCCTGTACAGAAAGTTTGAAGCGGACAAAAATACCAGTGAACATATAAAGAGGACATGCGCCGCTTTGTTTCTGGAAAAAATCAGAAGACATAATGCCGCCGGCATAAAGAATGCCGCCAGCCGCAAAAAGGGAGATATTCCCGCTCCCTTTAATGCATTACCGATACATATACCGGACACCACGGCGGCAGCCGAAAGAAAAAAAGGCACTGGTTTATTTCTTATATTCACTTAATCTATTGGGCTTTCTCGACAATGACCGGCGGGATGATATAATCTTCTTCCGGGCCTTTGCCTATACCCAGTCTCCTTATCAGATTACCTGTCGGGGGTATTATCAGCTCTGTCCCGTCATTTAATATCTCTGTGAGATTTATTGCGCTTGTATCTGCCCGGGAAGTCAACCCGCCGGCAGCATTTATAAGATCCGAGATCTTTGCGCCTCGCCGAAGGCGGTATGATCCCGGATAATGTACTTCACCGGATATGCGGCAGGAATATTTCCGTTCACGGGATATTGCAGCAGTTTCTTTTGCTCTAAAAATGTTAAAGAACAACTGATACTTTTCACCGCGTATGACCCATCCCATAAAACCCAGGATAGCGAAAAAAACCAAGAAAAACACCAGTTTTACTGCAGGCGATCTGTTTCGAAGGAAATTCACATTACCCCCCTATTTTATATCAACTACCGTTTAATTGTGATTTTATCATTTTTTCCGGCGCTTGCAAGATTAACCGCCCTTTTTTATAATCCGTATATAATATTACTTTTAAAAATATGATCAGAATAGGCAACATAAAAATAGATGCAAATGTAATGCTCGCCCCGATGTCAGGGGTAACTGACCTCCCGTACAGGATGATCAACAGGGAATTCGGCTGCAAATTCGCTTTTACCGAGATGATAAGCGCTACGGGCCTGCATTACAATAACCGCAGGACACTCGAAATGCTGTCGGTAACCGAAGATGACAGCCCCCTCGGAGTTCAACTCATCGAGAATGACGAGCAGCAACTGCTCACTGCCATGGAACGCATAGAAAATATTAAATTTGATATCCTGGATTTTAACGCTGCATGTCCTGCAAGAAAAGTGGTGCGCAGGGGCAAAGGATCGGCCCTGATGAAAGATCCCGAAAAATTCCAGCGCCTCATCCGCCTCATGGTAAAGAACAGTTCCAGGCCGGTGACCGTCAAGATCCGGACAGGATGGGATAAAGACCATCTGAACGCTCTTGATATAGCAAAGCGGGCAGAGGATGCCGGTGTGTCAGCTGTTTTCTTACACGGAAGAACAAGCAGACAGTTTTACCGTGACGATGTAGATTATGAGACAATATACAATGTGTCTAAAAAACTCAGCATACCGGTAATCGCAAGCGGCGACATCCTTTCCCCGCAAGCCGCAAAAACAATGTTAGACAGGACAGGATCGAGCGGTATTCTTGTTGCGCGCGGGTCTTTCGGTAATCCATGGATATTCAGAGATATTGAAGATTTCCTATTATCGGGTACTTTGCACAAGCGCCCGAAAGCCGATATGACTGCCGTTGTCATGAAAAAGCACCTGCAGAAGTTATTTGATTTCTATGGTCGGTACAGAGCGCCTTATATATACCGCAAGACATTCGTTTATTATACCAGGTTTTTTCGCGGTATAAAGGAACTTCGGCAGAATGTCTTCAAAATAACTGAGAAAAAGGGATTTGAAAGAATTATAGAGGAATTTTCAAAAAATTCCTTAAGACATTCAGAAAACTACTGATCTAATCTACCATCTTCCAGAATCCGGTTACATTCTTTAACTTTGCTATTATCCCATCCAGCTCTTCTTTTGCGTCATTATCAACGACCTTGCTCTTAAGGTAGTCCAGCTTGGCAGTTACCTCGGAAATAGCAGCACGGTCGTCACCGACCGCAATCCTGATCTGGCCCATCATATAGTTAAAATAGTCCGCAAGATGTTTCAACTCGTCTCCTGACCTGAAGTACACTTTATGGGTAAGATCCCCGTTGGCTACTATTCCTATACTCTTTTCAATATGCACTATAGGCCCGGCAAATTTATGTGATATATAGAGACTTATTGCTGTTGCTATGAGTATAAGCACCACCAGTTTGGCATACATCAGCTGGTTCATGTTCATCATAAGCTGCTCTATACTGCGATCAGGCAGATCTCCCAGAAAATCTTTTACGAATCCGTGCAGCCTGATATAAAAATCCGCGCCTACAGTAAGCGCTGTAGCGAGCATGGCCAGAAGTACCACTGCGGCATATTTCAATTGAAGAGTCCTTTTCACAACGATCTGGCTTCTTTTAGACTTTTCTTCATCCATCTTTTTTCTCCTCTATTTTTCTTTTATAATTCTATATTCCCTGCCGTCTGTTATTATCTTTATATTACCGCATTTGTCCGTGCGGTATATTTTTGCGCCTCTATCTTCAAACCTTCTTACAATTTCAATATCGGGAAACCCGTATTTGTTATATCTGCCGCATGAAAATACGCCCACTTCCGGCTTAACTACATCCAGAAAAGGGATAGAACTGGAAGATGTTGAACCGTGATGCGGCGCTTTCAGCACAGTGGTCCTCAACGCTTTCCCGTATGAAAGAAGATCCAGTTCAGCCGGTATCTCTATATCTCCGGGAAGAATAAATGAAACATCACCAACAGTAAAACGTATTACTACTGACGAGTTATTCTCAGGATTTTCCGTTTTTTCATATGTCCTTAAAGGGGCGATCACCTGGCACACGATATCCTCCCCGAAAGGAATAAGTTCCCCGGCAGAAACTGCCCTGTATACAATATCAGGTTTTTCTGAAAGTATATCTGTCATCGCCTTATGATGCCTGGTTATATCGGAAGAACCGTTATCCAGGACAGTTCCCACATCTATATTTTCAAGTATGTACACCAGCCCGCCAATATGGTCTTTGTCTTTATGGGTTGCCACTACATAGTCTATTTTGCTGATCCCTTCTTTCTGCAGGTAGGGCAGCACGTATACCCGGCCGGCATTCAGGGCTTCTTCATTAGTTTTTGTACCTGTATTTCCCGGCGGGCCGGCGTCTATCAGCATTACTTTTCCGCCTTCTCTTACATCTCTTATAACGGTTGCATCACCCTGGCCGACATAAAGAAAAGTCGTTTCCAGTATCGCATAAAGATGTTTACTGCTAAACATCTTTTTCCTGAGACCTGAAAAATTTGTGTTAAACAGTATAACAAGCGACAGGCCCAGCACCACCGTGAGACTTATTCCAAGTATGATCCTCGCGCCGGCTCTTTTCATTTTATCACTACCGGTCATTTCTCTTCTTTCTCCTCTTCACTCTCTTCCTCGCTCATCTCAGGAGCAGGTTCGGGAACCGGTTCTTCTTCAAGATTCATCACTTTGTCCCTGTACTTGGTCTTTATGTCATGTTCCATCGGGCAGCCATGGAGATAATCACATCCCCCGCAGTATTTATTTACTTTCGGCGGAAAAAACTTATCTGACCGCTCGGGATTAGTCTTTAATCTTTCTTCTCCGTATGCCATCTCTCCCACTGTCTTGTTTACATCATTGATAAACAAAGGTATATCTTTCTCAGTCCTACCAGTCGATATCCTCTGCGTGAATTGAAGGAATTCAAGGGACAGTCTGCCCACTTCTATTCCCCGCTGTTTCATTGCCCAATAATAGGCTGTCAGCTGAAGATCACGGTCGACTTCTTCCTGAGTCCTTAGTTTTGGATCCGTTTTGTAGTCGAATATCTCGTATGTCCCGTCAGAATTCTTCTGCAGCCTGTCGAGATATCCGTTCATAACATAATCATTGCCTATAGGCAGCTGAAAATATATTTCGACTTCGTGAGCAGGGATAAACTGGCCTTCTACATATTTTACATAGTATTTTTCCAGCCAGTCCCAGCCGTTATCAAAGAATTCGCGTTCTTCCAGCTCATTTTTATATCCTTCTCTATGCCAGCGGTTTTCATACATCCTGCGCAGCTGTTTCAGTGAGGACTGGTACGGCTGAGTGAAGAATTCCTCCATGGTCTCGTGACAGGAATGCCCTATTGAGAAAAAATTCTTCGGTTTCATCGGGATTTTATCTATATACAGTTTCTTGTAACTGTACGGGCAGTTTTTATACATACTCATCTTTGAATACGAGAATGTCGTCCTGCCGCGTTCCCGGGCGGCTCTGAAAATACCCCTGAAAGGAGACTGCACTCCTCTCCACTCCGGGCATACAACTTCATAATCGCACCAGCCGCATAAAGGACCCGGTGTAGCCTGAAACCGTTTATATCTTATATTATCGGCTGTTTCCAGCATACGCTCGAATGTCCTGTCTATGAACCTTTGGGGCGGATTACATTTGACTTTCTCCCTTTTTGAAAGATAATAGAAATAGAAATTTCTGAGTCTTGTTTTCCAGCGGTTCTGCACCATCATAGTATACAGTTCCGCCTGCGGAACCTCTCCTCCTTTTATATGCTCTTCATCCATGGTCCTCTGGCCTGACTTATAGTCAATTACTTCGATCTTTCCGTCAGGTGTCTTTTCTATCCTGTCAATGAATGCCAGCAGATCCAGACCTTTGTAGGTTATCATCAGCTGTTTTTCCACCGCCACTATCTTATTAGGATTTGTCTGGTTATCCTTGAAGTAGTTTTCAAGCATAAGTATCCCGCGTTTCTTGAATTCTTCCTCTTCTTCATCGTTAAGGTATACTGTCTCCAGATTCTTGAGCGTATCCTCATATTCGGCTTCAGTACAACCCAAATCGGCTAACGCCACTTTCCAGCGGTTTGCCGGAGCGCCGGCAAGGGTATCTATCATCTCTTCTTTAACT
>JBDRKX010000089.1:0-11255 GCA_043813605.1 Elusimicrobiota bacterium | reverse complement strand
AAACAATGAGGTCATTGATTGAAGATGAAAAATTAAAACTTGAGCATGGCCGCTGGAAGATACCGTTGGATGTAACGCAGCTTGAAATACCCACGTCTATCGGTGAAACCGTCATGCGGCGTCTGCAGCTTCTCAGTGAAGATGCACTGAGAGTTATTCAGATAGGATCAGTTATGGGGCGGGAATTGGATCTTACAGTATTTGAGAATGTCTTTGGATTTGAAAAAGAGACAATTTTTAAAATGCTTGATGAATTAATAGAGAGGCAGTTCATTAAACGTGAGGAAAGAAAATATTCTTTTACTCATGACAGAGTTCGTGAAACACTATATGGAAAAATCGATAAGAAAACTGTTGCTGGATATCATGAAAAAATAGGCAATTATATTGAAAGCAATAATGAACAGAATAACGCATCTGTAGTTAACCTGCTTTCTTATCATTTCTCGAGAAGTGAAGTAAGCGATAAAGCGGTTAAATATCTTTTAATGTCTGCAGATGAATCATTTGCTAAAGCATCTTATGTTGAAACAATAGACGTAATAGAAAAGGTGCTTTCCATTTTAGAAGGAATAGAGTATCCGGATAAAGAGCAGGTAGCTTTTAGAGCCCGTATGATGGTGCTTAATTGTCAGGGGTATGCGGTTAAACCTGAATTTTGCATGGATTGCTGTGAAAAGATCATGGAAACACTGTATGGGTTGGCCGGCAGCCAAAAAACGCTGATAAACGTTATCAAGGTTATGCAATTGCTGATGAAAACCATTAATCTGCTGCCGATGAAACTGGCTGATGCGATAAAAGTAAAGTTTCTTATAGACTATCCGTCTCACGTGCTGCCAAAGAAAATGGATTACATGAATATCCTGACGAAATTGCTCGAAACATGTTTTATGTATGCGGCATCATATTTTTTTCTTGGTAAATATAATAAGGCGATGGAATATATTGAATTTGTTGAGGAGAATTATCTCCCTGAAAAAGAAGGATCTGTTCCTTATGCATGTCTGGAGGCGGCAAGGGGAATTGTATATTGTGCTGTAGCAAAAGTGGGTCTTGGTATGATTGAATCAGAGGAGTCCGTAAATTCTTTTACAAAGTATGCCGCTTATTTGAACAGACTGCAGCTGTTTCTCTATACCTCTTCAGCTTTCTGGTACAATAATCATCTTGCTCAAGGAGGCGGCAAGGATTATGTCGAGAAATTTAGAGAGATTAGTTTTTCACTTTGCGAAAAATATAATTTTGTTGACTGGTTAGGATGGGAAGCTATAAGCGACGAAGTAAAAGCAACCGTTCGTGGGCACTATGGGGAAGCGCAGCTTTCATTCAATAAAGTCAGTGATCTGAGTAAAAAAATGGGCCGGCCGTTCGGGCTTGAAAGTTGGATTTACTGCTGGTGGTGCTTATTTTGTATGAAAAGGGGAGATTTTGAAGGTGCGCTTAGATCTGCCGACAAAGTGGAAAAAGTTGAAAAGGCGAAATGGAATGCCCAGTTAGGGTATGCAAGGTTGGTAAAATGTATGGTAACCATATATAAGGGTGAGGATCCCCAAAAGAATCTGTCGGAACTTGAATCTGTGGTTTCGGTATGCAGAGAGGGTAATTTTCAGATGCTCGGTGATGCTCTCACCGAAATAGCCAAAGTTTATATTATGATAAACAAGTATGATCTGGCCCGGGAGGTTCTTTCTGAAGCTGCTCTGAAGGCTGAAGATAAGGATTATTTCAATCCTAAACATCAGATAATGATATATCGCGGGATGGGGGAGTTGGCTATTAAAGAGAAAGAATATGAAGATGCAGAAAAAATGCTGATGAAAAGCCTGAGTATTGCAAAAGAGTGTGATAATCTTATTCAGAAAGGACTTACTTACAAGGCTCTTGCTGAACTGCAGATTGCGCTGACTAAGTATGACAGAGCGAAAGAATATCTTAAAGAATCAGCAACTATTTTTACTGATATAGAGAATAATTACGAATTGAATAAAGTTGAAGCTATGCAAGATGAAGGCTAAAAGAATTATATATAATATGAAGTTCGTGAAGTCGAGGTATATCACTTAAGGAGAATATATAAAATATGAATGAACAAAAATTTGTTAACAGGTATAAAGTAATTGCTAAGATTGGTGAAGGCGGTATGGGTACAATATGGAAAGTATTTGATGAGGTAGATAAAAAAGAGGTTGCTTTAAAAGAAATCAAATTAGCTGATGAAGATAGGTCAGGCGCTAAAGAGGGTAGTAGGGTTTCATTAACGACTCCCAAGACAGGTTATACTGAATCAGAGCTGAGATTTGCAGAAGAATTCAGAACTATGACTAAGCTACAGTATCCATTTACATTGAAAGTTTTTGATTACGGAGTTCTTTTGAATGGTAATCGCTATATAACAATGGAAATAGTCGAGGGTGAGAACCTAAGAGACAGAGTAAAAAACCAAAAGCTGGATTTTCAGGAAATATATAGAATATTGATACAGCTTTCACAAACATTAAGTTTTATCCATTCGCGTTTATATGTACATAGAGATATAAAGAGCGAAAATATAATGATAACCAAGGATGGGCCGATAAAGTTGATGGATTTCGGACTTATGGATCAACTCGGGGTCGCATCTGATGGTACAATAACCGGGACTATACAGTATCTGCCGCCAGAAGTCGTTAAGAGTGGTGTTATAAATGAAAGTTCTGATTTGTATTCAGTTGGCGTTTTAGCCTATGAGCTTGCTACCGGTGAATTTCCGTTTTCAGGTAAATCTATCATGGATGTTGTAAGGATGCACATAAAAGACGCTCCTAAACCGCCGCATGAATTAAGGGCCGATATTCCGGAAGAGCTTGAGAAGATAATTCTTAAGCTGTTAGAAAAGGAGCAAAGTAACAGGTATGAAAATGCCTCAAAACTTATTGAGGATCTTTCCAAATTAAGCAATGAGGAAATAGTGGTGGAAACGAAAGAGCAGAGAGGCAGTTATTTATTCTGTTCTGAATTGATCGGTAGAGCTGAAGAGACAACAAAATTAAGGGAAGTATTTGAGGATATCAAATCCTGTAAAGGTAAGAGTGTTTTTGTAGGAGCACCGGCAGGTGTGGGAAAAACAAGGCTTTTGCAGGAGTTTAAGCTGGAGACACAGTTAGCCGAAGTCCCTTTCCTGGAAGGATTCTGTATAGAACAGGGTATGAATGCATATCAGCCTTTCAGAGAGGCGTTAAAGCCCGTATTCCCCATGACACCTAAAAATATATTGGATAAATACGGCCCAGTTTTGGTGAAAGTATTTCCCGAACTTGAAAAAAAAGGTTTTAAAGCAGAGCCTGTTCTCGAAGAGCTTGGCGAAAAGTCATTGATATATGAAAATGTTACAAAATGGCTTAAGGAAGTATCTAGTGAAAATCCGTTAGCCATATGCTTTGAGGATCTTCATTGGTCTGATACTGCTACACTAGGTCTCTTGAACGCCTGTATCAGGGAGTTAAGGGAATCTCCTATACTCATTATTGGAACATACCGTGATGATGAAGTTGATGAGACCAGCTCTCTTTATCAGACTTTGGAAGAAAATATTACAATACCACTGACGCTTACTACTTTAAATAAGGAGAATATAGCAGTATTGGTTGGTGCAATGCTTGGAAAAGTTGACTTACCTGAAGAATTTCTGGATGAACTTGACAAAATAACAGGTGGTAATCCGTATTTCGTTACAGAAACAATCAGATCGTTGATAGATAGTCAGCAGATAAAACTTGAATATGGGAAATGGATATTAATAGGCAGCGCTTCAACGCTTGAACTTCCGACATCAATAGAATCTACCGTATCGCGGAGATTGGATTTGCTTTCAAAAGAGGCTTACGATATAGCGCAGATAGGTTCAGTTATGGGTAGGGAACTTAATGTAGCGTTATTGGAATCTATCAGTACTTTTAGTAGGGATGTTCTTTTCTCTGCACTTGATGAACTTGTAGAACGACAATTTATTAAAAGGGAAGATAGACGCTATACTTTTACTCATGATCGTGTACGGGAAACACTGTATTCAGAAATAAATGAAGCTAGGAAGAGAGAAATTCATGAAAAGGTTGGCCGTATTATTGAAAGGGGCAACAAAGCTAACGTCTATTCTGTAATAAATATTCTTGCATATCATTTCAGTAGAGGAGAAAGTAAAGAAGAGGCTGTAAAATATCTTATAATGGCAGCAGATGGACTTGTACAGAAAGCTTCATATGTAGAGGCGATCGATCTATATAATGATGCAACTGATATACTTGAAACGATTGATTATCCCGATAAGCAGGAAGTATTGTTTGTTACAAGAGAAAAACTTGTTTTTATCAACAGCTATGCTGTGAAACCTGATATATGTGCAAAAGCATGTGAGAAGAATTTTGAAACTCTTTTTGAGCTTGGCGGCGGCGAAAAAACCGTCAAAAAGCAGATAAATATTATGAAATTCATGCTGAAAATAGTTAATGCGCTTCCGGGAGGTTTGCCTGATGCGGTTAAAGGGTTACTGATGAAAGAGTATCCGCCTAATGTGCTTCCAAAGAAAAAGGACTATATGCATATATTGACAAAACTGATTGAATTTAACTTTATGTATACGGCCAGTTTTTTCTTTTTAGGGCATTATGCGAAAGCACTTGCAAATATGGAAAATGTAGAAAAGAATATTCTACCCGAGAGGAATTCTATTCCTCATGCGTGTTTACTTGCTGCCCGTCAGACCATATTCTGCGGTACTGCAAAATACGGGCTTGGAAAACGGGAAATGGATATGGCTATTCCAATTTTTACAAAATATGAGTCTAAATTGAACTGGCTTCAGCAGTTTCTTTATACTTCTACGCTGTTCTGGATTAATAATCATACTACCTGCGGCGGCGGCAGGGAACAATCAAAGGAACACCGTGACAAGGCACTCGAACTGGCAGAAAAATATAATTTTGTTGAGTGGATGGGTTGGCAGGCCATAACCGATCATGTTCTTGAAACAATACATGGCAGAATTCCCGAACGGGAAAATGCCTATGAAAATGTCTGTGATATAAGTAAAAGAATGGGCCGGCCTTTTGGTTTGGAAACATGGATATATGCATGGAGGAGCCTATATGCTTTTAGAACAGGTTATTTTGATGATGCAAGAAAAGCTGTGGCTATAATAAAAAGGATTGAAAAGCAGGAAGTAGGCGCCCAGTTGGGTTATGCGCAATTGACTGACTGCCTTTTATTGATAGAAGCAGGAAAAATAGAAGAAGCGTTTCCTCAGTTGGAGGGATATGTAAAGCTGCATAGAGAGCATGATCTTATGCCATTTGGAGAAACACTTTACGAAATGGCAATGCTGTATTTACAGCTTGGCAGAACTGAGGATGCAAAACCATTGCTTGATGAACTTCTGGAAAGGGCTAGCGGCGATGTATATACGAATTATAATCATCAGATAATGTCCTACAGAGCTATGGGTTACCTGGCTATGAAAGAAAAGGATTATGAATCGGCTCAGGAGAAATTCGGTAAAAGCCTTGAAATAGCAGAAAGACAGAATATAGAATTGCAGATGGGTTTGACAAACAGGGCTTATGCAGAAATGTACGTGGAACTAACTCAGCATAGTCTTGCGAAAGAGTATGTCAATAAGGCATCTGAAATATTCAGTAATACTGGTAATGAATACCTGTTGAAAAAGCTGGATGATATAATAAGCAAAATTAATAGCAGCGGAAGCTGATTTATATATACATTATTTAAAAGGAGGGAATTATGGATGTTAATCTAGTCGGATGGGGTATGTACTACCCGCCATATGAGTATACGAACGAAGATCTCTGCAGGATATTCAAGCTCCCGCTGAGAAAAGCCAAGGATTATGAAGAGATGCTTGGAGTAAAAAAAAGGCAGATGTGTATAGATTTCAATAACGGCGGCCAGCAGATGATAAGGGACGACCAGATGGCGACGGAAGCTGCAAAAGACGCGATGAAAGTTGCCGGGATTGAGACCGATGATATCGATATGATAATTTCTTCCTATACTACAATGGATTATATAACTCCGGGTGTTGCTGAAAGAATACAGAGTAATCTGAAAATCGTTGAAGGTCATGCAATGAATCTTGTCGGCGGATGTGCTGAATTTATCAATGCTATAATTGTTGCAAAGATGTTTATTGAGCAGGGGAAGGCTGATACCATACTGATAACTGTTTCCGAGGTTGTAAATGCCTTTTACAAGGATTTTACTACAACGCACGAATGGTTTATAGCGGGTGATAATGGCGGCGCGATAATACTGAGCTCAAAGCATAAGGGTCCGTTTAGAGTCAGGAACAGCAATTTTAAAACCGTCGGCAGAGTTCAAAATATAATGCCTATACCGATATGGGGCGTAAAGGTGCCCTGTCCGCTGATTCTTGAAAATGAGGGCTGTCATCCGCTTCTTAAGGCAATGGCTGATATCGATGACAAGTACAGGTGGCCGAGAAGAAAACAGATGAAGGACACATTAACGGTATTCATTAAAAACATGCACAGGATTGTAAACGAGCTTACGGAAGAAATAAACGTACCGAAGGAAGAAGCGTATCCTACTATACCGCAGTTCAATATGATTTTAATGCGGGAAGCATCTAAAAGCTTTAATATAAAAGAGGAACATGTTCCTTTAATACTCGTTGAACACGGCTGTGAAGGCACATCTGCTCCGATTGCGACATTCCTGGAATGCTACAAAAAGCACAAGTTCGCGGATTATAATTATGTGATTTTACTTGCGCTCGGGATAAACGGATCATACGGAGGAGTATTACTGGAAAAAATTAAATAGGCATAAAGAGGAAATAAAATGGCTACTATTCTAGATAAGATAATAAAATCAAAGATTGGCAGACCGGCGGCTATAGGAGAATACGTTCAGGTACCTGTTGACTGGGCAATGGCTCATGACGGCACTATCGTTCTGACCAGGATGAATTTCGAGAACAGTATGAATGCCGAAAAAGTCTGGGATAAAGACAAAATATTTGTAATATTCGATCATATATATCCGGCAGCGAATGAAAAATCAGCTGATCTTCACATAAAAGCCAGGGAATTTATCGCAAAACAGGGTATAAAAAGATTCTACGAGGGTGACGGCGTGTGCCATCAGATCCTTCTGGAAAATGAATCAATTAAACCGGGACAGTTCGTCGTAGGTGCTGATTCGCATACAGATACTATAGGTGCTGTAGGATGCTTCGGTATCGGTGTCGGCGCTACTGACATGTCTTATGTATTCGCTACGGGAGAGACATGGATAAAAGTGCCGCCGGCAATAAGGATAAACCTTACAGGTAAACCCGGAAAAAACATTACTGCAAAAGATATCTTTCTCAAAGTGGCAGAGGTTATGACATGCAGGGGAGCTATATATAAGGCTATTATATTCAAATCAGAAGAAGTCCTGCCTATATCATGGAGAGCAACACTGTGTAACATGGGAATAGAAATCGGCGGCAAAACCGCGATATTCGAACCGGACGATCTTGTAGCTGAATATAAAAGCATGCCGTCAGCCGAAGTCAAGGCGTTATGCAGCGACAGTGACGATGATTTTGATGAAGTAGTTAATATCAGCCTGGATGAAATTGTCCCGCTTGTCGCATGCCCGCATGTCGTTGATAATGTCCGGCCGGTCCGGGAGTGTAATGAAAAAATTGACGTGGCTTTTATAGGTACATGTACGGGAGGGCGTCTTGATGATATACAGTCGGCATATGAACTGCTGCACGGTAAGCATATAAAAAAAGGTGTGCGTCTGCTGGTTTGTCCGGCATCGAAAAAGGTTTATCTTGAAGCCCTTGAAAACGGATATATCAAAAGTCTCGTCGAATCAGGCGCCGTAATACTGCCGCCGGGATGCGGTGCGTGTCTGGGCCTTCATATGGGAGTCCTTGGAAAAGGGGAGACATGCATATCAACAGCTAACAGGAATTTTCTAGGCAGGATGGGCAGTAAGGACTCATTCATTTACCTTGCTTCACCGTTAACGGTAGCTGCATCCGCCCTGAATGGCAGAATAACAACACCGGAGGATATAATATGAAATTTGAAGGCAGAGTGTGGGTTTTAGGCGATGATATCGATACGGATATCATTATCAGCGGTAAATATCTCAGGGGTGAAGATCCTAAAGTCTGGGCGGAACATGTTTTTGAAGTACTGGGCAAGGATTACAGTAAAAAGATAAAACAGGGTGATATAGTTATCGCAGGTGAAAACTTCGGATGCGGCTCATCAAGGGAACAGGCGGCAATAGCTGTAAAAGAATCAGGAATATCAGCCGTTATTGCCGTTTCAGTTGGCAGAATATTTTTCCGTAATTGCATAAATATTGGATTGCCTGTAGTCACATGCAGCGGTATGAAGAATTATAATATAAAGGATGGTGATAATGTGACGCTCGATATGATAGAAGGAAAACTGAAAGTTGAAGATAATATGTTAGAAGTTGAAAAACTACCTGATTTTATGATGAAAATACTGGCAGCAGGCGGGCTGATAAATTATTATAACAGCGAACACTCGGCGTGATTTGAAAACAGCCGTAAGAAAGGTATTGAAAGTGTGACAAAAAAAATTGCAGTAATCCCCGGAGATGGAGTAGGTTCGGATGTTATTGAGGCTTCCATGACAGTCTTAAAGACTGTCACTGATAAACTGGAATATTCATATTTTGAAGCCGGGTATGACAGGTTTATTGCCAAAGGCGAATCTATTACCGATGAATTGCTTGAAGATCTGAAAAATTACAGCGCTATTCTCTTCGGAGCTGTGGGTTCTCCTTCGGGTGTGGTTAAAAACTACAGAAGCGCCGTATTGACAATGAGAAGGCATCTGGATCTTTATGCAAATATCAGGCCGGTAAAAAGTTATATTAAGGATAATAAACCTGATGTCGTTATATTCAGAGAAAACACAGAGGGGCTTTACATACAGAAGGAATATATGAGAGGGGAAGAAGCAGTCTCCGAAAAAGTGGTTACCGAGGCAAAGACCAGAAGGATAGCAAAAGCTGCCTACAGTAAGGCCAGAGAATGGGGCAGGAAGCGTGTAAGTATCGTTCAGAAGTCCAATGTTCTCAGGCTGACTGACGGTATGTTCAGGGATGTATGCAGGGAAGTCGCTAAGGACTATCCTGAAATTGAGACAGATGAAAAATATATTGATAATGCCTGTTATCAGCTGGTCAGGAATCCATCATCATTCGATGTTATTGTTACAACGAACCTATACGGTGATATACTCGGTGACCTGGCAGGCGGAGTTGCTGACGGATTGGGTTTCGCCCCGAGCGGCCAGATAGGTGATAAACTGGCTTTGTTTGAACCTGTACACGGATCGGCGCCGAAATATGTAGGCATGAACAAGGTAAACCCGATTGCCACAATACTTTCTGCAAAAATGATGCTTGACTATCTGGGGATGGCTGAAGAAGCAGATGCTATCGAAAAAGCTATTGTAGATGTCCTTAAAGAAGGTAAGGTGCGCACGTATGATATAGGCGGAGTTTCTACGACTACGGATATGGCAGATGCCATTGCAGAAAAAATCAGCAGTGGCTTTGTAAGTTCTAAATAATTACGGAGGAATTTGTATATGAGCCATAAAGTTAAACTATATGATGTTACACTGAGAGACGGTGCTCAGACTGAAGGTGTATCTTTTTCGCTCAAGGATAAGATAAAGATAATCAGACTGCTGGATGAGATCGGCATAGCCTATATTGAAGGCGGCTGGCCGGGTGCAAATCCGAAGGATACCGAACTCTATGAGCTTATGAAAAAAGAGAAGCTTACACAAAACGCTGTGGTCGTAGCTTTTGGAAGCACAAGGCGCGCATGCAATAAGCCTGAAGACGACCCTGTTTTAAAGGCTCTTATAGAATCCGGCGCTGAACAGGTCAATGTCTTTGCTAAAGGATGGGATTTTCATGTAAGGGAGGCTTTAAAGATAACCCTGGAGGAGAACCTGGAACTTATTTTCGATTCTGTGGAGTACCTGAAACGCTATGTTCCGGCTGTAACTCTGGGTATAGAACATTTCTTTGACGGGTATAAAGCCAATCCAGAGTATGTTATTAAAATCGCAAAAACCGCTGAAGAAGCCGGCGCTTTATGGGTAGGCTGTGCGGATACGAACGGCGGCACGCTTCCGGATGATATTGCAGGGATCCTCACAGCAGTGAGAAAACACAGTCCTCTGGTAAAGACAATACATATACATCAGGATACGGGCCTTGCTGTTGCTGGTACAATAAAAGCAATTGAGAGCGGGGTGGAAATAGTCCATGGAACGATTAATGGTATAGGTGAAAGATGCGGTATGGCTGATTTCTGTACGCTTATTCCAAATTTCAAGCTTAAACTCGGTATAGACTGCGGCGTGTCTGATGAGCAGATGAAGAGAATGAAGGAAGTTGCAATAATCGTGGCGGAAAGCGGAGGATTTATAATGAATAAGCATGCCCCGTACGTGGGCAAAGCCGCCTTTTTTCACAAGGGCGGAGTTCACGTAGATGCGGTATTAAAAAACCCCATGACATACAATCATATTGATCCTAATCTGGTGGGCAATGAATATACAACTTCCGTTTCAGAGATGTCGGGTAAGGCAAATGTCATGTTTCTTGCAAAAAAATATGATATTGATATTGATAAAAACGATACGAGGATTAAAGAACTGCTTGATCATATTAAAGCCCAGGAAGATATCGGGTTTCAGTATGAAGGAGCCGAAACTTCACGGCACATGATATTTAAAAAACTGCTTGAAGGATATGATATGCGTGTTAAAATTGAAAGGTATCTTTTCAATATGAATAAAGGAGCAAAAGGCGGTGATATCTTTAAGACTGACATCTCCTCTCAGGTTGAAGCAGTAGTAGTTATGAATATTGACGGAAATACTGAAGAGATTGCAGCAACAGAGGAAAGAGGTCCGCTGGCTGCATTATGGAAAGCAATACTTACCGGAGTTGAGAAATATTATCCCGGTTTTGCCGGCACCCTTAGAGTCACCGATCTTAAATTGAGGGTAATAGAATACAGCGAGGAAGGTATAGTGCGAACGTTAAGGATATTCCTGGAACTTACGGATATGGAAACAGGGGAAAAATATAACACAGTCGGCGCGTCCAAAGATATATATACGGCGTTTATGAAAGCGCTTCTGGACTGCATCGAATATAAGATAGTTACCGGT
>JBDRKX010000088.1:0-7339 GCA_043813605.1 Elusimicrobiota bacterium | reverse complement strand
ATGCCACATGGGAGAATTTACCTATAACGGCGATTTATCATACATGGGACATGCTCTGACCCAGCATCTGGCCGGAATTCCCGAGGGTCGCTGTAAATACGGATTTATACTCAATGAAACCGGCGGAATTATAGATGACTTGATTGTATTCAGAACAGGAACAGAAGAAATTATGCTTGTAGTAAATGCCGCAACTACTGACAATAACTTCAAGGTTCTTAAGGACCGGCTTTCCCGAGGAAAGTTAACCGACGTATCTGAGGCTACAGCCAAACTGGATCTTCAGGGACCCCTTTCCAGAGAAATAATAAAAGATACTCTGAATATTGACCTTAACCTCAAGTATTTTGGATTTTCTTCTTTCAGGTTCATGAATAAATCAATTATTATCAGCAGAACCGGATATACCGGTGAACTGGGATATGAAATATACTCTGATAATGAAACTGCAATTAAGATATGGGAACTACTTATTGCCGATAAAAGGGTAAAACCGGCCGGCCTGGGCGCAAGAGACATACTGCGTCTTGAAATGGGCTATTGCCTGTACGGAAGCGACCTGGATGAAAATACTACCCCTCTTGAAGCCGGAATGGGCTTTTTATTAGATTTCAATAAGGATTTTATCGGGAAAAAAGCATTAACCCAGGAAAAAGAATCAGGCAGCAGGAAAATACGGATAGCATTTAAAACAGACTCAAGGCGGTCACCCAGGAAACACAACAGAATATTCTCCGGTGAAAAGGAAATTGGAGAAGTTACCAGCGGAAGCTTTTCTCCGATTTTATCATGCGGTATAGGCATGGGGTATGTCGAAACAGGTTACGAAAAAGCAGACACCCCTGTATTAATACAAGACGGCAGGAAAACAACCGTTAATGCGCGGATATCTGAACTGCCGTTTTACAGGAATGGTTCGCTAACGTCATAATAAATAAGAAAGGAGGAACTTTTATGAGAACTTATTACACTAAAGACCATGAATGGTTAAAAATCGACGGTTCTACAGGAAAGATGGGTATCACATCATACGCTGCCAAGCAGCTGGGGGATATAACATTTATTGAACTCCCCAAAAGCGGTGTCGATGTAAAACAGGGTGATTTTTTATGTGAGATAGAATCAATTAAGGCCGCCAGCGATATCTATGCACCTGTATCGGGTTCTATTACTCAAGTAAATTCAGATCTTGAAGCAACACCTGATATAGTATCATCTAATCCGGAAAATGAAGGTTGGATAGCAGTCATTGAACTCTCAAACCCCGAAGAAACCGAAAAACTTATGGACGAGAACGGATATAGGGATTTTCTTGCTACGATAGAATAAATAGTATGCTATATACCCCTCATACAGGATCTGATATAGAAGCTATGCTTAAAGCTTCAGAAGTATCATCTGTAGATGATCTTTTCTCATATATAGATCCGGATATAAGGACTGATTCCCTTAATATTGATAAAGGCAGAAGTGAATTTGAAACACTGAAAATAATGGAAAGTATTGCTGAAGAGAACACTGTCAGTAATGTGAACTTTGTAGGCGGCGGATTCTATGATCATTTCATTCCATCATGTGTTGACGCCTTATCCATCCCGTTCGGAATTCTATACGCCATATCAGCCTGAGGCCTCTCAGGGCACGCTTCAGGCGCTGTATGGGTATCAGACTTCAGTATGCCGGCTTACCGGTATGGAAGCTGCCAATGCCTCAGTATACGACGGAGCGACTGCGCTGGCAGAAGCCGTGCTTATGGCCCTCAGAATTACCAGACGCACCGGAGTCCTTATTGACGGATGCCTTAATCCACTATACCGCAGTATTATAAGAACCTATCTGCAGAATATTAAAGCAGATATTATAGAAATCAGACCTTCAGGCTGCATCGCGGATTTTGAAGCTATAGAAAAACACCTGAATTCTGAAACTGCCGTATTCGTTTATGCAAATCCGAATTTTTTCGGTTCTATCGCAGATTATACTGATATTATATCCAAAGTTCATGAACATGGCGCTCTTGCTGCAGCATCCGTATATCCCGTATCGCTGGGTATTCTTAAAACACCGGCTGAAATGGGTGCAGACATTGTAACAGCTGAAGGCCGGTCGCTTGGAAACCCCCTTAATTGCGGGGGGCCCTATCTGGGACTTATGGCTACATTAAAAAAATACATACGCAATCTGCCCGGCAGGATAGTAGGAGCCACCCGGGACACAAACGGAAACCGTGGATTTGTGCTTACTCTTCAGGCAAGAGAACAGCATATAAAAAGACATCGAGCAACATCTAATATCTGTACAAATCAGAACCTCTGCGCTTTGAGAGCATTAATATACATGTCCCTTCTTGGGAAAAAGGGGTTCAAGGAACTTGCCCTCCTTAACAGGGATAAAGCATATTATGCCCTCAATACTCTTTCAGATATTGAGGGTGTATCTTCATCGAATACAGGACCTGTATTCAATGAATTTGTTATCTCACTGCCTCTTAATGCAGGACAGGCCGCTGCGGAATTACTGAAAAAAGGAATATCTCCGGGGTTGCCTATTGGACAATTTTATAAGGGAATGGACAATAACCTCCTGGTCTGTGTTACGGAAAAAGTATCTGCCGGCAGCATAATTGATTTCAGAGACAGCCTGCAGGATATTATTAAGGGGAACTGACAAATGAAACTGATATTTGAAAAGACTGTGCCGCAAAGACGCGCTCTTGAACTGCCCGCGCCGGATACAGATACTGCGCCGCGGCTGGAGGAAAAATTACTGCGCGAATCCGATGCAGATCTTCCGCAAATAAGCGAACTCGATGTCGTCCGGCATTTTACCGAGTTGTCAAATCTGAATTTTTCCGTAGACCGCAACTTCTACCCTCTTGGTTCATGCACAATGAAGTATAATCCGAAAGTCACCGAAGTGGCTGCAAATCTGAAAGGATTCCGCGACTTACACCCATATCTGCCATACATTAATTCGGGTGAAGAATATGTACAGGGAGCGCTTGGACTTATATTTGAATTACAGCAAATGCTTTCCGAAATAACAGGCATGGACATGACAACATGCCAGCCTCTTGCCGGGGCGCACGGAGAATTAACAGGGATACTTATTATAAAGGCATATCATTCAAAAAAAGGAAACATTAAAAAACATATTATAGTTCCCGACGCTTCGCATGGCACAAACCCGGCATCGGCCCAGATGGCCGGTTACGAAGTAGTAACAATACCTTTCGATGATAAGGGCCAGATGGATATAAATGCCTTTAAGGAAAAACTATCCGATGAGACCGCAGCAGTAATACTCACGTGCCCTAATACTCTTGGAATATTCAACAGAAACATAAAAGAGATATGTGATCTGGCCCATTCAGTAGATGCGCTCATGTATTATGACGGCGCCAATATGAACGCAATTCTCGGCAAAGTAAAGCCAGGCGATATAGGATTTGACATGGTACATATAAACCTCCATAAAACCTTTGCAACACCGCATGGAGGAGGAGGCCCCGGAGCGGGTCCTGTCGGTGTAAAGAAAAACCTTACTGATTTTCTGCCGGCACCTTATATCGTTATGAAGAACGACAATACTTATACTCTATCTGCGGAAAATCCCATATCAATCGGAAGAATTGCGCCTTTTTACGGTAATTTCAGCGTTCTTGTAAAGGCCTTTACATATATTAAACTTCTTGGAAAAGACGGTCTTGAGAATGTCAGCGATATGGCTGTCTTAAACGCTAATTATATTCGCAACAGACTAAAGAAGCATTATAAACTGCCATACGACAGCATATGTATGCATGAATGTGTGTTTTCTGCATCTAAACAGGTTGCTAATGGTATACATGCTGTGGATATTGCAAAATTTCTTATAGATCGCGGTATACATCCCCCAACGGTATATTTCCCCCTGATCGTCAAAGACGCAATTATGATTGAACCAACAGAAACAGAAAGTAAGGAAACACTTGATGACTTTATTGATGTCATGATAGAGGCCGCCGGGCTGGGCATTGAAAATCCGCAGGTTTTACTGAATACTCCGGTTACGAGAACCGTAATACGGTTGGATGAAGTCAGAGCAGCCCGGGAACTTGATACGAATTTTAACCCGCATGACAAAAACAACCTGGCTATTTCTTAACAGCGGACCCAATACCGGCGAATATAATATGAATATGGACAATGCCATATTAGACTCATTCGATCCTGATTCCTCCTTACCGGTTTTCAGAATTTACGGATGGTCCCCTCCCGCTATATCACTTGGAAGATTTCAGGATCCTAAAAAAACCCTTAATATATCAAAATGCATGGAAAAGAATATACCTATAGTATCCAGAATAACAGGAGGCGGCGCGATATTCCATGATGATGAAATAACATACAGCCTGGTATGTCACCCAGAAGAAACCGGATACGGTTCAGTAAAAGATTCATATAGAAAAATATGCGGCTTCATCATTAATATGTATAAAGAACTCGGCCTTGATGCGGAATTTGCATGCTCATCACCACAATATACGGCGGCACCCGCTGTTAAAACCGATTTCTGTTTTTCTGGATGGGAAGAATATGACATACTTATCGGCGGAAAGAAAATAGGAGGAAACGCCCAGAAGAGAAAAAAAAATGTAATATTTCAACACGGATCCATACCGTTATCTCTTGATATAGAATACATACAGAGCTTCTTTTTATCAGAATTATCAGAAAAAGGCACAAGCGCCCTTTCCCTGTGCGACCTGATCAAAGACATTACATCATCACATATTATCGGACTGCTGAAAAAGTCATTTATATCCACTATGAATGCAGACCTCACGGAAGATACGAGCATATTACACAGTATCCTCTCTGAAACATTACACACATGAAACACACACCTTATTGGATCGACAAAAAGATAAATATAAGAAAAACAAACAATATAAAATCTATATTACACAGCCTTTCTGTAAACACAATCTGTACCGAAGCGCTGTGCCCCAATATCTCAGAATGCTATCAGAAGCACCAGGCTACATTCATGATACTCGGCACAATATGCACGAGAAGCTGCCGCTTCTGCAATGTAGTAAAGGGAAAACCCGGGATGCCGGACAATTCAGAACCGGAAAGAATAGTACAAGCTGTCCAGAGACTGGGCCTGAAGCATGTTATAATAACAAGCCCGACCCGCGACGATCTTAATGATGGCGGAGCATCAATCTTTGCCCGTACCGTCAGTTTACTTAAAAACTTAGACCATCCACCTACTATTGAAATACTTATTCCAGACTTTTACGGAAATATTCAGGCAGTAAATAAAGTAGTAGCATCAAAACCTGACATCATAAGCCATAATATGGAAACCGTTAGACGTTTATATGAATTAAGAACAGGAGCAGATTATAATAGGTCTCTTAATATTCTAAGCCATATAAAAAACATAAATACATCAATCGCAATTAAATCAGCTGTTATGCTGGGGCTTAGTGAGACAGAGCCTGAAATTATTGAACTAATGAACGATCTGCTTGATGCCGGCTGCAGATATTTAAGTATCGGACAGTACCTTTCGCCTTCAAAACACAATCACCCTGTAATCAAGTATGTAACTCCTGAATCATTTGAGAAATACAGGGATACTGCGATTGATATGGGATTCATCCATGTAGAAAGCGGACCGTATGTCAGGAGCTCTTATCATGGTGAGAACTATTTAGCTCACCCCATATTCCACCCAGACACTAGATAGCAGATACTAGCCTTTTGAAATTATAACTATGAGTCCACTCTAAAAAGTCCTTAAAAGGTCTTGTTAGCGACGATGAAATTATATAAAATATCAAAGAAGGAAGCAATAGGAGGAGACGACAAAAATGTTCAAAGAAAATACCAGACATTTACAAACAACCTTTTTTGATATAGAGCCGCAGTTGCCCAAAACAAAAAGGGAAAAACTGGAGAAGTCAGAAGAAAACAGTTTTTATCATCTTATATTCAGCCGAATAAGAGAAAAGGATTTTGAGGGATTATATTCAGAGAACGGAAGTCGTCCTAATGCGCCGGTAAACAGATTGGTAGCGTCGACAATTCTGATGAATAAGAAAAGCTGGACGACGAAGGAGATGATGGGTGAAGTAGAAAATATCACCTGCTGTAAAAAGCTCTCTGTCAAGTGCACAGAATGCTGAAAATATTTTAAATAAAATGAAAACGCGCAGTGTTATACCTATACTGGGGAACAGCAGGGAATCGTTGGAAATACTGCCTGCATTAATTAAAAAGATATCTAAAACCGGGTACAGGTTTCTGCCGCTTAATGATTACCTCATAAAAAAATACAACTGAATTGATGAAAACTTACAGTAAAATTGCTCTGACAGCCTTATTATTGCTGTTAATATACATTCTGCGGCCGCTGGGACCTGAGAGAACCGTTGAAATTCTTAGCGGTATGAGTGCCGGAAAGATCGCAAATAAGCTGTATGAAACAGGTATTATCAGGAATCGCAGAATGTTTCAGATTGTACTTCGTTTTTCCGGCCGGGCAAGAGTTCTAAAATCAGGTATTTACAGTATTAAACCAGGATCAAGTTATTTCTACATAATCAGCAGGCTTGTCCGTGTGTCTGATATGCTTGTAAAAGTTACAATACCTGAAGGTTTTACTACTGAACAGATAGCGCAGCGCCTCTATGAGAAAGAGATTATAGGTGATGCGGATGAATTTATTAAAATAGTACTTGAAAAGGACCTGAGGGGATTCCTTTTCCCCGAGACATACATTTTTCAGGACATGAAAATACTGAAAAAGTGATAAATATAATGACAGAGCAGTTCTACAGGGTTTTTACAGAGAAACATATTAAAAGGGCGGAAGAACTTGGATTTACCGTAAAGGAAATAGTAACTTTGGCATCTTTAGTAGAAAAGGAAGCTCTGGTGCAGAAAGAACGGCCGGTTATCTCGGATATATTTCATAGAAGGCTTAAAAAAAGGATATATCTTGAATCCTGTGCCTCTATACAGTTTGCTCTTGGGGAACACAAAAAAAAACTGTGGTATAAGGATTTGGAGATAGATTCGCTATATAATACATATCGACGATTCGGTCTGCCTCCTACAGCCATATGCAATCCCGGCAGAGCCTCATTAGAAGCTGCTCTTTATCCTGATATTACCGATTATCTGTATTTTTTTGCAAGGGGGGATGGATCTCACATATTCAGCCGGACTTATGATGAACATCTGCGGCTGCAGAAAAATAAAACACCCCGCCCCCTTGAATTAGAAATCTTTATTTGTTAACATAATATTTGATTACTATATTTGTCAATATAATATTTTAT
>JBDRKX010000087.1:0-2963 GCA_043813605.1 Elusimicrobiota bacterium | reverse complement strand
ATATGATACTGCGGATCAAGCCAGGACCGTATTGAGCGTTTTTCGCATCATAATCTGGGCTATTATACCGCCAAATACATACGATGCGGCAATAGATGATATTATACCGGTAATACCCCAGAAATAGGAGCCTATGTATGCCAGCGGGATATAGAGCAGGAATAACTGTATGACAGTCAAATTTGCTGCATGGATAGGTTTTTTGACTACATTAAGAACAGAGATAGCAAGATGCAGCAGTCCGTGAAAACCTAAACCGGCAGCTGCTATCTTCAAATACAAAACGACAGTTGCAATGGTAACGGGATTCTTACTAAAAAGCCCGGCAAGCGGCCTGGCTGTCACAAACAGCAATGCATACATAAAAAAGCCCCAGGTAAAACAGAAATTCCTGCTGAAAGCGACCCCCTTGTATACCCTGTCATATTTTCCCGCGCCCCAGTTCTGACCGACAAACGGACCGAGTACCGAAGTAAGAGCTACAATAACAGCCATGGCGAAAAACTCGATACGGCATGAAACTCCGAATGCCGCTACATATTCCTTGCCGTATGACGCTACCATCCTGGTTATCACAGCTAAAGCCACCGGCGCCAGCATCCTTGAACCGGCAGTAGGTAATCCTATGAACAATATCTGTTTCCACGAATTAACGACAGCTTGAAATGCCGTTTTCTTAAAAGTCAGCATTTCTTCCCTGTGTATAAGGATATATAGAGATATAAACAAGGCTACAGCACGGCTTATGAGCGTCGCAATAGCCGCTCCCGCGAGTTCCAGTCTGGGGAATATACCTATACCGAAGATCAATAATGGATCCAGTATTATGTTAAATGCGGCAGCAATAGTCATTATCAAAGCGGGCGTCTTGGTATCCCCCAGTGACCTTATGGCGTTATTCCCGACCATCGGGACAACAACAACAACAAGAGACATATACCATATCCGCATATACCGGGTGATATAAGGCATCAGTTCCTGTTTCGCACCGAGCATGCTGAACAACGGTTTGATAGTCATCAACCCTGTCAGAGCGAATATGGCGACAATCACTAATGACAACATCAGGCTGTCAGTAGTAATACGCTTTACTTTTTCCTGATCGTTTTCTCCGACAGCATGCGACACGATGGCGGTTGTCCCGAGCCCCAGCCCCATAGCCAGACTGGCGATAAACAGTACCACAGGGAAAGTAAAACTCATGGCAGCTAACTGATCCGTACCCAGCTTCCCCACAAAATAGGTATCGGTAATATTAAAAACCATCATACTCGCCATACCGACCACCATCGGTCCGGTAAGTCTTATAAGTGTTTTCTTGATATCACCTTCCGTTAATCTTGCCCTGGCTGTTTTATTTTTCATACATAAAATTCTTTCAGATTAATCAGTATATACAAATCATCCTGCAAACACAGAATACTGTAACAAACCGGATTTTATAGTGATGTACTCAGGATTTTATTTCACTAAAAATTTTATCATCAATAACCTTAGAGGGATTTACATCAGATGCTGAAGGGTGATTATCAGTGTTTTCCGGCCGCAAGAATCACGGGACCCGTTAAATATCCTTCTTAAGCGCCTCTATCAGTCCGAACAGTTCCGATTTCTGGAAAGCAGAGCTTACTATGCTCCTGAAATAGGGACACAGATCAAGATAGTCTATGTGCTGCAGTATGAGGTACACTTTAGTATTGATCCATTTTGTATATAGAAGATGCAGGAATTCCGGGCTAAACCTCCTGTCAAGTCCCAGATCGAGTATAATATAACCCGGCTCGTTTTCAGAATCGCCTTCTTCTACATACTTTATGATATCATCAAGTTTATCAAATACTTTTTTCACACTGAACCCTTCTGTTTCCAATGCCGGTTTTATTTTGCGTACAGTATCGGTATCGTTTTCCAGCAGTAGAACATCCGTATTCACAGCTTTTTGCCGGCGGTTCTTGCCGACATGTATACTCAAGTCGATCACAGAAAACATAGTTTCGAGATCGAGTTCGCCGGAGATACAACTGGCGCTTCCCGTACTTATTTTAAACGCAATATTCTCACTGTTATTGTATGCGAAATCCCTGATTTCTATGTTCTTCTTTAATCTGTCCAAGAGAGCCTCAGCCTGTTTATGATCGGTATCGGGCAGGAGTATGGTAAACTCATCCCCCCCATACCTGGTAGCTATATCCCTGCTGCGAATGGTTTTTTTTATCATTTCGGCGGTCTTGGTTATTATAAAATCACCTGCTTCATGGCCGTAGCGTTTGTTTATATCCTTCAACCCGTTTATATCAATTACGGTCATAGAAAAAGGCTGCCGGTATTTAGTTGCAAGGCCGTACAGTATCCTTGCCTGCTTTTCGAAATGCGTCCTGTTGTAAAGACCGGTAAGAGTATCTTTCATGCAGATGTCTTCATAAAATTTCTTATGTGTCAGGATCGAATCTATCCTTATTATGAGTTCCTCAAGATCAAAGGGTTTCACTATATGATCCTGTGCGCCGATATTGAAACTGTGCCTCTTATAATCGAATGATTTATGCACGCTTATGAATACCACGGGTATCACTGCTGTTGCAATATCCTTGTTGAGCTGTTCTTTCAGGTCATATCCGCTGATATCTCCCAGCGTAATATCAAGAAGGATCAGATCAGGCGAGAAGTCCTTGACCAGTTTCAGAAAATCCCTGCCGGTATCGTCAGTTTTCACTTCAAAATCTTCACCTAGCAGGAATTCCTTCAATCCGCTTAATATATCCGTTTCATCATCTACTATCAGTATTCTGGCTTTTTTCATTTCAGATTACCCCTATAAGTACTTTATAACCTCAAAAAAGCGTAAAAAGCTCATTTTTTAGCGCCTTCTCGTCGAAGCCTTCCAATAAATATTTTGCGAACTCATAAAAATCATAATTTTTTCATCTTTTCAATTTTCCCAATAATGTGTTCTAGAGAATTTT
>JBDRKX010000086.1:0-13897 GCA_043813605.1 Elusimicrobiota bacterium | reverse complement strand
TGACCTTGGATACTGCCATAAGTATCAAATAATAATATATAGTAAAAATGCCCGAAACATCCTGAATAAGGCTCCCCCCGCCCATGACCAGCGTATGAGAACACGCCAATGCTTTTATTATTGAAACAGGATCGTACCTGTCAATATATTTAACTGATGAAGTATTCTCATATCTGTCTCCCCCGCGCCTGCAGAGCACTATTATCTCAGTATAAGGTATGTATTGCTTTACTCCTTTCAGGAGACTTTTTAATATAAGTTCGTCGCCGGCATTGCTGTATCCATAGTATCCCGCTAATACTATTCTGTCCGTTTTAGCCATAATCTCACAATCAGGATCATCATCAAACCCAGCGGTATCCCCAATACAAGTCCCCATAAAGTCCTCAAAAGAGTCAATGCAAACGGTGTGTGAATATGCATAAAAGAATTTATTACCGAGACCTGGCCGACAAGACCTATTATTATAAAAAACTGAGCAATACCTTTTGGAACTCTATCCTTTATATACAGATATAAACCGGTTATAAGAAACGGATGCCCGATAAGGAATTCCTTAAATCTTGGCCTTATTACAAACATATCTTCCAAAAATAACCGGAATTTTATTTCAAGAATACTTACTAATCCTGCCTGAAGGTTTGAACTGCGCAGTATATATACCATAGCAATGCATACCGCCAAAAAGAACAGCATTAATCCGCCTAGTGTAACTTTCTTTGCCGAAAAACCTGACCACCCTCTGAATACAAGCGGAATACTTAATATGATCGGCAACAGCAATGCGGCTTTGACACCCCTTATCTCTTCTAATTTAACCATATATGACGGAATAGAATAAGAAGAACTTAACAGTATGCCGGCCGTTATCGACATCAATAGATAAATAACAATATTTTTTGGTACAGAGTATTTTTGCTCGATCACTATCCATGTAGCTGCCAGGGGAAAAGAGACTGCACATATAATTGCTAGTACGTTAAGAGCAGTACCGGAAATGAGGAGTGATATCAGCATGACTGCGGCTGACGCAATAATCAGTCTTCTTCTACCCGTCATTAACGCTAATCCCGACAATCCTGCAATAAGAGTAAAAAATAACGGTAATTCCGGCTCTTTACTAATATCACAGCCGGCCGGCACACCTGCAATAAAGCCGGCAGAAACCAGCTGCTTACTAATCTTTTCCGAACAAGCATACTCTCCAATATAAACCGCTCTTATTCCGCGTTCCCGCACCGCTCTCATTACACGCCTGACGACTGTTTCAGATGTAAGCTTTTCAGGAACCCTGTGAAACCGTACCACTCTGTTACCGCGCACAATTTCCTTAAAACCTTTCTGATGATTAAATTCTGTCAGACATACTTTCATTTTTTTCTTTCTGATCCAGACGGAAACGGCATCAGTATTTTCAGGATATCCGGGCACTTCATCGCCTTTGAATATAAGAGCATCCGCTTCCAGTCCGCTGAAACACCAGTCAATATATTCACGGTTGACCCATCTGTCATTCAGCAACATCGCATAAGCTATACGGTTATTCCCTGTATCTTTTTCGAGGATCCCCATCCCCATTCCTTTAATATCATCCCAGCATATCCCAGCCAGCATTATATAATAATGGCCATCATGCCATTTTGTAACAATACGGCTTCCTGAAAGTTTTATCATAAATACTTCCAAAGCCCTGTTATAAAGCCTCGGCCTGTCGAATATGAGGATCAATGAATCCCTCTCTTCGATCTCAAACGGGCATGCTGACGGCGGAGCCCATATGCCTGCCATAGACTTTCTAACCCATTCTTCAACGGTATATTCTTCTGCTATCCGCACTCCGTATCCATCCGACAAATTCTTTTCCCCACTGGAAATAATATCTACAGTCTTATCGGATGACTCATAAGAGATCCTGTAAAATAAAGATGGAACAGATGAAGCAACTGCCAGTATTACAAGGATGATCCAGGCTCTTTTCATCATTATTTTCCGGCAGCCTTCACTACAATATCCAAGTTCGACTTCGCTGTTATATTAGACGGGTCTATTGCAAGTATAACTCTATATACTCCAATAGCCTTTACCGGTTCCTGATTCTTAAAATAAAGATTTCCCTCATAGAGCAGAGCCCTGAGGTCCCACGGAGATATCTTGCGTATCTGCCTTATCAATTCAAGAGCCGCAGGCCAGTCTTTTTCTTTGATAAACATATCGGTTTTATGGAATAAAGCGATTGTTTCCTGTCCGGATCCTTTCTTCCTGTTCTTTGCACTGAGCCGTATAAAATTATTCCGTGCATTCTTAAATTCCGGATTTATTGTAAGCGCTTTAAAATAACTCTCCATAGCTACTTGGTCATTTCCTGTCATTTCATTACAAAATCCGAAATTATTATAAGTTGTTTCATTATCACTGCCATTTTTTATTGCCTCTTCATAATAATAAATTGCCTCATCGTATTTTTTTTGACGACCCCTGAGATCACCAAGACTCTTATACGTGTCGGCTGAAACAGGATTTATGGCCAGAGCTTTTTTAAGATATTTCTCCCCTTCAATAATATTACCGTTATTCATATGCATGACTCCCAGATTGAAATAGATCTCGTCATAACCGGGATTGGCCTTTATTGCTTCAGCATAGGCCCATATGGCCTTGGTTACCATTTTGCTGTTCTTTCTGCTCATGCGGGCATATATGTTACCGAGCTCATAATTATTATCGACATTATACGGGTACAGCTCGTAGCACTTCATGAGATATTTTTCGGCTTTTCCAAGTGCTGTTTGTTTAGAATATTTAAAGCCCCTGAAAAAATTAACTGATGAAAAAAAATAAACATAATTAAAATAGATCACTGCAATACCGAATATCAGCAATGATATCATAAGAACTGGATAGGATTTTCTTATTTTAAGACTAAATACCGGAAACCCCGAGTATCTTCTTCCTATTGCCGCCAATAGTCCCGCATTTAGCCAAAATGCCATTGCCGGCATAGGGAAGAAAAGCGAAACATTCAGTATGTTGTCTATCCAGAAAGCCAGTCCGGTAACAGTAAATATCAGTACCGGGATCCTGTCTTTGTCTGCAGCTAGAGAATATATCCTCCTGGAAGAGTAAATATATACCGCGATAAGCCATAAATAGACCCCTGTGCCTACTATTCCGACCTGTGTCAATAATTCGAACAGGAAATTATGAGAATTATTAGCATGTGTTCTTAATCTGCGGTAACGTTCTTTTTTTACCATTTCCCCCTGATAAAACGGATAGAACACTTCAAAATTACCCCACCCTCTGCCTATTACGGGAGTGTCCATAAACATATTTAATGAAGATTCCCAGATCAAGAGACGCTGAGTCAGCGCCGATCCCATATTCTCTACATTTACGATCCCTTTTACTCTTTTCACAAATTGCGGTGAACTGACCGCAAAGACAGCTGCAATAAAGATCATGCTCAGAAAAAACAAGTAAATTGAACCTTTTATTTTACGAAAAACAGTCATCGGGCTTTTTGCCAGCAAATAGACCAATAGGACAAAACCCGCAAATATACCTATAAAAGTACTTCTTGTCATTGTTATTGCAAGGCCCGTAAGATTGATCAGAAGCAATAAAAACCATACCCCTGCATATTTTTTTGCCAGGAGCCGGCCGAAGATCCAGAAATTAACAACAAGCAGGAATGAAGAAAGAAATGTTGGATTACCAAAAGTAGATATGCTTCTCTGTCCATACGGCTGCACTGTTCTTGACCATATAAAATCTGCACCTGCCAACTGCATAATAGCATAGAGAGATGCAAGTGAACCTGCAGCAATAACAGTATTCTGTATTTTAATAAAATACTTCTCTCCCGAAGCGGCGGCGAAATAGAAGCAGATAATTCCGCTGAACATGAACATCAGCATCCGTCTTACGGAAAACGCCATTAATGAATCGCGGTATTCGCTGAAGAATATTAGCGACATAATTATAGAAAACATACATACCGCGACAAACGACCATAGCGGCAAATCAAGGAAAGTGCGGGGAAGTACAACCTCCTTACTGCTGTATTGTGAAAACAACAACATGAAAAGAGCAGCAACAATAAGCACTTGAAAGATCCTTTCTTGAACCAGATAAGGATTCCGTGTGACATCCGTAAAAAAGAACAGAGGAGAGATAATCAGTGCCAGCAGGAAGATATTCCAGGAAAGGTTCTTTAATCTATTCACTGAACCCAAGCTGTTTCAGCTGCTCTTTAAACTTTTTATTGTCGGGTTTCAATCTGAGCAAAAAGCGGTACACCTCCGCGGCCGCATCTTTTCTGCCCCATCTCTCATAAAGGCTCGCCAGCGCTCTCAAGACATCAGTATTCCTTCCATCCACCTTCAAAGCCTCTTTGTACGCCTTTTCCGCCTCCGCCGGCTGGTTTTTAAGCAGGTATATATTTGCCAGATTCATATACCCCTCAGGCAGCATCATATTAATATTATTTTTTTTGCGGCGCGCCAATATGCGTTTTATAGCCTCTTCCATATACCATCCTGCCTTTTGCAGATCTTTTTTCTGTGCAGCCAGTATTCCCAGCCTGTAATATGTATACGGATACATCGGGTCAACGATATTGATATATCTCCGGAATGCTTTTTCTGCTTCTTCTTCATTGCCTACTTTAAGATGCATCATGCCTTCCTGGAAGTGAACCTGCACATAATTAGGATACATTGAAAGCACTTTTGCGTAAGCATCTACAGCTTTTTTGTAATTTGTCTCAGCAGCTTCCTTGTCCTTATTCCTCAGAGCTTCTGTAAGCATATCATTATAGACATTCCCTATAAAATAATTAGCCATTATGAATGACGGATGGTTCTTTTGTACTTTCCCGTAATATTCCAGAGCCTGGCTCCACATCCGCTGCTTTGAATATGCTATCGCCTTATTATGATATATGTTTGCCTTGAATCTGCATGCTCCGGTATATGAACTTATGGCAGCAAGTGCAATTAGAATTGCTGTTATAACAAACTGTGTCGGACCCATAAGTTTTCTCGGATTCTCCCTGCTGAACTTAACAGGGGCTGTATGTACAACTATAAACCCCAGGAAAGTCCATAGGATATAGCCTGATGAGACAAATCTCACATGAACGCTCACGGACGCATGGGCAAGCATTCCCAGGGCCCCTGCTATAAGTCCGATGAAATAATACTGGTCTTTAGATCTCGGCCCGCCTATACCCAGCAGTGTAAGCCTTTTTATTGCAGCAAAATATATACTTGCCAGCAGCCACAGGAAAATACCCAACCCGAGGAATCCTTCATCATATAAAATTTCGAGAAACTCATTATGTGCATGGTCTGTTTCGGTATTATGTTTATCTTCTATAACAAATATCTCCGGTCGTCTGTATGAGGGGTATACCAGCTTAAAAGTCTCTATACCATGCCCGAGAAAGACAGATTTCAATGGGGATACATAGATCGGCTCAGATATCATCTTCAATGTCGCTCCCCATGTAAAAAGCCGGAACCTGATTGAATTGACTCTTTTATGAGAGAACCACATAACACCTGCACCGGCGACAATAAAGACAAAAAGGACAATAACTATAGCCGTTCTTTTAAGTATCTTGGGGTCCCCTTTTATCAGGAAAAGAGTAGCGAGAACAACAAAAGCCGATGTACCTATTGCAAGACCGACCCAACTGCCCTTTGTGTTAGTAACCCATACCATGTAAAGTATTGCTGCAGCAAATACTGTATAACCAAGTTTCTTGGCAGGGTTTTCAGATAACAATACCATTGCGAATATCAGAGGTAACAGCAGGACTATCCATGCTGCATAGAAATTCGGGTTTCCGAAAGTTGAAAATATCCTGTCACCGAAAGCGCCCTTCCAGATATGCCAGTCATATCCGAGATATTGTATATATCCGTATATCACTACCATAAAACAAGTGGCCAGAATCCAGTTGAATATGTTCCTGAAATCCTTCTCTGTATCGAACTCTGCCACTGTTACAAGAAAAACACCCAGATAAGATATTCTTCTTAACAGTCCCGGTTCAAAAGTCTCAAGTTTATAATTCGATAGAAGAAAAGATATCAGGCCCGACAGGATAAAGAACAATGCCGGTAAAACCGCATAGCTTCGTGATTTAGGGACTTTAAAACTGCCAAGGTTTATCCTTTTGATAATCCATAATATAAGTACCAGGGGACCGCCGACTTCAAGTAATGTTATTTTTATCTGTGCTGAATCATACGTACGCAAGAAGAAATGTACTGCGATAGTACTTAAAAGTAACGGTATAATGTATCTTATAAGTCTGTCAATATATTCGTCGAGGCGATTAAGCACTATACCGGCCACCACACCGCCTATACCTGCAATCGCTATCAGATTATGTATATTCTGCAGGAATGCACCGTTAAATACCCGAAAAAAAGGCAGTATTACAAAAATAACAAAAAGTGCTATATCAATCATATTTCTACAAAGAAAATACTATTCCCAGCCTGTGGACAAGACCAAGTCTACCATACGAACTCAAGGCATATTCAATATCCATACCGGTTATTCCCGAAATACATGTTCCGCAGCTCAAGCCGCCCAGTCCGCCCAGTTCGTTCTCTTCCATCGAGTATGAGTATCCTATCCTGAGAGGTAGAAATTCTAAAGGAAGTATCTCAACACCGCTATTTATATATAAACCCTCATTTGCCCGCATCTCACAGCAGATCTTCAGTGAATACTGCCAGCTGTAGAACCTGCCAGGATCATACTTCCAGTATCTGTTCGGGTGGTACTTCCACTCCCCGCCGATCCTTAATATAAGAGGGAGTTTTTCATAAGAGCTGCCGTATTTTGCGCCCCAGGAAATATTATTCACACTTATACCATAAATCGCATAAGGAGATGTTTCTGCCATAATGCCCACATCAAAAGCACATGTTGAAGCTGAAGCATACCCGCCTATTCTCTGTCCGATATATTTCAATCCTACTCCGCCGTACAGTTTTTTCCCAAGCCTTCTCGATAAATAACTCCCGAAAAATCCTGCAGATGCATTGAAACTTCCCGTTTCTCTATAATTGTACGGACTCTGGCTGTCTGCTACCGTTTCTTTCTGATCAGGATACATCATGTACCCTGCCGACAGCCCCAGTACACCCAAGCCTGTATTGATACCGGTAGACATATAACCGATTTGTATATCGTCAAACCAGATGCAGTATTGAGCATATAGTTCGGTTGCTTCAAGCTGAGCTGTGCCAGCTGGATTTAAGTACAGCGACTGAATACCGTTCAGCGTAACGGAATTCCCACCGCTAACTGCAGCACTGTTTACAGAAGGATTGATCTTAAGGAACGGGAAAACTGTCTCGCCGCTTCCTTCAAATATACTGCTTTTTGCACTTGTTGCGACATAGAATAATAGGATAATTGCAAATAGATTCTTATTCATCATGGCAATATGGAGCCGGAGAGGAGATTCGAACTCCTGACCTGCTCATTACGAGTGAGCTGCTCTTCCACTGAGCTACCCCGGCTCTCTAATATCATAAAGTTCATATAATACTTATTATAATTTTGCATGTCAATATCATTAGCAATATCATTAGCAATAGAAAAAAATCCCAATATTTTGTACTATTTAAGACAATGAAAAGATACCCTGAAAACAGCATACCTATTTTTGTCATATTCGGGCTCATATTTATGAACCTTTTTTTCAAGAGCGGCTGGGATATCTGGCTCCAGACTGTTACAAATACGACCCTGGTCATTCTATCCCTTTACACAACCTCCAAAAAAATGATGATCTCCAGGACCGTTTTTTCGGCTCCTTTTATTTTATTGTTTGCGGGAATTGTTATTTCTTTCATGTTTTCTGCTGTCCCGGCAGTATCCCTTTCCAGCATGATACTTATTTCCAGTTGTATCCTTATTTTCTGCTTCTCTGGCATCTCCTTCTCATCTGATGAACAAAAAAAAACAACATCTCAATTCCTTATTTTTATTTGTATTACCGCAGCGTTTATCGACTTGATATATCCCCTGGTTTTCAGAACTCAACTCTTTCCCAATCAGAACATAAAAACAGGTTTTTTCCTGCTTTTAACACCTTTTTTTATATTATGGGTACTGGACAGGGACCATTACCACCCTATCATTATCAATATAGTGAAGATACTACTCCTTTTTCCTGTTCTTATTTCTTTCCACAGCGCTCATTCATACTGGGGATACACTGTACTCATTTTTTATCTGATAGCCTATCTCTATTACCGGAGAATGGCACGGAAATTTCTGGTCCCTGCATCTCTGTCAGCTGTTTCTATCGCCTTCTTTTATCTTTTGTCCAGACCGCCTGATGCCGTTATCAACAGAATGTCATGGATAAAAGCCGGAATAATGATGTTCCTTCACAGGCCTGTTACCGGATTCGGACCGGGCTCTGTTCCCCATATTCTGCCGGCATTCACACAGGGAGACAGTTTTTCACTTTATATACATTCATTCCCTGTAGCCTTTGCTGCTGAATACGGTATTGTAGTGCTTATTGCCTTTTTGTGGATTATAATCTTTCTGCACAGGCGGCAAGATACTAATAAATCCAGAGAAACAAAAGCGGCATATTTATCTCTGTCCCTGATACTTATTTATAATCTGTTTGAATACAACCTTACTATACCGCTTATCGCAATGCTGGTCTCGTTAATAGCCGGCACATTTACCGGGCAAAAAAAGACCTCTCTGCGGATGAGAAAAAGATTCTATAATTTTTTGCTGCGCACGACAATGGCTATTGCTGCTGTTTTGTTCATTACCGGAATAACAATGAGACCATTTATTTCGTCTAGGAATTTCACTAAGGGGATATATTACCTCAGGTCATACCAGCCGCTGAATGCTGATATTTTCTTCAATAAATCCCTTAAGGTACTACCCTTTTCGCTCCTGCCGAGAATTGGATTTGCACTCAATGACATTTACACGGAAGATCTCTATGGAGCATCTTCTAATATTTATTCGAGCCTTCCTGTCATAGACAACAATCCCTCATATACTTTTTTGCAGCAGGGAAGGATATTACTTGATAAAGGAGACCGTGACTCTGCGAGAAATAAATTTTGGCAGGCGATAAAACTAAGACTTTTTCAGTACGGACTTGATCCTGCAGAATACATGGTACCTTTCAAACAGCAGGCGGCTATCTTCAATACAGACCAAAATACAGAGTAACATCAAATATCCATTCTAGTCCGCCGGAAGTAACGCTGAATTCATGTTCCGTAAGACCGATAAATGCCGGACCGATGTCGAAACTGATGGATAAACTCCTTGATATACTGTATTCTGCGCCGGTAAAAGCATAAATGACAATCCCGTTACCCGAGATATCATCCTCATCAAAATTCACATAATCTATCTCTATACCGGTAAACGGGAGCAGAGTATCAGGTATGAAACTATATGATTTACTGTAGATTGTGTTCCTTATCCAGTCATAACCGGATTCTCTTCTTTTAACGAAGTTATAACAGCATCTGGCGCCGTACGCCTGGATATTTTCGTCACCGGCTACTCTGATCTGAGCAGAATACCTGCTGTCTATCGTATATGCAAGTGCAAGATACGGGTATCCCGCTCCTATTGCCAGACGCCGTGTTTCAGGGTAGGAAGACGAAGTTGCAAAGATCATTATAAGAACAAGTATAATTACGGATCTTCTCATCATCTACTTCTTAAGAACAGCATACTTCAATTGTTTATTATCTGCATCGTAATAGGAAATATGTATCAGTTCCTCTGAATCCACTTTCACAGAGGTACCGCGTCCCACATCCCCGGTTGAATCGACTGTTTCAACAAGCCATGCGGAACCCGTCCACCGGACACTAATAAGATCCTTGTCCGAGTAATTATAACAAGATATACACGGGTACCCGTTGGAATCTACATCAATTGAACTGTATCCGCCGCTATAATCCGTTGAACTGACAGTCTCTTTCGTCCACACAGAACCGGTCCGCTTGGCATACTTCAGCTTTTTGGTTACATCATCATAGTAAGATACATGTATATTGTCGGAACTGTCGATCGCTATAGACGGGTAATATACAGAACCGTCACTGGCAAGGGTTTCAGTCTGCCAGGTCGAACCGGTTTTCCGGGAATATTTTAATATGCATTCAGTTTCCTTTTCCCGGAAAACAATGTGAGGATTTCCGCTCGAATCCACTGCAAGCGATGTCTTAGGCGCATAGTCTTCACCTTCCAGTACCGCAACATCTTCAAAAGTCCAGCCGCTTCCCGGATTGCTGCCGTACCTTACAACAAGAGGAAGAGGATTATAACGGAGATGACTCACATGCGGATTACCGGACGAATCAAATGCAATCGAACTCCAATGCCCGCAGCTCCCGATTTCATCCAGCAAGGCCTTATCCCAGGCAATACCGTTCCACTTGGCATACTTCAGATCGAATGAACCATGCTCGTGATAAGCTATATGAGGATATCCCTGGGCATCAACAGCAATAGATGTCCTCCAGCCTGTTTCAGTACCGGAGTCCACTGTTTCTATTGACCACGCAGCGCCTGTCCATTTAGCATATTTGAGAGTCTGGCCTGTCCTGTCATAATAAGATACATGCGGACAGTCATTGGCATCAAGACATATGCCCGAATGGTCCTTAGAGCTATTATCTTCAATATCCCCGACTGTATCAATAACAGAAATATTCCAGTTTGCGTTCTTTACTAATACAGTTTTCTCGTCACTTGCGTACTGACCTGAAGTATCATATGCTGTAGCTACTATCTTATGATCGCAACGCTCATCATAATCGACAGTATTCCATAAAAAACTGTACGGTGAAGAAGCAGCTTCGCCTTTAAGAGCACTGTCTATCCTGAGTTCCACTTTTGTAACTGCAAAGTCATCATCAGCCTGTACAGTTATGTTCACGGTTCCGGAAACGATTGAGCCATCTAAGGGATCTGCGATAGCGACAGTTGGAAATCTGTCTTTTTTCAGATATTCGAGCTTTGCTTCTTTTACTTCTTTTACTTTTTCCCTGGTTGCAGTGATCACTCCGAAATTCAACCCGCCGGGATAAAGCCGCAAGACACAGAATACCGATACCAAGATAACACTAAAAACAAGAATCCTGTTTTTCATGAATGTATAGAAAATATTTTTCTGCAGTTGTCTTTACCGCAACTTATTCGAACTTGATTTTACCGCTTTTCAATACCTTCAAGCAAGCATCCACAACTGAACTGTCATATAGAATACCTCTGTTGTCTTTTATCTGTTTTATGGCTTTATCCATCCCGAGCGCAGGTCTATATGGTCTGTGTGAAGCCATTGCTTCGAGCACATCTGAAACTGTTATTATCCTCGCCTCAAGTATTATGTCTTCTCCACAAATACCTGCAGGATATCCTGACCCATCCATCATTTCGTGGTGCTGCAGTACAGCCGTAGCTACTGGCCAGGGGAAATTTATTTCCCTCAATATATTATAACCTACCTGACTTGTGTATTCTGATCAGGTTATGCTCAACTGCAGGCAGAGAGCCCGGCTTATAGTAAGTATCTCCGCCGGTATATTTATCTTGCCTATATCATGTATTGTTGCCGCTACAAACACTCCCTCAGTAAACTGTTCATCCAACCCGAGAACTTCAGCAATAGCTTTTGATAATCTGGCAACTCTGCGTTGATGCCCGGCAGTATAAGGATCCCTTGACTCAACAATAGTAGCAATAGCCTGGACAGTACTGTCCATAGCACCCTTAAGTTTGATATAGCTCTCGCTCAACTCGGCAGTACGCTCCTGCACACGTATCTCCAGTTCATCTTTAGCCTTTCTGAGAGCAAGTTCAGCATGCTTACGTTCCAGTATATCTCTAGTGATAACAAGATCCGCCGGACCGCCGTCATATTTGATCAGCGTGCTGCTCACTTCCAATGGCAGCTTCCTGCCGTCTTTTGTAATCACCTCAATTTCATATATATTCCTCACCCTTCTGCCGGCAATCCTTTTCTCATATCTTTCCAGTGTTATTTCTTGGAATTCAGGAGAAATGACTTTCATAAAATCACTGCCGATCAGTTCATCAGGTGAATAGCCCAGCAGCTTCAGGGATACGCCGTTTACATATTTGAACTTGTAGTCCTGTATTATCAGAATCCCGTCATTAGATTTTTCTATTAAAGTCTTATATTTCTTGTCCGACTCCCTGAATGCTTTTTCTATTTTTTTTCGCTCTTCAGTCAAGTTCTTCAAGACTTTGATATTACTTCTTGCTTCTTTCAATTCAGCTACTAATTCCTTCTTTGTCTTATCTGAATCTTTCATAATTCCTTCTTTATCTTTTCCCGTACCATCTGCTCCATTTCTTGTAGCTCTCTCCGAGATCTTCTCCGGTTATCCTTGCAAGTATTCCGGCTGCTGAATGTCTTGCCCGCTTATTACCCGTTTCCAATATTTCAATAAGATATTTTACTGAAGGGCGCCCTATTTTCAGCAGTATGCCGGTAGCGACATTAATTACAGTCCTATCTTCTTCATTCAGCAGATCGGTAACGGACTCCGCCGCGCGGTCGTCCATATCTGTAAGTATTTTTGCTGCTATCCATTTTATTTCTTCTTTTTCATTCCTTACCATATCTACAAGAGGAACAACTGATGGATACCCTATCTTCATTAATACATCTGCCGCTCTTTCTTTTGCTTCGGAACTGCCGTATATCAAGACTTTTACTATTGATTCCACCGCCGGCTCACCTATTTTTACAAGTATATCAGATATCGAATCCGACACGGGTGATTCCCATCTGTTAAGTTCATCGATCAAAATCTCATGTGCCGGACGGCCTATTTCCGTAAATATATTATTAATCTTATTCTGCAATTCCGGCGCTGCAGTTCCCCACTGTTCTGCGAGCGGCACTACGGCCGGCTCTCCTATTTTTATCAATGAGATATAGGCTTCTTTTCTTACCCTGTAGAAATCATCGCTTAAAGCACGGATCAGAGGTGCTGCCAGGTCCTTTGCCCCAATCTTTCCAAGAGCTATAGCCGCTTCCATTCTAACCAGCTTATACGGATCATCAATGTAGCCTCCTGCAGGACCGGCAGACATTTTCCATGAGGACATGATATCAACAAGGCTTCCATTAGCGCGTCCATCTTTCAACTCGCCAAGAGCCCATATGGTCTTGCTGCATACTTCTATTTCTTTTTCTTTTTTTAATACTTCAAGAAGCGGCTGAACGGCATCCGGGCTTCCTATGCTTCCCAGCGCTTCAGCAGCTTTTTCCCTTACTGTTGCTTCCGCATCCTTTAAAAACGGGATTATCATGCCGGAGGCAGCGGGATTTCCTATTTTTCCAAGTGCTTCTATTATTTTTGCTTTTACCGTATTATGGTCATCTGCTTTCAGCACTTTAATGAGAGAAGGCACAGCAAAATCCGCTGATACGCCCATGCTGCCCAGTTCTTCAGCTGCACTGACACGCTTGCCGGGGAATTCACTGAAAAGCATCTTTACTGCATCAGATGATTTATCTACAGGTTGAAAAGTCCGTGAATGACATGCTGTATAACTGATTAATACAACAACTATGCATAAGGATAACTTATGGAAGATTTTAAACAATTTCATACAAGTTAGTCCCTCCACCTAACGGTTCCGGGAACTTTATCTGATTTCCCTTTACTTCTTGTCATTACTGTGTTCACATCATTACTGTCCAAATTAGCCAAAGCTAAAACTCTGTTGCAATAAATCCATTGGAGAATTGCTCTTTTCATGGAATGGAGCATTCAGCCAATCCCAAAGATTTCTTCTTGTAAATAAGTTGGTCGGCAATATAGAACAA
>JBDRKX010000085.1:0-28649 GCA_043813605.1 Elusimicrobiota bacterium | reverse complement strand
ACCGCTTGAGTTTGATATAGAACTCGCAAAACAGGACAATAAGAAAAACCCGGTATACTATGTGCAGTATTCGCATGCCAGGATATGCTCGGTTTTCAGAAAAGCGGATATTGACCCTAAAACGATTGATATTGATTTGATCGATACTCTTGGTCCTGAAGAAGAAGAAGTGATAAAGATACTGGCTCATTTCCCGTTTTTACTTTATAAGTGCGCGGAACTGAAAGCAGGGCATTTTCTAACGGAATATCTCAGGGAAACGGCTACCGCTTTTCACAGATATTATGATTCGGTCAGGATTTTGGGCAGTGAAAAAGAAAAAGCCAGACTGCTCCTTCTCAGCGCTGTCAGGGAGATAATCGGTAATGGCCTTTCTCTTCTAGGCGTAAGTTCTCCCGAGGTTATGTAAATGAGAATAAGATGGTTCGGGCAGGCCTGCATGGTCTTGAATACAGCCGATGGAATAACGGTTGTATGCGATCCGTACGACGATTCATACGGTTATGTGATGCCGGCCGACAAAGCGGATATAATTACGGTATCCCATGATCATACTGATCATAATGCATCCTGGCGTATTCAGGGTGAACCGACAGTAATAAAAGGCGCCGGCAAATACAGCGAGTATGGTATAAGTATGACCGGGGTCAGCACATGGCATGACAATGAAGGAGGAAGATCGCGGGGAAGCAATACAGTCTTCAATATCAGGATAGATAATATAAATTTTGTTCACATGGGTGATATAGGTCATGTCCTGGAAAAGCATCAGGCGGAAATGCTCAGACCGTGTGATATTCTTGCTGTTCCGGTAGGAGGAGTGTTTACTGTCGATTGGGAAGGAGCAGCCCGGATCGTTGAACAGCTGGATCCCCGGATAGTAATACCGATACATTACCATACCCCGTCAAGCAGGCTTAGAATAGATACCCATGAAAAATTTACCGGAAGATTTCTTGAAACAAGAAGTATGGAATTATGGGATGGAAACCGAAGTGATATTCCAGAGAATATTACGGTTTGTCTTCTTCAGCCGTGCGGTGAAGTGAAAGAAACGTTTGAAAAAAAATCAATAGTATGATAAATTATAAACTATGAAAGATAAAAAGAGAAAGAAAGTCAGTGTGGAAGCGTCTGCCAAACTGAAGCAGTTGCCGCCGTATCTTTTCGGCGCGATAGATGTGCTGAAAAAAGAAGCTTCCAGCAAGAAACTCGATGTTATAGATCTGGGTATGGGTAATCCTGATCTACCAACGGCAGAACATATAATTGAAAGGCTTCATGATACTGTTTTAAACCACCCGCGGACGCACCGGTATCCTCAGGCAAAAGGAATGCCGAAATTCAGGAAGACTATCGCAAAATGGTATGAAAAAAAGACGGGTGTCGAGTTTGACTATGAGAACGAGGTGCTTGCGCTCATAGGTTCAAAAGAAGGTATTGCCCATATCTGTATGGCATATCTGGACCCGGGTGATGTAGCCCTGGTCACTAATCCATGCTATCCTGTCCATCGCAACGGTATAATACTTGCCGGTGGGGTTCCTTATGATATGCTGATAAATGAAAAGAACGGATTTGTGCCGGATTTGAGGGATATACCGGAAAAAACTGCAAAAAAGGCAAAACTCATGTTCATAAACTACCCGAATAACCCGACAGCAGGCGTATTGGAAGATACGCGTTTTTTTCATGAAGTCATTGAGTTTGCAAGAACATATAATATCATTATCTGTCATGATTATGCATACTCTGAGATAGTATACGACGGTTACAGGGCGCCTTCTTTTATGGAGATGAAAGGCGCAAAGGATGTGGGTATGGAATTCCATTCTTTTTCAAAGACATATAATATGGCAGGCTGGCGCGTAGGATATTGTGTGGGTGGAAGTGAATTCCTAAAACCGCTGGAAAAGATCAAATCCTATCTGGATTACGGTGTGTTTACAGCAATACAGTTATCCGCAGTAAAAGCAATGACCGGTTCACAGAAGGGAGTCAGGGATACTGTGGCTGAATACCGCCGCCGCCAGAAGAAACTGGTTGAAGGTATGGGGAAAATAGGCTGGCAGATAGACCTGCCCAAGGCGACAATGTATCTGTGGGCAAGACAACCGGAAGGTTTCCGTGATATAGGCTCACTGGAGTTTGCCCAGATGCTTATACAGAGGACCGGTATTGCCGTTGCGCCGGGTATCGGTTTCGGCGACTTCGGCGAAGGTTATGTCAGGTTCGCGATGGTTACGCATTTTCAGAGATTACATGATGCACTTATGAGGCTGAGAGCTTTTCTTAAAGAAGGTCCACAGAGATGAACATTTATGCATGCAGGACGGAGAGCAGGTGAAATGACTATTAATATAGGACTTATAGGTCTTGGTACCGTAGGCGGGGGTGTATACAATCTTCTAAAAAGGAAGAGTGAGACGATCAACTCAAGAGTCGGATGCGATGTTAAAATAAAAAAGGTGTGTGATCTCAGGCAGGAATTAAAAAAGGACCTGGGAATCCCGGAAGAGATCTTCACTACGGAATTCAGGGATATCATAGATGATGATGAAATATCCCTTGTGGTGGAATTGACAGGAAATCCTGAATTCGCATTTGAGATAATAAGTGAATCTTTTAAAAAATCCAAACATGTAGTTACCGCGAATAAGGCGCTTCTTGCAACCAGATGGCCGGAAATATTCTCTCTTGCGCGCAAGAATAACTGCCTTATATATTTTGAAGCGAGTGTGGGCAGCGGTATACCCGTAATACAGGGAATAAACGAAGGACTCATAGCAAACAGGATAGACGAAATAAAAGGAGTTCTCAACGGTACCACAAATTACATACTGACGGTTATGAGCAAATCCAACAGTACTTTTGAGACCGCGCTGGAAACTGCGATAGACGAAGGTTTTGCCGAGCCTGATGCGTCTGCGGACATAAACGGACTGGATGCTGCCCATAAGATATGCATACTTGCTAATGTTATAAACACGTATCCTGTGGACTTCAATGATATATACTGCGAGGGTATCGGAGACATGCAGCTTGTAGATATCAAGTATGCAACAGATATGTTCGGTTTTAATATTAAACTGCTTGCGGTGATGAAACGCCATGAGAATTCAGTTGAGATAAGGATACATCCTGCACTTCTGCCGAAGGAGCACATGCTGGCATCAGTAAATTATGAGAACAACGGTATACTGGTCAAAGGAGATGCGGTAGGCCAGGTGATGTTCTACGGTAAAGGAGCCGGCCGCTATCCTGCCGCCTCTGCTGTTGTAAGTGATGTTATTTATCTTGCACAGAAGATAAACAATAATATTGCCGGAGATATACCGTATATACCGTATATTCATACTTCGGGAGATGATAAGACGCAGGTATTATGCATAGATGAACTTGAATTCCAGTATTACCTGAGGTTTACGACAGTGGATAAGCCTGGTGTTCTTTCAAGGATATCCGGGATACTCGGGATGAATAACATATCTATTGTATCCTGTTTTCAGAAGGGTTATTCTTCAGAAGATGAGGTCCATATATTAATGGTGACACATAAAGCAAATGAGGGAAGTCTTAAGAAATCACTTGAGGAAATAAACGGACTGGATGTAGTTAAAAAAAAGAGTGTCTATATAAGGATCGAGTCTGAAGAAGAGATCTGCTGATCATCCGGGCCGGGAACTGTTCCGGCCGATAAAAGTTTCTATAAACTCACTTCCTTTCAGAATACCCAGACTTCCGTCCATTACGCTTTTTTCGTCAAACCTGTCAACTGTGTCCGGATTTTCCCTTGGATCCATTATAGCGAAAGGTACAGGATCGCGGGTATGGGCGCCGCAGGCGACAGGGGTAGCATGATCAGGCAGCACAGCTACAACGGTCTCTGACGAAAGATCTTTCAGGCCGTTCAGCACCGGCTGCACCAGTCTTCTGTCCAGGTCTTCGATACAGCGGATCTTCAGTTCGAGATTTCTTTCATGACTCGCTTCGTCAGCAGCTTCTACATGAACAAATACAAGATCATGGTCCCGCAGGGCATCAAGACAAGCTGAAGCTTTTCCCTCGTAATTGGTATCGTAAAGTCCTGTAGCGCCGTCAACCGGGATCACATCAAAACCGGAATAAACTGCAAGACCTTTAATGAGGTCGACTGCTGATATAGCTGCTCCCTTTAATCCGAATCTTTCATTAAAAGTAGGCATGTCCGGTCTGGTCCCTGGTGACCAGGGCCATATGAGATCTGCGGTATCTTTGCCGTCCGCTTTTCTTTTTTTGTTCACCGGATGAGATTTGAGAATAACTGCAGATTCCTGTATAAGTTTATTGATAAGTCGAGCGGTATCGGCGGCATCTTCTGTCAGCGGTCTTACCATGAGTCCGTCTGTTTGTTCATCAAGATGGTCATGGGGCGGTGCGCATTCAAGTGCCGGGTTCCCGTCAGGGATCACCAGAAGGTGCCGGTAACTCAATCCCTGGTAGAGGCTTACGCCCATACGGGAAAAACATTTAGAGAGGTCATCTATGAGAAGTTGCGCTTCATCATCTGTGATATGTCCTGCCGAGTGACTTTTAATTTTTCCGTTTTTTACACATATCAGGTTGGCCCTCATGGCCATATCAGTTTGAGAAAGATCTATCCCAAGGCTGGCAGCTTCAAGTACACCGCGGCCGTGAAACACTTTTCTTGGATCATAGCCCAATACAGAAAGATTGGCGACTGCTGAACCAGTGGGCATATCAGGTTCTATAGTTATGAATCTGCCTGTGCGGCCGTACCTGGCAATATGGTCGATGGAAGGTTTGCGGGCTTTCATCAGTGGCGTCATTCCGGATAATTCCGGTACGGGATTGTCCGCCATGCCGTCTCCGAGGATCAGAACGTATTTCATTTTGCGTAATGCTCTTTCAAAAGACTGCGGAATGAATCATAATCGTTAGAAAGACTGATATAATCCTCTTTTTTGTCTTCAATTAAAGAGAGGCTTTCCGGTACATCGGGATTGAAAGAGAGAAGTTTTTCTATCTCTTCGGGGAATTTTGCCGGGTGAGCTGTTTCTACTGATATCATCAAACTGCTGCATCCTGTTTCGCCGGCAAAATGTTTAAGTCCCGCCCAGCCGACGGCACCGTGAGGTTCAAGCAGCAATCTGTGTTTTTCCCATGCAGTCTTTATTGTATCCCTTGTCTCATCATCATCTATACTTATTGTCCATAGTTCGTCTTTCATCCGTTTCAGATCGGGTTCGATATGGATAAATCCAGTCTCATCCATGTGGCCGCCGTAGAGATCGATAACTCGTACAAAATTACTCGGATGTCCTACATTCATAGCATTGGACAAACAGACCAGGGACGGGGATATTTTCGAATATTTGCAGGTTCTCATGTAGATCGGTACCTCATCATTAGCGTTTGTTGCGATTACAATATTCTCTACGGGCAGGCCCATCCTTTTTGCCAGGAGGGCTCCCATCATATTCCCGAAATTACCCGAAGGTATGGAAAACACCACGCTTTCTGTGTTCTCAGCCAGTTGGGAGTAGGCATAAAAATAATAGACTATCTGAGGGAGAACCCTTCCTATATTGATGGAATTTGCAGATGTCAGTCTGATCGTATTAAGATCAGTATCAGTAAACGCCTTTTTTACAAGTGCCTGGCAATCGTCGAATTTTCCATCAATACCTACAATAGTGATATTATTGCCGAGGGTTGTCATCTGCTTGCGTTGCCGGTTGCTCACTTCGTCGGGCGGAAAAAGGACCATAACCTTTATATTAGGGATATTGTAAAAAGCATGAGCTATTGCGCTCCCCGTATCTCCGCTTGTTGCCGTAAGTATGACAAGTTCCCTGGTTTCATCTTTCATCAGGTTCCCGAAAAGGCGCGCCATCATCCTTGCTGCAAAATCCTTGAATGATGCGGTCGGTCCGCGGTCAAGACGCATTACATATTTATTGCCGCAAACGTGTTCGAGCGGTACTTCATAATCATAGGCATCCGTACACAGGTTTTTAAGTGTTTCCTTTGAAAACGTATCGAGCATATATTTCCCCAGTATATACTCTGCTATTTCAGGATAGGTACTGCCTTTTATTGAAATAAGCTCTTTTTTTGTCAGTACAGGTATTTCTTCAGGCATATAGAGTCCCTTATCGGGGGCCTGTCCGGTAAAGAGTGCTTCAGTCAGGTTTACCTTATCAGCCTTGCGGTTAGTACTGTAGTATTTCATACGGATGGCGCTCTTTGATTATATAGTTAAAAATAATATGCATATATTTACATAAATATACAAAAATAAAATTTGCAAGTAAAGCGCAAGTAAGGTTACAGGTAAAACTGCCGGGTAAAGCCGCATATACAGCGGGTGTAACGCATTGAGAGGGGTGTAATATAGTCCATAAGAATTATTTATCGGAATTAGTTATCGGAGATATTGCAATATATTCATATAATAAGTATATTATATGACAAAAGTGCCTCGGATAATGAGTGCCGGAAACTGCCGCAGCCACGGTATTGGGCGAAGGGGTCATGAAAAAAGACATTGAATTCAGGATTTCGGAAAAAGGAGAAAAAGACAATTGAGTAAACCGATAATAGTACAAAAATACGGCGGTACATCTGTAGGGGATGCCGAAAGGATCAGGAATGTAGCAAAACGTATAATAGCTGCAATGAAATCCGGCAATGATGTGGTGGCAGTGGTTTCTGCGCCGGGTAAGACTACCGACAAGCTGATGGAAATGGCTTATTCCATATCTGCCAGACCTGATGAAAGAGAGCTTGATGTGCTTCTTGCTACAGGCGAGCAGCAGGGAATATCCCTTGTGGCAATGGCTATCAAAGGAATGGGCTGTAAGGCGATATCCTTTACCGGCCAGCAGGTAGGAATAATTACAGATACTACGCATAATATGGCTCGTATAAAGAGTATAGATACAGCAACGATATTCGATGCGCTCAATGCAGGTAATATAGTGATTGTTGCGGGATTTCAGGGTATCTCGGAGAACGAGGATATTACAACACTTGGAAGAGGCGGAAGCGATTTGAGTGCCGTAGCGCTTGCATCGGTTCTTAATGCTAAGGAATGCCAGATATACACTGATGTTGAAGGCGTGTTTACTGCAGATCCGTCAAAAGTCCCTGGAGCGCATAAGATCGATGAGATCAGTTATGACGAGATGCTGGAACTGGCCTCGGCAGGTGCCAAGGTTATGAATTCAAGGGCAATGGAAGTAGCGAAGAAATTTAATGTCAAGCTGCATGTGAAATCCAGTTTGAAGGAAGATAGTGAAGGAGCAGGTACAGTGATAAAGAAAGAAACAAAGGATCTGGAACAGGTTGTTGTCAGAGGAGTGACACTTGATGAAGATCAGGTGAAGATGTCTCTTATAGGTGTTCCGGATAAACCGGGAATAGCTGCTGACATTTTCGGATTGCTTGCTGATGAGAATATTAATGTAGATATGATCATACAGTCTTCAGCGTACAAAAGCGGTATAAATGACATATCATTCTCAATAAACCATCAGTGGCTTGATAAGGCAAAAGAGATACTTAAAAAAGTGAAAGAGAAAATCAAAGCTGATGAACTGATAATAGACGAAGATGTAGATAAAGTCTCTATAGTCGGTGTTGGTATGAAGAGTCATGCAGGCGTTGCTGCCAGGATGTTCAGGGTGCTTGCTGACAATAAGATCAATATCGAGATGATATCTACTTCAGAGATCAAGATATCATGTGTGGTTTCAAAGAAGAAAGGCAAAGAAGCACTGCAGGCTCTGCATAAAGCCTTTTGTGAATAAAGGAAGTATAGATGATAAAAAAGAACATAAAAAAAATATATATACTTGATACGACTTTAAGGGATGGGACCCAGGCAGAGGGGATATCTCTCTCTTCGGAAGATAAACTGAAAATAACGAAACGTCTTGACTGGCTCGGAATAGATTACATAGAAGGCGGCTGGCCGGGTTCAAATCCGAAAGATGTAAAGTATTTCAAAAAGGTAAAAAAACTTGAATTGAAGAATTCCAGGATAACGGCCTTTACTTCAACTCGGCGGAAGAATATATCACCAGCTAAAGACAAGATACTCAATAAAGTAGTTGAAGTCACGCCTCAAGCATGCTGTATTTTCGGGAAGACGTGGGATCTGCACGTTTCAAAGGCACTTAACACGACTAAAACGGAAAACCTTAAGATGATAAAAGAATCCGTTGAGTATATCGCCAGCAAAGGAATCGAAGTTATATTTGATGCGGAGCATTTTTTTGACGGTTTTAAAGATAATCCGGATTATGCACTTAAATGTCTGCATGCTGCTGTGAAAGGCGGCGCTGCTAACATAACCTTGTGTGAAACGAACGGCGGATGCCTTCCGTATGAGGTGGAGCAGGCTGTAAGAACTGTCAGGAGGGAGATCAAAATACCTATCGGTATACATGCTCATAACGATGGTGAAGTTGCGGTTGCAAACAGTATCGCTGCTGTAAGAGCAGGCTGTTCAATGGTGCATGGTACAATAAACGGATATGGTGAAAGATGCGGAAACGCAAATCTGTGTTCAATAATACCAAATCTTCAGCTCAAGATGGGGTATAAATGTCTGCCTGCCGGAAATATCATAAAATTGACAGAAGTCTCAAGGTATGTAGATGAAATAGCCAACATGATCCCGCATTCCCACCAGCCGTTTGTCGGTAATTCTGCTTTTGCCCATAAAGGCGGTATACACGTGAGCGCGGTGAGAAAAGATACGCGGACTTATGAACATATAGAGCCTGAAGAGGTCGGGAATAAAAGGAGAATACTGCTTTCGGAACTTGCCGGAGCCAGTAACATAGATTTTAAATCTAAAGAGTTTGCCATTGATCTGAAAAAAGACGATAAGAAAGTAAAAAGACTTCTTGGCAAGATAAAGAAACTGGAGGATGAGGGATACCAGTATGAGGGTGCGGAGGCTTCATTCGAACTTCTCATGAGAAAGGAAACAGGCTCCTACAGGAAATTCTTTGATCTGGAGGGATACCGGGTAATAGTGGAAAAGGATTCAAAAGGTCAACTGCGTACAGAAGCTACTATTAGAGTTAATGTCAACGGTGTTGAAGAACATACTGCTGCGGACGGAGACGGCCCTGTCAACGCGCTTGATAATGCTCTTAGAAAAGCCCTGGAAAAATTCTATCCGGACCTGAAAGATGTGAGCCTTACTGATTTTAAAGTAAGGGTTATTGATGGGACCACCGGTACGGCGGCAAAGGTGAGGGTGCTTCTTGAATCGATGGACAAAAAACGGGAGTGGGGTAGTATAGGAGTTTCTGAGAATATTATAGATGCCTCATGGAAGGCTCTCGCCGACAGTATCGAATACAAACTTATAAGGGATGGAAACGGCAAACCGGGCAATAAGACGGCTGCCCGGAGAAGATTGTCTTTGAAAACGAAAAAATAATATGTTTACCATAAAGCAGACGAGGGCTATACTCTTTCTTTCTATTCTGACAATATTCCTGATATCTATGATCGGAGTAGATATGAAAAAACGTTCAGATGATCCCGGAGTCAGGATGAGATCAGTACTTGAATTGCCTGACAGGGAGGATGGATCCCGGGAAGATGACTTGTTGACGGAAACCGGGATCGATCCTGATATAACTATAGATCTAGCTGAGATCAGTAATGCAGAAAGTAAAGAAGAGGTTCCCGTGCGTGATGATTATTCAGGCGCGCTGGAGGATGAGGGTGAAACAATAATTCTCGAATAGCGAGAACACCTGATACCGGTTTTTTTAAGGAAGGTTGATATGAAAAGTGACAGAATAAAGAAAGGCGCCGACAGGGCCCCGTCAAGAGCATTGCTCTATGCCTGTGGTGTAGATAATGAAGAGATAATGCACAAGCCGTTTATAGGTGTGGGTACGAGTTTTACGGAAGTGGTTCCGGGGCATGTGCATATGCAGAGGCTGTCGGGCGCAATAGAAAAAGGAGTGCATGCAGGGGGAGGTATCTCTTTTCAGTTCGGACTGCCGGCTATATGCGACGGCATTGCTATGGGGCATGAAGGTATGCGGTTTTCTCTTCCTTCCAGGGAATTGATAGCAGATTCAGTCGAGAGTATGGCTGTTGCACATGGATTTGACGGACTCGTACTGCTGACAAGCTGCGACAAGATAACTCCCGGCATGCTTATGGCAGCGGCAAGAGTCAATATTCCTGCAATAATCGTAACGGCCGGTCCGATGCTGACAGGCAGGAGGAACGGAAGAAAACTCTCACTGGTACGTGATACTTTTGAGGCGGTAGGTAATTATGAAGCGGGAAAGATAACGCGGGATGAACTTGAGGATCTTGCTCTCCGGGCCTGTCCTACATGCGGGTCATGCCAGGGATTATATACAGCCAATACCATGAACTGTCTTACCGAGGCAATGGGTATGAGTCTGCCCCGTTGCGGTACTGCGCTGGCGGTATCGGCTGAAAAGGAACGGCTGGCATATCGGAGCGGTAAAAAAGTCATAGAGCTTATTGAGAAGAATATAACACCAAGAAAGATAATGAATGATAATGCTTTCAACAACGCGATAATCGTTGATGTGGCTACAGGCGGTTCAACCAACACTGTTCTTCATCTTCCGGCTATTGCCCGGGAAGCAAAAGTGGATATCGACTTAAAACTTTTTGACAAATTGAGCAAAAAAGTTCCGCAGATACTGAGTCTCAGGCCGGGTGGCGATTACTTTATGGAAGACCTTGACTGGGCCGGCGGGATCCCCGGGGTGCTTAACAGGCTGTCGGTATTTCTTAAAGACAATATTACAGTATCGGGGAAAACGATAAAAGCGATCGCTCAAGCGGCTGTCATAGAAGACGCAGATGTTATCCGGCCCAGGTCAAGGCCCTTTAAGCCGACCGGCGGCCTGGCGATATTATATGGAAATCTTTGTCCTGAAGGTTCTGTGGTAAAACAGTCCGCAGTTGATGAAAAAAACATGAAGATGTCCGGACCCGCACGCGTATTCAACAGTGAAGATAAAGCGATAAAGGCGATCAAGGACAGGAAGATAAAAAAAGGCGATGTTGTCGTAATAAGGTATGAAGGACCGGCCGGGGGGCCCGGGATGAGGGAGATGCTGAATCCGACTTCAATCATAGCCGGTATGGGTCTGGAGAAAGATGTCGCACTTATAACAGACGGAAGATTTTCCGGCGGTACAAGAGGACCCTGTGTCGGGCATATATCACCGGAAGCTGCGCAGGGCGGTCCTATAGCTGCTCTAAAAGACGGGGACATAATAGATATCGATATACCCGGCCGCAAGCTGGAAGTCCGCCTGTCTAAGGAAGAAATAGAGGCGAGACTGTCTAAATGGAAAAAGCCTGTAAAAAAATTGACAGGCTGGCTGGCGAGATATGCTAAGCTGGTAAGTTCAGCGGCCGAAGGCGCTGTATTAAAATAAAGCCCGGCAGTTGATAATACCAGGAAAACATTAAAGAATTAAAAGGAGAAGAAATATGAATGGAGCACGAATAGTACTCGAGTGTCTGAAAAAAGAGGGTGTCGATATCATATTCGGTATCGGCGGGGGTGTTGTTATCCCGATCCTTGATGAGCTCTATGATGAGAAAGCGATTACTTTCATATTGACCAGGCACGAACAGGCGGCAGCACATATGGCAGACGGTTACGCGAGAGCAACCGGTAAGGTGGGCGTGTGTCTTGCTACTTCCGGACCGGGGGCGACAAACCTGGTTACAGGACTGGCGACCGCATATATGGATTCGATACCTGTGGTAGCTATAACGGGCCAGGTGGCGACACATCTCGTAGGGAACGACGCATTCCAGGAAGCGGATACTACAGGTATAACAAGGCCGGTTACAAAACAGAATTATATGGTAACTAATATTGAAGATCTGGCACCTACTATAAAGGAGGCGTTTCATCTTGCCCGTTCCGGACGTCCCGGCCCGGTGCTCATCGATCTTCCTGTAGATGTTCAGAAGTCTGATATCAAATTCAGATATCCGGAAAAGATAATTATGCGCGGATATAATCCCAAAGTACAAGGACACATGAATCAGATCAAACTTGCAGCTAAAGCAATAAACAGTTCAAAAAGGCCTGTTTTATATGTCGGCGGCGGGATAATATTGTCGAATGCATCAAAAGAACTCAGAAAAACGGCGGCAAAAGGCAAAATACCGGTTACAACTACCCTCATGGGCGTGGGTTCGTTTCCTGCAGATGACAGATTAGCACTCGGAATGCTCGGTATGCACGGTACATTCTATGCTAATCAGGCAATACAGCAGTCGGATCTTATAATAGCGGTCGGCGCGCGTTTCGATGACAGGGTAACCGGACGGTTGTGTGATTTCGCCAAAGGCGCCAGGATAATACATATAGATATCGATCCGACTTCAATATCAAAGAACGTTAAAGCCGATATCCCGATAGTCGGAGACTGCAAAAATGTCCTGAGTGAACTTGTAAAACTGGTTGAGCTGAAGGAGAGAAGGGAATGGCACAGCGCCATTAACGGGTGGAAGAAAAAACATCCGTTGTCATATAAAAAAGATGATGATAAACTGCGGCCGCAGTATGTCATAGAACAGCTCAGCAGAATAACCGGAGATGATGTGGTGATAACGACTGAAGTAGGGCAGCATCAGATGTGGGCTATGCAGTTCTTCAAATATAACGAGCCGCGCACTTTTCTGACATCGGGAGGACTTGGAACTATGGGGTATGGGTTCCCGGCGGCAATAGGTGCGAAGTTCGGCAAACCGGATAAAACCGTAATATGTATTGCCGGTGACGGGAGTTTTCAGATGAACATACAGGAACTGGCTACTTGTGTTGTAAATAAAATACCTGTAATAGTAGCTATACTTAACAACAATTATCTCGGTATGGTGAGGCAGTGGCAGGATCTTTTTTATAATAAGAGGTATTCCCAGGTCTGTCTGGGGAAATCCCATAACGTAAGGGTTCCGGACTTTGCAAAGGTCGCGACAGCGTATGGCGCAAAAGGCATCAGGATCGAAAAGAAGAAAGATGTGGAAGCGGCAATAAGAACTGCCTTGAAATGCAATGGCCCGGTCGTTATGGATTTTATAGTAGAAAAGGAAGAAAACGTATATCCGATGGTTCCCGCAGGCGCCGCAATAGACGAGATATTGCTGGAAATGGCATAGTAAAGAGCAGTAAGTGGTAAGCTGCAAGTTATAAGTTTCAAAGTAATTACGGTAAAGATGAAATAAGTCGGATTACAGGTTGCTTTGCGGTATTTTTTTTATGGTTTAGTGCTTATAGCTTATTGCCAAAAAATGGAGGCATGATGAAACATACAATATCAGCATTAGTTGAAAATAAGTCCGGTGTACTGGCGAGGATATCGGGATTATTCAGTGCAAGGGGATACAATATTGATTCTCTTGCGGTGGGAAGGACTGAAGATCCGGAGATATCGAGGCTCACACTTGTGGTAAAAGGTGACGAAACAGTACTTGAGCAGGTTACTAAACAATTGAATAAGCTGCCTAATGTGATCAAGGTAAGGGATTATCTCAATACAGATTATGTAGAGAGAGATCTTATCCTTATCAAAGTCGCAGCTGAAAAAAAGATACGGCCTGAGATTATTGAAATTGCATCGATATTCAGGTCAAAGATAGTCGATGTAGGCGGTGACAGCCTGACAGTAGAGATGACGGGCACGGAAGACAAGATAAAAGCTTTTATTGAGCTGATGAAACCGTACCATATAATCGAGATGGCAAGAACGGGAGTTATCGCTCTGGAAAGAGGAGGAAAAAAATGAGTGCAAAAATGTATTATGACCAGGATGCCGACCTGGGACTGCTGCAGGGGAAGAAAATAGTTATACTTGGCTATGGTTCGCAGGGCCACGCGCATGCGCAGAACCTCAGGGATTCAGGAATAGATGTTATTGTAGCGGATGTCGAGGGTTCTCCTAACTGGGGAAAGGCTATAGAGGACGGATTCAGTCCTGAGACGGCTGAGGCAGCGGTTCAGAAAGACGGTGTCTTTTGGGTGCAGATACTGGTACCGGATACGGTACAGCCGAAAGTCTTCGAGGCCATTAAGCCGTATATAGAGAATAAAGAGAATATGGTTCTGGGGTTTTCACATGGTTTTAATATCCGTTTTGACCAGATAAGCCCTCCGGACAACTGTGACGTTGTCATGATAGCACCGAAAGGCCCCGGACATCTGGTAAGGGATGTCTTTACCGAAGGCAAGGGTGTCCCCATGCTCATTGCGGTGGAAAAAGATGTTTCAGGAAACGCCAGGGAACTGGCGCTTGCCTATGCAAAAGGTACAGGCGGAACCAGGGCCGGGGTGATCGAGACTACTTTTACAGAAGAAACTGAAACGGATCTTTTCGGAGAACAGGTTGTCCTTTGCGGCGGTGTGGTAGAACTGATAAAGAAGGGTTTTGAAACACTGGTTGAAGCGGGTTATCAGCCGGAGGTGGCATATTTTGAATGCCTTCATGAGATGAAGCTGATAATAGACCTTGTCCATGCAAAAGGCATATCATATATGAATTACTCTATCTCTGATACTGCTGAATACGGTGAATATTCCCGGGGGTCGAGAATAATTACTGATAATACGAAAGAAGAAATGAAGAAGATACTGGGAGAGATACAGTCCGGCAGTTTTGCTGATGAGTGGATAAAGGAGAACAATGACGGCCGGCCTGTATTCAATCAGAAAAGGACAGAGATGAAGGAGCACCAGATCGAAGAGGTAGGCGAAAAGCTCCGTTCGATGATGCCCTGGCTCAAAAAATAGATCAAAGACGTATAAAGGAGTTCGTCTGCTGTCAGTGGAAGATGGTGTTTAAAGGTCTTTCCGGCAGGAATTTTTAACAGGAATTTCTTATAGGAACATTTGATAGGCAGGATATGATGAAAAATATAATAATATTTGACACTACATTGAGGGACGGTGAACAGTCTCCCGGCGCCAGTATGAATATGGAGGAAAAGGTACAGATTGCCCATCAACTGGAGCAGATGGGAGTGAACGTGATCGAGGCCGGATTTCCGATCGCTTCTGATGGAGATTTTGAAGCGGTAAGCATGATCGCAGGAGAGTTAAAAAAAGCTGTCGTATGCGGGTTGTCAAGGGCAGTTGAAGGAGATATCAGGAGATGCTGGGAAGCTGTAAAAAAAGCTTCTCATCCAAGGATCCATACGTTTATCGCGACCAGTCCTATACACAGGAAGGCCAAACTCAAGATGAGTAAAGCAGAGGTTATTGAGAATGCCGTGAATGCGGTTAAACTGGCAAAATCTTTTTGTGAAGATGTCGAGTTTTCTGCTGAAGATGCCACGAGGACTGAAATCGAATACTTAAAGCAGGTTGTTAAAGAAGTGGCTGAAGCCGGCGCTACAACAATAAATATACCGGACACAGTCGGGTATACGATGCCCACGGAATTCGCGGGAATAATAAAAGAGATAAGAAGGATATTACCGGATAATATCATCCTCAGCGTTCACTGTCATAATGACCTCGGTATGGCATCAGCCAATTCACTGGCGGCTGTTCAAAACGGTGCCCAGCAGATAGAATGTACTATTAACGGCATAGGCGAAAGAGCGGGAAACGCATCGATGGAAGAGATAGTGATGAGCCTGGTGACGCGCAGGGATATCTACGGTGTTACGACTGATATTGATACCAGGAAGATATATCCTGTGTCTTCGCTGGTTACAAGGTTATCGGGAATATCCATACAGAAGAACAAAGCCATAGTCGGAGAAAACGCTTTCCGGCATGAAGCAGGCATTCATCAGCACGGTATGCTCCAGGACAAACTTACATATGAGATAATGACACCGGAATCCATTGGGAGAAAAGTAGAATCACTGGTACTTGGAAAACATTCCGGGAGGCATGCTATCATGGAAAGACTGCGTACTCTGGGGGTAAGTGACAACAAGCTGGATATGGATAAACTCTTCAGGGAATTCAAAGAGCTTGCCGACAAGAAAAAACAGGTTTATGATGACGAACTTATGGCTCTGGTCGACAATCAGGTCGGTGAAGTAAAGAAGATATTCGAAATAGACTATATGCATACTGTTTCCGGATCAAAGACCATACCAAGCGCAACAGTGCGTATAAAGATAAACAAGAAAGACGGCACTACTGATTTAGTGGAGAAGGCAATGACCGGAGACGGCCCGGTTGACGCCTGTTATACGGCAATAGACAAGATCACCGGTATGGAATCCATACTGGTGGATTACCGTATTAAAGCGGTCTCAAAGGGCGGGGATTCCATGGGGGAAGTGACAGTCACAATAAAAGAGGATGAGGGATCCGAGGAAGTTAAGGGCCGCGGGGTATCAACGGATATCATTGAGGCTTCCGCATTTGCGTATATAGCCGCACTGAACAGGCTGCGCCTCAGACAGCTGCGGAGAAACTCCGGCAGTAAAGCTGATTGTAAACAGGTAAAAAAATGAGTTATGTAAAGAAGATATTTCGTCAAAAACTGGGTATACCCAAACTTGCTACCGGAGATTTCATAGAGATAGATGTGGATGTTATCCTTTCTAATGACATAACGACACCTCTTGCGATAGACGCGTTCGAAGCCGCTCATATTGACCGGATAGCATATCCGGAGAGAGTTGTGATAGTAGCAGATCATTTTACTCCGAATAAGGATATAGCGTCAGCTATGCAGGTGAAGAAAGTCAGAGATTTTGCAAACAGGCATGAACTCAGATTCTATGATGCCGGCTGCGGTATAGAGCACGTAATACTGCCGGAAAAAGGCCTTGTCCTTCCCGGTGATGTAGTTATAGGAGCTGATTCACATACATGTACATACGGGGCACTCGGAGCGTTTGCTACAGGTGTGGGTTCGACCGATGTGGCAGCGGCATGGGCCACCGGCAGGGCATGGTTCAAGGTCCCTCCTGCTATAAAAATGATCCTTAACGGAAGTATTAACAGGTATGTGAGCGGAAAGGATATTATCCTGCATATTATATCGCTTCTGGGCGTAGAAGGCGCGCGGTATAAAGGACTCGAGTTCTGCGGCGAGGCGTTGAAGGAGCTTTCGCTTGATTCGAGATTTACAATGGCAAATATGGCGATTGAATGCGGCGCCAAGTACGGTATAATGACACCTGACCGCGCAGTAGTCGATTATGTGGAAAAAAGAGCGCCAAGGCCTTATTCCGCATTTGAAAAAAACTATTCTATAGAAGACGATAAAGAGTTTGAAGAAATAGTGGAGATAGACTGCTCAATAATAAAACCGCAGGTAGCTTTTCCCTCATTGCCGTCCAATTCTAAGGCGGTCGACACGATAGAAAGAGTGAAAGTGGATCAGGTTGTCCTCGGGTCATGTACAAACGGCAGGTATGAAGACTTTGTAAAAGCTGCGAAGATAGTGGAAGGAAGAAAAGTTGCCGAAGGCCTGAGGTTTATAGTGATACCGGGTTCAGCCGATATATATAAAGAGATGCTGGATACAGGCCTTCTGAAGATCTTTGTCGAAACAGGCGCAATTATATCACCCCCCACATGCGGGCCGTGTCTTGGCGGGCATATGGGAATACTCGCTAAAGGGGAGATAGCGTTGTCTACGACAAACAGGAATTTCGTCGGACGGATGGGGCATAAGGAATCCGAGGTCTATCTCTCAAATCCGGAGGTTGCTGCGGCAACAGCGATAGCGGGATATATTATATCTCCCGGGGATCTGTAAGAAAGAAAGGTTCGGTAATCAATGAGTGAAGACAGACTGATAATAGAAGGTAATGCTTTCAGGTTCGGGGATGATGTTGATACGGATCAGATCATTCCGGCCAGGTATCTCGACACATCCGATCCTGATAAGCTGGCAGAACACTGCATGGAAGGCGCTGATGAGAATTTTGCGTCAAAGGTCAAGCCGATGGATATTATAGTTGCGGGCAGGAATTTCGGATGCGGGTCTTCCAGGGAACATGCGCCGCTGTCAATTAAAGGCGCAGGTATAGGCGCAGTAATAGCTGAAAGTTTTGCCCGGATATTCTTCAGGAACGCAATCAATATAGGGCTTCCGATCCTGGAGTGTAAAGGCCTGGAGATCAGGACCGGAGACAAGGTAACGGTTGATCTGAGAAAAGGTATAGTCGAAAACAGAACAACCGGGACAAAGGCGGAATTTTCCGAGTTTCCCGAGTTCCTGGCAGACATAATATCTCAGGGCGGCCTGATGAACAGGATAAAGACATTAGTGGAATAGAAAGGATATCAGTATGGCAAAAAACTACAAAATAGCGGTAATTCCCGGAGATGGAACCGGTCCGGAAGTAGTGAGAGAAGGCGTTAAAGTACTTGAGGCGGCCGGCGGCAGATACGATATCGGGTTTGATTTTACAGAATATGATTTCGGCGGTGAAAGGTACAAGAAGACCGGTGAGACACTGCCGGATTCAGCTATAGAAGAGCTGAAGGGTTTTGACGCGATATATCTGGGTGCGATAGGCCATCCGGATGTGGCGCCGGGTATACTTGAAAAGGGGATACTTCTGGAACTCAGGTTCGCGCTGGACCAGTATGTGAACCTCAGGCCGGTAAAACTTTATACAGGGGTTGAAACCCCGCTCAAGGATAAGGGCCCCGAACATATTGATTTTGTCGTCATCAGGGAGAATACCGGCGATCTTTATTCGGGTACAGGCGGGTTTACGCATAAAGGGACCCCAAACGAGGTCGCGGTACAAAGTTCTGTTTACACGCGGAATACCGTAGACAGGGCCCTCAGGTATGCTTTTGATTATGCAAAAAACCGCCGTAAGAACAGGCCCTGGAAGGGGCTCTCTGAAGAAGAAACCTGCAAAGGCCTTACAGGACAGCTTACGCTTGTAGGAAAAACAAATGTGTTGACCTACATCTATGACCTGTGGGAAAGAGCGTTCCATGAAATGGGCCAGAATGATTATAAGGATATCAAGCGTGATTATAACCATGTGGATGCATGCTGCATGTGGATGGTCAAAAATCCCGAATGGTACGACGTTATAGTGACAGGCAATATGTTCGGTGACATAATAACCGATCTCGGCGCCATGATACAGGGCGGTATGGGGATAGCCGCCGGCGGGAATATCAACCCTGACGGAGTCTCCATGTTCGAGCCGATAGGGGGATCCGCGCCCAAGTATACGGGAATGAATGTTATCAATCCGATCGCAGCGATCGCTGCAGCCCAGCTGATGCTGGATGAACTGGGCGAACCCGATGCCGCGTCTGCCGTTGAACAGGCCATTATGTGGGCGGTTTCCGAGAAACTGAAAAGCATGGCTGCAAAGAAGATGGGGTTTTCAACTACCGAAGTGGGTGATCTGATCGCCGGGAGAGTGGCTGAATAAATGACTCCCCAAAAGAAATATACTGTCGCTGTGGCAGGCGCTACCGGGGCTGTCGGGGAACAGATGAGGAGTATCCTGGAAGAGAGAAAATTCCCTGTAGGCAGGATGAGATATATGGCGTCAAGCCGTTCTGCCGGCAGGAAACTGCCCTGGCTGGATGCCGAGGTCGAAGTCGAAGATCTTGCCGAGGCGAGTTTTGAAGGCGTTGATATAGCGCTGTTCTCAGCCGGCGGCAGCCGTTCGAAGGAGTATGCGCCGAAAGCCGCAGCACAGGGAGCAGTTGTTATAGATAATTCGAGCGCCTTCCGCATGGATGACAATGTACCGCTTGTCGTTCCTGAAGTAAATCCTGACGATGTAGAAAAACATAACGGTATAATAGCGAACCCGAACTGTTCCACGATACAGATGGTTGTCGCGCTGAAACCTATATATGATGAAACCCGGATAAAGCGCATAGTCGTGTCTACGTACCAGTCGGTATCAGGGGCCGGTTTGAAAGCAGTAGAAGAACTGATGCAGCAGACACGGGATTTCATGGAAAAGAAGGATGTGAAGTGCAGCGTGTTCCCGCACCAGATAGCTTTTGAATGTCTTCCGCAGATACCGCAGTCGGATGCTTTCCTGGAAAACGGCTATACATCCGAAGAGATGAAAATGCTCCACGAGACCCGGAAGATAATGGGGGATGGTTCCATAGGGGTTACGATGACCACGGTAAGGGTCCCTGTTATCGGCGGACATTCGGAGGCGGTCAATATTGAGACGGAGAAAAAAATATCCGCGTCGCGGGCGAGGGAACTGCTTGAGAGTTTTCCCGGAGTTAAAGTCCTCGACGATCCAAAGAACCAGTTGTATCCCCTGGCTAACATAGCGTGGGGTAAAGATGAGGTGTTTGTCGGCAGGATCCGGGAGGATGAGTCGATAGAATGCGGGCTGAACATGTGGGTCGTTTCGGATAACCTGAGAAAAGGCGCTGCTTTGAATGCCGTCCAGATCGCTGAATTACTGATAGAAAAGCAGCTTATATAGAAAAAATTTGCAATATCGCAATATTGTGGGAGGGGCAAAATATGAAAAAAATCCTTATAGCTGATGACGAAAAGGGTGTCAGGTATGTCATCAGATGCGCAATGCAGAAGGAAGGGTACGAAGTAATTGAAGCGGATAACGGCTACGAAGCGATAAACCTTATACGCGAGGAACTGCCCGATCTTGTAATACTCGATATCCGGATGCCCGAGATGAGCGGACTGGAAGTCACCAGGATAATGCGAGAAGAGGATTCGATGAAGAATATCCCTATATTCATCAGTACCGGGGAAGATGGTGCCAGGCAGGAATTTAACGGCTTGAACATAGAATGTTTTGTTCCCAAGCCCTATGAAGTTGATATCCTTATTGATAAGCTGATCAAGTTTTTTGAGGATACTAAGTGAAATCTCTTTTATTCAGGTTTCTGCTGATACTGTTTATATCCTTATTTCCTGACATTTTACCTGCCGCTACCTGGACACAGACAGGTGAAACCGCTTTTGCGGAAGGCGAAACGGACGGTACCGAGATATACGGTACGGGCGCCGATGCGCTTATCCGCCTTAATACGACCGAATCCGTTGAATGGGGAAACGATTTTATGGTCGAGGAACAGGAAACCTTCGACTTGGTCAGCAATGCAGTGTTTGCCGCAAGGTTCAGAGCAAGTAGAGATCTTGCCGTAACTAAGCTCTGGATCTGTATGGACAGTAAAGTTTTAGTTCCTCCCCTTTCCATGCCGGAATACCATGTTGGTTTACAGGCGAACGATAATTCGAACAACTACCCGGCTAATGTGTCAGGTGTCTGGCTCAGCAGCGGGACTATAGCGCCAGGATTTCCGCCACTTCAGGGCTGGCAGGCTGTAACACTCGCGTCGCAGTGCCAGCTCACAAAAGGCACGACATACCACCTTGTCATAAAATACAAGAGCGGTACGATAGACGGCAATCATTATATGCAAGTCTATGGGACCAAACCGGAAAACAACAAGCTGCCTTACGACAATTCGGTAGATGAGATGTCGGAACGGCTCTCTTCCAATGATTCAGGCGCGACCTGGATACCCCTTAACGAGCAGCCAATTTTCGTGCTGGAAACGGCAGATGGTGATTATGAGGGGAACCCGTATACAAAAATAGATGAGGATGTAAAAGTCTTTGATACCGATTTTTATGTCGGGGAGAAGATCGCCGTTACAGGCGGTGATAAGACAGTGAAGAAGTTTTCTTTTTATGTCCGTTCTAATGTGTCTTCTCCCGTGAACGATCTATATGTCGTACTGCAGGATGTAACGGGCGGCAGTATACTGGAGACAACAGCTATTGATAAGACAAAGGTCGCGGCATACTACAAGGAATACGAGCATTCGTTCAAAACCACGCATGTGCTCAAGAACGGCAATGAGTACAGGATATACCTGAAATCACCCTCATCAACGACGGATAACTGCTACATTATAAAGAAGATACTCGCGTACCAGGACGCACCCGAAAAGACAAACCAGGCTCTTATATCGGCCACATATATGGGAGCGGATGCGTGTTATACTTCATATAACGGTACTTTATGGACAGAAACAACCTGTGAAGAACTGATATTCAAGTTCCAGAGCGTTACTTTCTCATCTTCCGGCCGGTTTGTCTCAAAAGTATATGATGCGGGAAACCCTGCCGAATTCTCTCAGATATCATGGGAACCTTTAACGCAGTCCGCTTCGACTGAATTGATATTCCAGGTAGCTTCCAGTGACAGTTCTGCGGGCCCCTGGAGCTATCTCGGGCCTGACGGGACATCTTCTTCATATTACACTCAGCCTTCAGGTGAAGACATAAGTTCAATACATACAGGGAAAAGATATATCGCGTACAAGGCCTATTTTACCACTCCTGATACCGGGTACACTCCCCAGCTGGAAAAAGTCAGCATATCCTACGAGGCGCGCGCGCTCCGCGGCACGGAGCTTGAACTGTACAATACGCCCAACCCGTTTGAAGCGGGAAAGCAGTCGACTTCAATAAGGTATATCCTTGATACCGACTGCAAGGTAACGGTGAATTTTTACACTCCTACAGGTAACCTTGTGAAAAAGATGACTTATGCTGCGGGCTCGGAAGGCGGAAGGGGAGAAACAGGCGGATATGAGAACACCATAACATGGGACGGCAAAAACGGTAACGGGGTAATTGTAGCCAACGGCGTTTATTTCTGCCATATCGTCGCGGAGCCTTCAAACGGGACCGCAGTTCTGGGAGAGACGCGGAAGATAGCTGTGATCAAATGAGAACGGCAGTAAAATGTTTATTTTACTGTGCTCTTTTATGTGTTTTCCCGTTGAAAGCATATTCCGGCCAGGATGCCGGGCTTCCCGGTGAATACCTGTATACTTTTTCCGGTAACGCAAGGGTCCTCGGAATGGGAAGGGCATGCACGGCTCTTGCTTCCGGTTCATCATCACCCTACTGGAATCCCGCGGGTATTGCTCCTCTCATATTCAAGGAAGGAACGTTCCTCTATGCTCCGCTCTTTGAAGATACCGCTTACTATTTTGTTTCTGTAGCGTATCCGATCGTGTACGGTAATGTGCTTGCTCTTTCCGTGGGAGGGATGCGGGTCGGAGGTATTGAGAACACAGATTATGATACCGAGTTCAGTGACAGCCAGAATGCTTATATCATCTCCTATGCCCGCAGTATTAAAAAACTGGATCTCGGAATAAACATCAAAGCGGTACACCAGAAGATATACATATATTCGGATACCGGTTTCGGAATGGATATAGGGGCAAGATACATGTACCGGGGGATCATCATAGGGGCATGTATTCAGAATATTATAAGGCCCGGAATAAAACTGAAGAACGAAACAGACAGGTTTCCGATGAATCTGAAAACCGGTATTTCGAAAAGTATACTTGAAGGAAAGGTAACTGGCGCCATTGACCTTGATTATATCAACATGATGGGCGCTAATTCGAAATTCGTGAAATGTCACCTGGGCTGTGAATACGCGCCTTATGAATTTATAGCGCTGCGCGCGGGGTATGATTACAAGGAAATAACAGCCGGGTTCGGCCTTAATACGCCTTCGATATCGATGGATTATGCGTTCGGGGTGCACGCTACGGGAACAAAACACAGGATATCCGTATCGAGCAGGTTTGGCCTCTTGCCTACGGAGGCGCAGAAAATGATAAATGAAAAACAGAAATCCGCTGATATGAAACTCAACTACGCTGATGCGATAGAATCGTTTCATGCCGAAGATTACAACAGAGCGGATGAATATGTACGGAAAACGCTGGAAGCCGATCCTGATCATGAAGGCGCCGTAGAACTGAAGAAAAAGATCGATAAAGCCATGCTGTCAGTGAAAGCAAGAGATATCTACATGATGGCAATAGAGGAAAAGAAAAGAGGGAACGAAGCTTTTGCGTCCGACCTGATAATCGAGGCAAAGGCGATCGACAGGCTTGTTGAAATAAAACTTGAAGAAGAATTCTTTTTCAGCGCGCGCGCGTTCCTTAAAAACAAGCAGTACAGTGAAGCTAAGGAAGCGCTTGAGAATGTTATTCAGATAAATCCGGAGAACACTGATGCGGGGGATCTTTTGATCAAAGTCGATTTTATCCTTCAGTTCACCGAATGATTTTACGAGGAAAATTTCACGAGGATAATTGCGAAATATTTTGGCCGAAAAATTAAAGATAAAATATTTTTGGGAAAATTCGGGAGGAAAAATGCGATATAAGATTTTTTTAATAATACTGTTTCTAATAACATGCCTGTCCGGCGGTTCTCTCTATGCAAAGAACGATACTGCTCAACTGTACTTTAACAGGGCGCTTGAGAGTTATCTGAAGGGCGATCTTGACGGGTCGATCAATAATGCGGAAGAGGCGATAAAATTCGACAAGGAGAACAAAAAGATGCAGGTCTTTCTGATAAAAGTGCTTGTCGAAAGAGGTTCGGGATTTTTTCTCGATAAACAGTACAGTGACGCTCTGCCATACCTGGAAAAAGCAAAATGGCTTGATCCTGACAACGAAGAAGTAAATAAGATGTACGGTATGGTTTATAATAAACTCAATCCTCCTGCTGTAAAAGAACCTGCTCTAAAAAATACGCAGGCTGAAAGTCAGCCGGTGCGTACTGTATCGGCGCCTCCGGCTAACGATATACAAATGGCTAATGCAATGACTTCGCTTTTATTGGCTTTTCAGAAACAGCAGGAAAAACTCATAGAAGCATACACTTACCCGCAGGATATACTGAGGCAGGTCATGTCTGATTCGGATAAAGAAAGAAAATATCTGCTCCAGACCCTTGAAAGGAGCCTGGCTCAGGAAAGACAAGCTTCTTCGCGCAGGTTTATATTTACTATTACAGGTTTCGCGGTATTTTTTCTGGCAATTATAGCACTTGTATATTTTATAGTCATGAAAGCATCAGTAAGAAGAGAAAATATCCTTGTCGAACAGCAGGCAAGGATACTCAATATAGTGCAGCAGCAGGGACAGGCGCTTTCTCAAGGGAAAACACAGCTTAAGCTGACGCATACTCCGATGGATACCAAAAATACAACGCCGCGGGAGATGCTGAATGACCCGAATCCGAGGATACGGTCAAAAGGGCTTGAAGTGATCGAGGCCGAACTGGTCGAAGAAGATGAAGATGCGGCTGTAGCCGAAAGGCTTCTGGAACCTTTTATAAAGGAAAAAGACAACAGGGTGAAATCTACTGCAATAAAGATAATGCACCGTTATAATCCCGAAAAAGCGATGCAGAATATCCATGAGATGATAAACAGTGATGATAAATGGATGAGGATATCCGCAGCCTGGGTCCTGGGCGAGATAACCCCGGACGCGGAAGTTATCGATACGCTACTGTCCAAGACAGATGACAGCGACTACCATTTCAGGAGGAGGGTAGTAAAAGCCCTGAAAAATATTATCAGTTCAGATAAGAACAAACTCACAAAAAAACAGAAAAGCATGATAGAGAAGACTCTTGAAGACCTGGCATATGAGAAAAAATGGGTTGTCTGAAACAGCGCTCAGCGATAACCGATATGTAATAAAATAGAATACCTGCCGTGACATTCCTGTAATACGGATCAAACAATTTTAACGATATCACTAGAAGCCGTTTTAGTGACAAAACACGCCTGCTATTGAAAGGAATTAAGTAATGAATTAACATTAAACTAGGAGATCTCTATAATTATAATTTTTATGAATTGTGATCAGTATAAATAATAAAACTGAATATATTAATAAAACAGCGCATTGTTTCAAGGCAATACTTCTGGCCGGTATTATATTTTTATGTACAGCACCGTTTACCTTTGCTGTAACATACGATTATACCGGTACGACTACATCCGGTCCCCACGATGCTTATGCATACGTTGCCGATGTGTTCCCCTTCGGCGACAACGCGGGTAATAGAAACGATTGGGAATCATACGAAGCAACAGATGATCAATATATAGATATATATTCCAGTGAAGATCAACGCTGGCAGACTGTTGATCCGGGTAATGGCGATGAGATACTGATGTGGTTTGAGATAAACAATATCAGCGAAAATCCCAGGGATATTAAACAGATTGACCTTACATTTGAAGGGCAATGTAATCAAGCCGCGAATTTCTCTATATATGTTATGAGAGCCGGGACGGACTGGTGGCTGGATAGTTCCTGGGATCAGGTAGGCACTTCAGAAGCTATACCTGCGGGTACAGACGAAACGATGACACGCTCTATTACTTTGAATTTTACCGATTATCTGGACGGGACCCAAAAACTTACCTGGGCAGTATACTGTGACAGTGACAGTGAACTTGTGCGTGTCGATTATGTGAAAGTGGATATAGAAGTGCCTCCTGCGCCCGTGACCGGCCTTACCGCGGCTCCCGGTACGGATGAAGGGGATATAGACCTCGCCTGGATCGCTTCCGGAGAAGACGGTAAAGTCGGGCAGGCCGCTTCCTATGACGTGAGGTATAATAATTACACCAATATCTGGGAGCAGGATGAGTTTACCGACGGGTTCCTTCCGGGTCTGTGGAGCGATACTGATGTCAATACTTCAGGCGGTTCGTACGTAGAGAGCGGTGGGAAACTCAATATTACCGGTGATGGTACGGGTTTGGGAATAATAAAAGATGAGTTCTATATAGTATACAGCACTGTTACAGGCGATTTTGATATAAAAGTCAAAATAGACAGTATGTCAGGTACAGGCCTTGATGAATGGTCCAGAGCCGGCATAATGGTCAGAAACAGGCTGCCCTCAGGCGGCGGGTATAATGCCTATTGCTATATGGCTATCTCTCATCAGCATGGCTATGTCTTTTTCTGGGACTGGGATAACGACGGATATGCAACAAAAATAAATAATACTGCTGAAGTGACCGCCAGTTATCCCGCGTATGTGCGATTGAAAAAGTCGGGTACGAGGTTTACCGGTTTTTATTCCACTAGCGGTTCGGATTGGACGGTCCTTCAGGGAATAACGGAACCCTTTGCCGCAACAGCGCAGATGGTCGGAATGATAGCGCATTCCCGTAATTCATCTGGAAATACTGTGACGGTAGAATATGATTATATATCAGGCGAATGGGATTCAGCCACTCAGGCTGCCGGAGAACCTTCACCGAAATCCGCCGGCGGTCCGGAGAACATGACAGTTCAGTCAATGACTCCCGGAACGACATACTATTTTGCTCTGAAAACAACTGATAATGCCGGTTATGAATCATATATATCGAATTCCCCGGATTCATTGCCGAAAGTAATTCCTCCGGCTGCCATAACGGACCTGACAGCTCTTACCGGCGGTGGCGAAGGGGAGATCTCTCTTAACTGGACCGCGCCGGGAGACGACGGCTGGAGTAATCCTCTTACTGCCGGCAGTAAATTCAGGATCCAGCATTCAAAAGATCCGGGGGCGTCGTGGGATATTTCAAATGCCCAGATAGAGTTATCGACAGAATGTGCGGCTAAATCAACTCATAATACGACTGTCCCGGATCTGGATGATAATTCAACGTATTATTTTAGAATATGGACTTGTGACGAAATACCCAAATGGTCGGCACTCTCCAATGCCGCTACCGCGTGGACCCGTGCCGTTGTGCCCGGAGTCTTGAATTTTTCCGAAGTAAATACCGGCAGCATTATAGTCAGCTGGGTCGATACCAATCCAGCAGGAACCCATTATGAACTGGAAGGAAGTACTGGCACTGATACGGATTTCGGGACGCTCTATTCGGGTCCGTATACGGCAAGTTTCGAGCATACAGGACTCAGTACTAATACAACATATTTTTATAAAGTCAGGGCAAAAAGTATTAAAGACCTTTATACGAGTTACAATACTACAAAAGATACACATACATTATGCGTAACGCCCGGAGCGGTAACATTCGGTACAGTCGATTCAGGCAGTGTAGAGGTCTCATGGACGAATAACGGCAATTCGGCGAGTACGGTTTATTCGTTAGAAGCGTCGACAGCGACTAACGGCAGTTACGGGATCATCTATGAAGACACGGCGCTGACATATACGCATCAGGGCTTGAACGCGAATGTGACATACTACTATAAGGTACGGGCAAAGAACCTCGATGATGTTTATACAGGGTACAATTCCGAGAACTCTACGCATACATTATCTGCCGTACCCGGCGCTGTAACATTCGGTACGGTCGCATCGGATAGTGTCGAGGTCTCCTGGACGAATAACGGTAATTCGGCGAGTACTCTTTATTCGTTAGAGGCGTCGACAGCCACGAACGGTGATTACGGCGTGATCTACGAAGACACCGCACTGACATATACGCACCAGGGGTTGAGCGCGAATGTGACTTACTATTATAAGGTAAGGGCAAGGAACCTGGATGATGTTTATACAACATACAATGCGGAAAATTCCACGCATACGTTATCTACTGTACCGGGAGCAGTGACATTTGGTGCGGTCGCATCAGAAAGTGTCGAGGTATCCTGGACGGACAACGGTAATTCGGCAAGTACAGTTTATTCGTTAGAGGCGTCGACCGCGACGAATGGCGATTACGGAGTGATCTATGAAAATACGGCGCTGACATACACGCACCAGGGACTGAACGCGAATGTCACTTATTATTACAAAGTGAGATCAAAGAACCTCGATGAT
>JBDRKX010000084.1:0-34039 GCA_043813605.1 Elusimicrobiota bacterium | reverse complement strand
CGCTGTTTTCGTCTGGAGTGTTTTCCCACGGATTGGTATTGCCGCCGAGGAGGTTCAGCGTGCTTTCTGATTCAAAATCATCGACGGCAATGACCCTCCTGTCTCCGGTGTCCGATCTGACACCGTCTATTGATGAGATAGTAAAGAATAGAGATAATATGGAGACTGCATATACCTGAGATCTCCATTTATTGAAAACTGACATATATTACGGCCAGTCTGGTTTTCTATTTCTTCACATAAATGTTGTCTAAATAGATAACTCCGGTTTTAGGTGACGAGTTAGTGTCATCGAAGACAACTACGAATTCACTCAATTGTGCATAGCTGCTAAGACCGCTGAAACTCGAAAGAGGCAATACGAACTCCTGCCATTCAGCAGTTATGCCGCTCACCATATTTTTTCCGGTTTCATCGTTCGGGCTTTTCAGTTCGATCACGAGTTTGTCCGTAAAACCGTCCTTTGTTTCACCTTTTACCGAGAAGACAATACTGTTATATGTACTGAAATCAGTACCTTCCAGCTTCATCCAGAAACCATTGAATGCTGATTCAGGGGAATCGACATCATACGTGAGTTTCATGGAAGACCCTTCCATACCGGCTTTTACCTCGGTGCTGAATTCAGCTTCACAGAACTGCGTCGGATCGCCGGGATCCCTGTCCCATGCTCCGAAATCCCCGCCTATCAGGTTGGGCCTGACTCCGGCATTAAAATCGGCGATCATGAGCTTATCCGGCGTAACTTTCTTCATGACACTAGGCGCCGCTTTCGGCCTTGCACTGCTACCGCTGCCAGCTTCCTGTATTGTCGCGCAACCCGTCATCAAGACAGAAAAACAGAATAGTGCAGTCAATGTAGATTTACTTATTCTCATTTCTTACCTCCCTTCACAAACATCTAACTACGCAATTAGAATTAAATTATACCTTATTTTATTTGTACTGGCAAGATTTGGTGTGCCATTTCACTTATTCATAATATGACTTTACATTATCATTTATAATCATTAATTAAAATCTGTATGTAAAGGAAATCCTGTGAGTGCCGAGAGTTTCCTCTATCTTACATGGCCATAAGAACGCATAATCAAGCCTTATATCCAGATTAAACGCTTCCGGCATGTTAATTGTGAACCCCGCGGCAAGTTCGTTTATGTTCTTCCCGAGTCTAAAACCGAGCAGCCTGTCAAAAACCCATGCTTCCAGACCAAAATGCAGGTTCAGTTTATCATCATTGCTTCCCCATTCCTGATTACGATATACGAGGTCAATAGCTGTAAGGATATTTTCCAGCCGGCGCAATCTTCTCTCCTTATAGGCCAGCCCGACCCTGAGTTCCATAGGGACAGGATCTTTTGTATTTAATCCGACATCCGGCTGATTTATGTTTTTAAACATAAGTCCGGCCGTAAAACCGGGCAACAGGTCAGGCACAGGCTTTGACCAGAGACCCATATCAAGGGCGACCCCCGATGAAGAGTTCCCGTCATCAAAAACCGGATCGTCCTCAGCATATTTGTCGAGTGTATATGAATGTGTAAGGTATTTGATGTTTATTCCGAAGGACATTTCAGGAACAAGCCTTTTCCTGAAATATTTCCTGACAAGGTCATTTATCCTTCTGGCATAAGCTATGGTGAGGATATCTTCAGCGTATTGGTCTCCAGATACAAAATTAGCCCAGTTCACACCGAATGTACCGATATCCGCCACCGGAACCAGGAAAGCGCCGTAGTTAAGTCCAAGGTCGACTTCATCCAGCCCGTAAAAAAGCTTGGCATACATAAAATTCGCTTCATAATCCTCAACCTGGACTATACCTGCCGGATTATAGAGTATCCCGCCCGAATCATCACTGACAGCTGTATACGCGCCGCCCATTCCCGCAGAACGCGCACTCCAGCCAAGTTCCTTAAAAGCGGCATTGACCCCGTATTCCGAGATCATTATCAGGGCAGCTGCAAGTATAAAGATTTTATTGATGTACTTCATCATTTTGCCACCGCTATGGTCCCGCTTATTAATTCCTGTTCCCCGTTCACATCGGCTCTGAACTGATATATATATACTCCGCTTTCGACAATATTACCGTACTCATCCGCACCGTCCCAGTTCGCCCCGCTGTTATCTGTCTCATCTATGGTTCTTACAAGTCTTCCTGTTATATCATAGATCTTTATCTCAAATTCAGCCGGCATCGCATCAAAACCTGCTGTATCATTGATTGTGTCAGGTGTTGCCGGTGTGATTATCTTCCTTTTAGGCCTGTAATCGGCCGCGGTCAACGGGCTCACCGGGAAGATAGCATACATTGAGAAATGAGTTATTGTTCCCGTAACCGTATTGTTGTCTTTGTCTACATCCCTGCTGACAAGTCTCCATTCGAAATCATCCCAGTAGAAAAGTCCCAGTTCGGTTTCATTAACACCCGGACTCGGCGCGCCCGGCATCTGGACAGTTCCTGTCTGAAGCAGATCGAAATAAAGAAGCGTCAATTTTATCGGTTTCTTGAAAACATATCTGTCAGGCTCAAGCCTGTAAACGGCAACCGGTTTTTTTGAAGATGCAGCTCCCGTACCCTCAGGTATGGTTATACTGTCCATATCACACTGCTCGATAGTTATCTCCAGATCTCCGTCAACTGAGCCTTCAGTAAGTTCAAGGCTGGTTTCACCATCATCAGGATTACCGTCTTCTATCTTTAAGAACCCCGTTTTTATCTTTGGAAATTTAGTGATCCTTGATATGTTGATATTCTGCGGATCCGCCTGGCTCTTCCAGGTCTCGACATTGGTTCCGTCAGACGCTTCTAAATAATACTTGAATATGTTGCTCCCGGTCAGTTCCTCGGGCTCAAACACGGAATAACAGCGTTTTACTATCTCTGCTTGTCCCTCCATATTCATTTGTCTTTTCTGCCAGTCCCCGCCGTTGATCTTGTAATTCAGCTCTGTACCGACTACTTTCCTGTCATCAGTGACATCAGCCTCGATGACTATCCTGTTACCTACCATGCCGATCTTGGCTATCGGAATATGCACTATCTTCGGGTTTACCTTGTCAGTAAGGTCATAAAATATGAGTTCTATAGAACCGGTATAACCGCCGGCGGCAGCGATACTGAAATCTCCTTCCATATAAATGTATACGGGAGAACCGCAACTGTTCCCGCCCGCTTTATAAGAATTTGTGTCAGTGCCGGACATCATTCCCGCACCGTTCATTATCGAATACCAGCCGCTGTTATCAGAATCAGGATCGAATGCAGCAGGAACCGCGGCGGAGTCTTCGATCCTGCATGCCAGCGGTATATTAATATGGTTATGTTTTATATTCCTGAGTTCGCCCTTGAGCTCTATCTTCCATTCTTTTATATCCTGGTTAAACTGATAATCCAGCCTTATGTACTGGTTTGCCAGTTTGTAGGAATCTCCTGAACCGTTATTGAATGTGATGCTGTTACTTGGCTGATTATCAGCAATATTGTATACGGCTTTCGTGCAGTTCACGGCATTCACAGTGCTGCCCGTGAAAAGCAAAAGAGACAATATAGTTGCTGTTAATACGATCCTTTTTATCTTATTCAAGCGCCAGATCCTCGATGTTAACCGCACCGACAGTATTGGACATACTACCGGAATCAAAATTCACCCATATAAATATTACATCTGACTTATTCACACTTGCGAATGCACTCAACGGAACGGTAACTTTATTATAAATACCCGTTACAGCTACGCCCGCTATATAACTATTTATAGGAAGTATGACTTCATTATTAGAACCATCTTTCATGGCTATTCCATAGTAGTCTGCAGTACCTTTAATATAGAAAGTCAGATTGGTATAAGAAGTAAAATTATTGTGACCGGACCCGATTCCGAATGAGAAGGCCGACCACCCGTCAATATTGTAGTCCAACTTTAAAGAACCCGCATCAAAAGACCTTGTAACACCATCTCCCCATGGACCATTTGTACCACCGAATAAGTTACTATCATCCCCGTCATCGAAATTATCTATCAATGTCGTACCTGAATTTACTTCTAATGATTCTGTACCACTCCAGTCACTGGGCATTCCGCCGCTTTGAGGTGATGCAGTCCAGGCTTTCACTCTGTAATAGTAGACACCTTCAGTTCTGCCTGTAATATTCTCGGAAATCCCGGCCGCCCAGAATTCCCTGTTGTCAGCGCTGTCAAAAGTATCTACTGTATCTTCCTGCAACTGGTATATCGCCGCCCCGGATACGCTGTTCCAGCTCACGACATATTCTCCGTCATCATCGGTCGAAGGCACTGCTATAACGGGAGTATCTATCGAACCGGCTTCAGTACCGAAGACCTTCAATCCCCATATGGAATAACCGTAATCCGTGAGCGCTTTTTCCGTACATAATACCCTGACATACCTTCCGTTTACAGGTGTACTGAAAATTATCCTGTTCACTGCACCGGCATTCGAGCTTTTTGCATACACATTAGTCCATGTGACAGCGTCATATGAAGTCTGTATTTTGTATGATTTGGCACATGCCTCTTCCCAGTATATCTCCACCTTATCTATATCAAAGGTATCCTCAAGGTCCACATATATCCACTGGTTAGTTGCAGACCAGTCGGATTCCCATCTTGTTATCAGATTATCGTCAACTGCACTAGCTGCAGTATTTGTACCGTTTACACTTGACGCAGTTACAGGTCTGTTCTCAGCAATGTTGACTGCGAGCGGCGTATCATAACCGGATACGCCTATCCTGTAAAGTCCCGCTTTTATATAGTCACTGTTCATTGCGGTATTCCAGACAAAACCGCTCCTGTAATTCTCAAGTCCCATAACGATAGAACCGTAATCGAACGCGCCGTTACCCGTGGATTTATAAAAAGGTGATCCGGCAGAAGTAGAACCTATATTGTATGTCTGACAGAAGCCGTACATGTCAGACCATATAGGACCTATGTACGACCTGAATCCGTTTTTATAGAACCTGTAGTACATGTGTTTCATTGCGTTCAGACTTTCTGTAGGTGTAAAAGGCATCGATGCCGCTGCGGCAAACGGATTTACATCTCCACCGTAAAATCCGGCAAAACCGTAATCGCCGTCATGGGAGGCTGCTGTAAGACCCCAGGTATCCCAGTCGTAAGTATTATATTCAACAGGATCGTTCTGCCATTCAGTTATATGCATCTGCCTGTTTGCAAGCGTCGAATTCACAGCGTACTGGAAATCATCCCTTCCGCTCGGAGGAGTTTTTTCCCTGCCGTCGTAAAAGTTATCGAACCACTGGTAAAAATAAAGCGGAGTAGTCAGCAACCCGTCACTTGCGTTATTAAAACCGGCTATCATCGTATTGTTCCTGCAGGAAGCCCTTGGTGCTGATGCGCCGAGAAGGACAGCTATCATCTCTTCAGAATATGTAGGATGTGTATAGTCACCGAACTTATTCCAGTCAAGTGATTCATAAACCTGTTTTGCCAGCAGTTCTATCTCAGTTCCCTTGAAATATTCCTCAGCAAATACAACGCCCATCATAAAGTCGCCATTATCAAATATTGACCTTACAGTGTCCTGTGCCGGAAGCGGTTCGGTCGGGTTGAGCCGTTCGTAATAGTGCCAGTAAGTCTCATACGGATTATCATAGGGAGCTTCACCCTGTTTCATCAGGTTTATCCCCTGAAACATACCTTTTATCCTGTTATAAGCTTCCTGATATGTCATCCACCCGCGCTCGACAGCAACGCAGTATACAATCATCTGAAAACCGATTCCCGCGATGTTTGTATCAACCATAAAGGCGTAATCATCATGTGGACCCCATGCTGAAACAAGGTAATAAGGAGCAGAAACATTATCATAGAACCATTTGAACGCTTTGTATTCCACCATATCAATAAAGGCATCGTCCGACATCCCTATGTCGCCTATAACATACGGTGTCTCTTTCACTTCTATTGCCGACACTGCCGGAAGATTCGTTATCCCCTCGAAAGTTATCTTCAGAAAACCTTCGTTTACCGTTATGTTTGAGAAAGTCCTGTCAACAGCGGTATTACTGTCGCCGGCGACCGCGCATACATCAAAATCCCCGAGCACTTTTATTCCCCTGTTATTTGTGTCAAGATCGTGGACATATACATTGAATACTCTGCTTCCCGCTGAACTGTAGCCGGTCTCTGCAAATTTTAAAGTGATATTATACATGCCTGCCGGAAGGTCAAAACGGTATTCAAGGTTCCCGTACCTGCTAGATTGGTAAAGAGCATCATCTTCAGTACCTGCTATCGAATCAGTTGATACAGAAGCGGAACCGCCCAGCACATATCCCATTGCGCTTACTGTACTATAAGCAATATCAGCCGAGAATATCTCTCCCTGCGCAGTAATAAGATCAGACCCATTACAGTTTATTCTTTTTACGATTACACCCGAATTCACTGTTATAGAAGCTGAAGAGCTCCATGTACTGGAATGCCCACCGTTTTCGGGAGTATCTGTCCAGGCCTTTACTCTGTAATAATATGTACTGTCATCTTTACCTGTAAACGACTGGGTTGCAGGCGTAGGCCAGTACTGGGCAGTACTGGTAAACCCCGGATCAGCACTCTCTTCAAGCTGATATATACCCGCTAATGTTACCGAACTCCAGGTTACACTATAATCTCCGTCAGTATCGTTTTCAGGAACACTGAGCACCGGAGTATCAATAGCTGCTTCTATTACTGCCTGGACCACAAAAGAACCTGTCTCAGCGCGGCCCATTACAGGCGCGATCACAAACAGTACCGATATGAATATGCTCAGGAATCTTTTCATTTTACGCTTATGAACTCCGTATCCTTTCCTTTTGTTTCCTTAGTATCGCCGTATATCGTACCGTACTCGAAAACAGCACGGGCAGTATAAACGCCTACTGGAAGATCCGCGTTCTTCCAGTATACGGAATATGAATGGGTCTTACCGGGATATATCGGAAACCCTTTTTGAAAATCTATCTCTTTGATCGTCTTCCCTTCTTGTAAAACAATTACTTTACCTACAGGTCTGATATGCACATTGCCGGAATTCTCTAGTTTCGTTATGAATCCCAATCCTTTTTTTCCTTCTTTGTCATCCGGCAATATCACGGTTTCCGAGATTTTTGCCTGGATTTTTTCCGTACCTTTTATTCCCGCATAGATACATACGCCGATCCTGCTTCTTAACATCGAACTTTTGGTCATGCTGACAGGCGCAAAATAAGCCATCGCCACCAGCTCGCCCTTCAAACCTTCCGGTATATTCAGGATATAGTTTACTTTTTTCGCTGACCGGGCTTTTATCTCGAATTTTGACGGCTCGATCTTCACCCAGTCTTCCGGCGCCATTGCGCTCAGATTATTGTCGAAACCTTTCCTTTTGAGCCAGTTCTCAAGTTTGACTGTCACTGAAACCGGGTACTGTTCATTGTTCACTACCGTTAAAGTACCTGTTGTTACGGTTTCCCGTTCAGCTAAAGTTTCGACAATAGTCGGATCAACGCCGACCCCCCCGGCCGCAAAACATACCGCAACCAGTATTATAATACATGCGAGGAGCACCGCTAAAACCTTTATTAAATTTTCAATCTTATTGCTTGGCATTTTTTTACATGCTTTGGTCCACCCTCCCTTATAGAGGGTGAACCAAGCAATTCCTCTTTTTATTCGTTTATGAGGTCAAGGTATACAGTCGAACTATATGTACCGGGCAATGCGCTGCCGGCTGTTTCCAGGTAGAGATTGAAATCATCACCTGCCATAGCATCTGTATACTGCGGATCTCCGCCAGTGTTATACGGGTTCACGACATAACTTGTTCCGGGAATACCCCATGCTATATTTGCATATCCGCCTCTGCCGGCCCATGACTGGTCACCGGTTGCAGCAGGATCATCCAGATCGCTCTGATCTTTTACATACATCCAGCGGCCCATATTGTCTTTGTCGGTACTCGGCGCTTCAGCGTCTCCCCATGTAGCGTCTTCAAAGGCACACCAGCCGAGCGGGACTCTTGTTCCCTGAGAAGCATCGATCATACCGCCGTACGCCAATCCCCATGTACTTGTAGACGGAGTTGTTGACGGAAAGTTATCCGTATAGATCTCTAGTTCCCAGCTGCCGTAGTTCGATGATATACCGACTGTTATGCTTTCAGGCGCTTTTGTATACGCTGAAGTCAGGGTTCCGAAAGATACGACACCGTCAGCACCAGCGGTATCCGTAACTGTGAGTGAAGTGATACCCGCAACAGATGCTGTAACTTCAACACTTGCTGAGAGGTCGCCTACTCCGCCGCCGCCTTCGTCATTCGGTATCATATCAGTTCCCCAGAAAAATGTCCTGAAATTGTCGTAATAAGTTCCAGGTACAGCTATACCACTGACATTTCCCAGATCTTCAATAGCGACAAAAGGAGTAACATCCCTGTAAGCTACAATATTAGCAGCCATTGTCGCTCCACATCCCGCTACGTTAAGAGCGTCCAGCGCCGCTGCCGATAAAGTGTTCAGGTCATCTATAGCTTCCGCTCTTGTGTAATTCCCTTCGGTCTTTTCCGCGTGTACCATGGGAACTGCCAGGATCATGATCCCCACTAACACTAATACTAATTTCCTCATTTTTCTTCCTCCTTGTTCCATTTCTGCTTTTTTCCCCATTTTTTTACCTTCATTATATTTCAAACTGAATTTTTTCCTGTGTTTCTGTCTTTCTTTATCATATCTCCTTTTTCTTCCAGTACGGATTTAACCGTAACTGCCTGTTCTTCTTTTGTCTTTTTTGTATTATTCATAAATCCCCATTTTCAGATATGCGCCGCAGGATTCCCTCTGTATCAGTTTCCCGTCAAACTCCATGTTAACCGGAGTATCCGATCTCCCTTCTATCTGGGAAATAAGCATTTCGGCGGCCGATCTGCCCATTTCAAAAAAAGGCTGCCGGAAAGTCGTTATGGAAGGTTTAAAGAAACATATACCGTCAATATCGTCAAATCCTACTACCGCTATATCTTCAGGAACCCTCAGATTATTGTCATTAACCGCGTTTATGGCGCCCACTGCCATGAGGTCATTGCACGCCATGATAGCTGTTATCGGAAGTCTTCTTGAAACCAGCCTGTCTACTTCCTCATAAGCTTTTCTCTCGGTGAATTCTCCGTTTATGACATAATCCTCTCTGTAAGCAATACCGTTCATCTTAAGAGCTTTTTTGTATCCGGATATCCTTTCTATCGAATTCTGGATGTTATCCCCGCCGGTTATCATTGCTATGTTCTCGTGGCCGAGCCTTGTTAGATGGTTCACGATTATAGCTATAGCCGATTCGTTGTTTATGTCCACCCAGTTATGCAGATCGGATTTCCTGTTGATCAGTACAGACGGCGCTTCATTGTAAGAGAGTTTTTCAATAACAGGACTGTCCATTGAAGGAGAGATCACAATATACCCGTCTACCGGGAAATGATTGCTGCCGGAAGGATTCCCGTACTCATCATGATTGATAAGTATGCTGTAACCGTTTTCAATAACTCCTCTGCTTATTCCCATAAAGAGTTGCTGAAAATAGTACGCGTGGAAAAAATTTTCTTTGTCAGGAGTGACCATAGCTATTACTTGAGTTTTTCCGCCGGCGAGTCCGCCTGCAAGCTGGTTTCTCCTGTAGCCGGTCTCGTCCATTATTGCAACTATTTTGTCTATTGTTTTCTGCGCCACCTTTTCCCGGTTATTAAGTACCCTGGATATTGTGGCTATGGAAGTGTTAGCTCTCTTTGCTATTTCTTTGATCGTGATAGACATTTTATTGCTCGGCTCCTGATTAATGTAATCGTTTACATTCAATGGTGATATTATACCCGGCAGGTATGAAAAAGTTGTGAAAAAATGAAAGGATTTTGAAAGAAATGTAAAATTACTGTAAAATATTTTTACTGTCTCAGTCGATAAACCTATTTATGCGATTCCCTCAAAATCATCATTCCGGTGAACTCTTTTCCCTGTGGAGAAGTGATATGTCCTTCAATATGTCCGACAAGCAGGCGTACTGAATCTTCACCCATTGCCGATAACGGCTGGCTGAAAGTTGTAAGCCTTGGGGAAAAATAGGAGGTAATATCCATATCGTCGAATCCCGTTACTGAAATATCTTCAGGAACATCCAGTTTCCTCTCATGTATAGCGCGTATAGCGCCTATTGCCATAAGATCATTACATGCCATAACTGCGGTAAAAACCATACCTTCTGAAAGGATACACCCTATCTTGTCGTAAGCAGTATCTTCAGAAAAACCGCAATCAATGATATATTTATCATCCGGTACTATACCTGCCGTATCCAGGGCTTTTCTATATCCTGTGACTCTTTCAGCAGAATTCTGGATATCTTTTCCCCCTGTCAGTATGACTATCCGATCATGACCGCACTCGATAAGATGGCTGGTCATCCTGAAACTTGCCTGTATGTTATCCAGGTCTACATAGCTGATATCATCAGTTTTCCTGCCTATAAGTACCACAGGGATATCTATATTTCTAAGCTCCTTGAGAAACGGGTCGCCGACAGGAGGTGAGATCACGATATATCCGTCAACAGGGAACTGATTCCTGCATCCGCCTGTTCTTACAAGCTGGTTCACCATAACATTGTACCCCAGCCTGTTTGCGGCATTGACAATTCCGAAAAACAGGCCCTTGAAATAATATGCGTTAAAAAACTCTTCTTCACCCGGCGCCACTACCGCTATTACCTGTGACCTTCCTTTAACAAGACCCTTGGCAATCCTGTTCTGTATGTACCCGTATTCTTCCATAACAGACAGTATCTTATTGCGTACCGGTTCCGAAACTTTTTCGGGATTATTCATAACCCTGGATACCGTGGCTATCGAAGTACCGGACTTCTGGGCTATCTCTTTGATTGTTATATTCTTCATTTTTCTTCTTTAACCTGTATCAATTATCCTGAAGTTCATATATCCTGTTCACCAGTTCTTCTGCAAAATCAAGATAGAGCCTGCTGTTTGCCTTTTCACCCGGCAGCAGGCTGAAATTCACCGGTTTGCCTATCCTGCATGCCAAGCGTCTGAATCTGTAAGGCTTTTCGTTATTGAACAACCTGCAGGGTACGACAGGAACACCGGCTTTATGCGCAAGCAGCGACACTCCGCGGTGTATTTTCTTATCGGATTTTTTTCTTGTCCCCTCCGGGAAAAGCAGCAGAGACCGACCGGATTTAAGAAGCTTTATAGCCTTTTTCACAGTTGAAAGATCGGCAGCGTGCCGGTTTACCGGAAAAGCATGCGCTGATCTTATTAAATCGCCGAATACCGGGATATCAAAAAGTTCTTTCTTTGCCATAAAATATATCGGACGCCTGAGACAGCTTGATACCAGAGGAGGATCGATAAGTGAATTATGATTCGACACTATAAGACATGGCCCGGCAGGCATGTTATACCTGCCATAGACATTGAGCCGGAATGCGACCCTGAAAATGATCCTAAAAAGAAACCTGCCTATGTAATAATTCAATTATTTTATCCACCACTTCTTCTATACTTAGGGAAGTTGAGTCTATTATTGAAGCATTTTCGGGTATCCTTAGCGGCGCCAATCCCCTGGATGCATCTCGTCTATCCCTTTCTGTTATGTCTTTTTTCAGTTTTTCTATATTTATATCCTCGCCTCTGTCCTTTAGTTCCTGCCATCTTCGCCGGGCTCTTTCTTCTATCCCCGCATCAAGGTATATCTTAAGATCCGCATCAGGAAACACTATGCTGCCCATATCCCTGCCGTCAAATACTACTTTGCCGAGATCTTCTGCAGCCTGTCTCTGTATTTTTGCAAGTTTATACCTGACACCGGGAATAGCAGCAATAAGCGATGTGTTTTCAGTCACGGCACGCTGGCGTATTTCTCCTGTTATATCCCTTCCGTCAAGATATATCTTCATACACCCGCCGTCAAAACCGATCCTTATATCCGATTCCTCTGCCAGCACCTCTATTGCAGGCACATCCGAAAACGACAGATCCTCTTCTATCACATTCAGTGTTATTGCCCTGTACATCGAACCGGTATCCACATACCTGAACCCTATCCTGTCTGCCAGCTTGCTGGCGATCGTTGTCTTTCCCGCGCCGGCAGGACCGTCTATCGTTATGATGAATCTATCTTTCAATGACACCCTCCAGGATTCCATAAAAACCGGGGTATGATTTTTCCACACATGCTGTACTGTCTATCTCTATCCCGTCTTTTGCAGAAAGGCCGGCTATTGTGAGCATCATCGCTATCTCAGCATCCCGGAAACTTTTTAGCTTTGCTCTTTTCAGCGGCCCTTTCCCTCCGGTTATTACAAGCGAATCGTACTGCTCTTCTATGCTCTGTCCCATATTCTGGAGTTGTGTCGATATGGCATGAAGCCTGTTGGATCTGTTTTTTCTCATGGCATCTACTCCCTCTATGATGGTTTTGCCGTTAGCGCGGGTGGCAAGAAGCACTATAAGCGGTATCTCATCCATTAATTCCGGAATATCATCCTGATCTAGTATCACAGGTCTCAGTTCATTTGTATATGATGCTTTGACAGTTCCCACCGGTTCATTGCATATCTGTTCTGTTTGAGTAACTTGAATATCCGCCCCCATTCTTCTTAAAATGTTCAAAAATCCGGTCCTTGTCGGATTGAGCCCGACATCCCTGATCTCTATACTGCTGTCTTTTACAAGAAGCGCTGCCGCAATAAGAAACGCTGCAACAGAAAAATCACCGGGCACTTTGACAACCTTTCCCGGCCAGTTGGCACCTCCCGAAATCGATACTGTATTACCGGAACTCCCTACGCTTATTCCGAAATACTGCATCATCCTTTCTGTATGATCGTGTGACATATACTGCTGTGCTATAGTCGTGGTTTCATCAGAATAAAGAGCAGAAAACAACAGGCATGTCTTCACATCCGCTCCGGGCAGATATGTCCTTAAACTGGTACCCTTTATAAGACCGGGCCGTATTTTAAGAGGAGGAAATTCCGCTTTATTCGCTGATATATCCGCTCCCATTCTTTTCAGAGGAAGAGTTATCTTTCTCATGGACATCTCTGTCACGTCGTTATCGGCAACAAGCACCGATCCGAACATTTGAGGCACAAGTATTCCTGCCATAATACTTATGACATCGTCAGATCCGCCGCAATCGATCTTTCCGTAAGGTGCCCGCAATCCGTATCTCCCCCGGCCGGTTATATCAAGATCTCCGTCTTTGTTTCTCTTTATCCTGATACCGAGTTTTTTTAATATTTTTATAAGCCTTTCGCAGTCTGATGAGAAAAAGCAGTTCTTTATTTCCGACCTGCCGCTGGAAAGAGCGGTCATTATCAATGCGCGCAGGGAAATCTGTTTGTCTGCTGTTACTCGTGTAGTTCCGTGAATCAGCGCGGCGGCCTTGATTTCATGCGGGACCTTTTTTTTAGAAGCAAACATAGGGTACTTTCCGACAGCTGCCTGGCTGAATACTCTTCAACAAAGTTCCTTTCGAAATTTCATATTGTCCTTCTTTTCAGACTTCTGAAACGGCTTTCCTGATCCGGGATGCCCGTTCTACTATACTCTTGAACTGTTCAAAAAACACAGTCTGAGAACCATCCGATTTGGCATTTTCCGGATTCTTGTGTACTTCGATAATAAGGCCATCGGCGCCGGAAGCCACCGCCGCCATTGAGAGCGGTTCTACCAGGTTCCTCTTTCCTGCAGGATGGGAGGGATCTACTATTATAGGCAGATGGGTCTGGTTTTTTACAACAGGCACGCAGGCGATATCAAGCGTAAACCTGGTAAAATCGGAAAAAGTCCTTATTCCCCTTTCACACAATACTATATTACTGTTACCTTCAGAAGCGATATATTCTGCGCTCATAAGGAATTCTTTTATCGTATTTGAGAATCCTCTCTTAAGCAGTATCGGTTTGCTTGATTTCCCACATGCTTTGAGCAGTTCAAAATTCTGCATATTCCTTGCTCCGAGCTGTATCATATGGGCATATTTTTCGACGATCTCCACCTGCGCTATACTCATCACTTCAGTGACTATTTTCAGCCCTGTTTCTTCGGATACACTCTTGAGTATCTTCAACCCTTCTTCTCCGAGACCCTGGAACGCATAAGGAGATGTCCTGGGTTTGAATGCGCCCCCCCTCAAGACTGACGCACCGCTCTGCTTAACAAACAATGCTATTTCGAGCATCGTATCAGGGTCCTCTACAGAACACGGACCGGCCATGAAGACCATATCTTCTCCGCCGATCTTTATTCCGTCAACATCTACTACAGTCTTGGTTTTCCATTTTTTCGATACAAGTTTATACGGCTCTGATATGGCCGTAATAAAATCGACCGCCTCATAGGCTTCGAATACTTCCCTTGAAAGGATCGCCTGTTCTCCCTTGACCAGTACAAGGGTCTTCTTTTCACCTATAGAGACTTCCGGTGAAAATCCCAGTTCCCTGGCCTTTTTTTCTATTATATTGATCTGTTCCTTTGATATCCCCTCTTTAAGTGTTATTATCATCTGATTACTCCTTAGCGGTGTTCAGAAACTCCATTAACCCTTCGATAAAACAGGTATTATGTTCATGTCTCCCAACAGTCACCCTGATATAATCGTCCAGATCATATCCTGCAAGCGGTCTCAAAACTATTCCCCTTTGAAGCAGGAACTCACATAATGGTCTTACTTTTTCTGAACCTAATCTAACCAGTATAAAATTTGTCTGTGACCTTACGTATTGTAGATCCATACTATCCAATTGTCCGTACAGGTACTTTTTTTCCTTTTCAGTCTTCTCCCGTACCATATCTACAAAACTGTTATCAGCAAAAGCACCTGTTGCCGCTGCCTGGGCAAGCCTGTTGGTATTGAAAGGCGGCCGGATCCTGTTTATCAGAGATATTATTCCCGGATCCCCCACCGCATAACCTATCCTCAGTCCGGCCAAACCGTATATCTTGGAAAAAGTCCTCAGAACCATTACCGGCACACTGCCCTTCAGATACTCCATGCCTGAAGAATATTCAGAAACAGTTACATATTCGTAATATGCTTCATCGAGTACAAGTAAAGGAGGTTCAGCCATGTCTTTAAGTGCCCTGATAAGATCATTGAGCCCGTTAGAATCGACATAAGTACCTGTCGGATTGCAGGGATTATCTATATATATGATCTTCGTCCTCTTGTCTACCGCCGCCGCCAATCCTTTAATATCTATCCTGTGATCCTTCTGCGGTACTTCCGTGACTTCAGCATCCATAATAATCCCGGCCATCCTGTATCTTATGAAAGAGTTCTTTGATATGACTATTTTGTCGCCGGGTTCCAAAAAAGTCCTCGAAATCAACTCTATGATCTCGTCTGTTCCATTGCCGGTAATAACAGCTTCTTCAGGAACAGAGAACCGGTCCGCGATCCGCTTTTTCAATTCAGCAGGTTCAGATTGCGGATAAATATGGATATTCTCAAGTTCTTTTGTCAGTTCATCCAGCGCCCTTGAAGAAGTACCCCAGAGGTTTTCATTGCTTGCCAATTTTACTATGCTGTCAAGTCCGTATTGTTTTCTGACTTCCTCCAGACTCATACCGGGCACATAAGGTAAAAAATCTTTTATGATTTCCCTTGGCTTGGGCATATTTCTCTCCATGTTTTTAGTCGTATAATTTGTCTGATATTTTCATAGCTGTCGGATATGATCCGAGTACTTTGAGAAAAAGACAGTTTCCCTTGAGCTCAGACAGGGAGTCCTGAACTTCTTTTTGGTCAATGTGTCCTTCCATATCTATAAAAAACACATATGTCCAGGCTTTTATCCGGGACGGACGGGACTCTATCTTGGTAAGGTTCAGCTTATTCCTTTTGAACGGGACAAGCATATCATGAAGTCCGCCGACCCTGTCATTCATAGAAAACATTATGGTAGTTTTTGGATTTGATGTGACCTTTGCACTCTCACGGCCGATTATGAAGAACCGTGTTACATTCTCCCTTATATCTTCTATCCTTTCAGCAAGTATGTTGAGATTATATACTTCTGCTGCCACCCTGGCAGCAATTGCAGCTGTATTCTTTTCGCAGCTGGCTTTCTGCGCAGCTTCAGCGGTTGAAGACACTTCGATACACCGTACCATCGGCATATGCTCTTCCAGCCACATCTCGCACTGGGCAAAAGCCTGGGTATGCGAGTATATCTTTTTTATCCTGTTCATCTCTTTATCCCTTGAAAGCAGGTGATGCGAGACCTCCATTATCAACTCTGCGCATATCTTGCATTCCGAATCGAAGAACATATCCAGAGTGTGCGATACAACACCCTCAGTTGAATTTTCTACCGGGACTACACCGTAATCCGCCCTGCTCTTTTCGACATCTCTAAAGACCTGCTGTATACTTGAAGCAGGGGAATATTGGCAAAGATCGGAAAAATGCCTGATTGCAGCCAGATGTGTAAATGTTGCCAGCGGTCCGAGAAAGCTTATTTTAAGATCCTTCTGAAGAACTCTTGATGTTGCCATTATCTCTCTGAATATATTTATTTTGGCTTTTACCGGGAATGCGCCGTTATTCTCATTACTATGGGCAATCACCAGATCAAGCACTTTCTTTTCCCTGTCAGGAGAGAATACCTGTTCCTGGTCCTTTTCTTTTATCTTTCCTATTTTTTTTGCGATTTCTGCTCTCTGATCGAGAAGCCCGCATAATTTAATATCTATATCGTCAATCTTCTTTCTGAATTCTTCCATCTGCCTTTTCTCCCTCTTCTTCCTGGCAGCCGTCATCTTTAGAAGACGGTGCCGCTTCAGACTGCTGCTTTTCGCTGATTCCTGTATCTTCATCGGAAAGAGTTTCTATCTGTTCATTACTATTCTCTTCATCAATCTCTATATCTTCCTCAAAAAGAGTCTCCTGCTGTTCATCATCTGTATTATCACTCTCTGCATCTTCTTTTTCGATCGAATCTATGAGTTCCTGTACTTCCTTATCTATACCGAGCTCTTCGAGCGGAGGTATATCTGATATGGATTCCAATCCGAAATACTCCAGGAATTTTTCCGTCGTCCTGTAAAGAACCGGCCTGCCGATAGCTTCCTTTCTGCCCGCGATCTTTACAAGACTTTTTTCCAGAAGCCCCCTGAGAACTCCACCGGACGAAACTCCTCTTATCATCTCTATTTCCTGTATAGTAACCGGCTGACGGTAGGTTATTATCGCCAGTATTTCCAGCGCAGCTTTACTCAGCTTATAGCTTATTTCCTTCTGAAACAGAGATTTGACCCAGGGTCCGTACTCTTTTCTGGTCGCCATTCTCCAGCCCCCTCCGACTTTCTGAATAAATATCGGTTTGTTAGCGACATCATAACCCTTTGCCAGTTCTACAAGGGATTTTTCTACTTCATCTTTATTGAATTCCTTGATAACTTCTGCAAATTTTTTAGTCGTTATCGGTTTAGACGAAACAAACAGCAGACATTCGATAATATTTTTCAATTCATACTGATCCATCACAGTCCTCTATATATATTGTTCCAAACTTCTGTTTCTGGGAAACCGTTATCTGATGCGTTCTCACAAGTTCGAGAATAGCAAGAAGAGTAACAATAAGTTCCATAACAGAAGATCCTTTCTCCAGCAGATCACCCAGTATAATCTTGGACTTATTTTCTACGACACCCATAATAAACCTTATTTTATCTTCGACACTATATTCTTCGGTTATTATATCTTTGACCTCTTCGCGTGCATTTTCTATCAGGTTCTGAAAAGCGTCTATAAGGTCAAAAAGAGTTGCCTCAATATCCTGGCCAAATTCCTTCAAAGGATACTGATGAAGCCCGACTACACCCTCGTAAAGTCTTTCCCTCTCCTGGAGTATAGACGAGGATTCTTTATATCTCTTGTATTCTATCAACCTCTCTATCAGCTCTCTTCTCATCTTTTCTGCGTCTTCTTCTCCTTCTTCGATAGGTTCATCGGAAGGAAGAAGCGTCTTTGCTTTTATGGCCATCAATATAGACGCCATTACAAGGAAATCCCCGACATTATCAAGGTCGAGCTGACGTATAACTTCTACATACTTGAGGTATTCCGCTGTTATATCCGCAATATGTATATCGTATATATCCAGGTTATGTTTTCTTATCAGATAAAGAAGCAGGTCCAACGGGCCTTCGAAAGCATCTATATCTACTTTCCATTCTATCCTACCGAATTTATTTTTGGAAACTTCAGTCATATTTCATCGCCAGCCGGAATTTTTGAAGATTCTGTTTTGCCGCTTCAGAAGCACGCCGGTTTCCATCCTCCAGCACAGCCCTGACTTCTTCCATATGCCCGATATAGTAGTTATATTTTTCCCTGACCGGGCCGAGCATATTCCCCAGTTCTTCAAGCAGCATTTTTTTACATTCAACACATCCTATGCTTCCTGACCTGCACCTTGATTCTATATCGGATACTTCCCCCGGAGAAAAAATTGAGTGGTAAGAAAAAGGGATACACACTTCAGGATGCCCTTTATCGGCAGGATGTATCCTCGCAGGATCAGTGACCATTGACATCACTTTTTTTCGCAGGTCTTCTTCTGTTTCCGTCAACAGTATGGTATTCCCGTAACTTTTTGACATCTTCCTGCCGTCTGTCCCGTTCAGTTTCTGGACTTCAGTAAGAAGCGGCTCCGGTTCGACCATTACATCCGTACCATACATGTTATTGAAACGGCGCACGACTTCTCTTGTGAACTCGAGATGCGGCAGCTGGTCTTTCCCTACCGGCACCTTCTCTGCTGAATAAAGTGTTATATCCGCTGCCTGAAGAGCGGGATAACCAAGAAAAGAATAATTTCTTATGTCTTTTTCATCGATATTCTCCAGCGCTTCTTTGTAGGTAGGACACCTTTCCATCCATGGAAGCGGGATCAGTGTCGACAGGATAAAAAACAGTTCCAGGTGTTCCGGCACATCAGACTGTCTGAACATTATACATTTTTCGGGATCCAGCCCCACAGCCAGCCATACACACAGCATATCCATTGAATACCCTTTAATAAATCCGGGATCTGCATAGTCACTCATCAATGCATGCCAGTCAGCGATAAAATAATGGCAGTTATATTCATCCTGAAGCTGTACCCAGTTTTTCAGAGCACCAAGGTAATTCCCTAGATGCAGACGCCCGGTAGGCCTCATTCCGCTGAGTATAGTCTCTTTCGTCATAATGGCAGCCCCATAAAAAGAAGCTTATAAAATACATTTCCGAACAGTATTATAAAACGCCAGAGGACCCCTATCATCAGGATAAGTATAAAGAAACCATATGGCGCTATCTTCTCATATCTGTATGCCGCTTCGGCCGGCAGCAAGGAACTCACTATTCTTGATCCGTCCAGAGGCGGGATAGGAATAAGATTAAAAAGGCCCAGTACTATGTTCATCGAAACTCCGGATGCTACAAGGGCTATGAGCATAAAACCTGTGTCGGTATTATAAACTTTCATAAGGTTCATTATCCATACAATAAGCGAAAAGACTATCGCAAGAGCAAAATTCATAAGAGGGCCGGAAGCGCCCACTTTCAGCGTGTCTTTTTTAAGGTCATAAAAATTATGCGGGTTAACAGGGACAGGTTTTGCCCATCCTATGATAACTCCGCCCAGCATATACAGCACAACAGGTACTATCAGCGTACCCAGTACATCTATGTGGGCAAGCGGATTAAGAGTTATCCTGCCCATCGCTTTTGCAGTATTGTCACCGCACATATATGCCATATACCCGTGCGCTACTTCATGGAGTACTACTGAAAAGAAAAACAATACCACTACAAGCGGCCAAAGACCGCTCACAAAATGCAGCGGCCCGAATATATGCTGATATAAAATAATATTATCCATCTGTCTTTAAGGTTATTTCATTAAAATCTCCAAGGAAAATTATCGCCTTCAAATAAGTCGGGGTTAACTATGTTTCCTATAAAACCGTTATCTTGTTAAATTTACAGATTTTTTAATAAATTGTCAATGATATTATATATTGATATTATATTTTGGGATAATTGCGCATTACGTATTCATTTTCTTCCCGGCGGGTATTGAGTTTCCCGTTTATCTTTTGTGTCTTTATCATATGCAGTATTTCCGAGAACAGCGGACCCGGACTGTAACCCATTTCAATCAGTGCGATACCGTCAATATTCGGCTCTACGGGTTTAAGCTCTTCCATATAAAGAAGTATCTTGTTCCGTATATCATCGTTCCTGCATATGCAGAATATATAGAAAAGCACGTCCTCTTCGATTGAATGCAGGGATTTGTATATTCGGGCCCGGCTCAGATGCTGACCGAGCAGCCTGATGATACGCACGGCAGATTCCTTGGCTTTGAGATACACATGGATGTAATCCTTAGAAAAATGGAATTCTTCGAGTATCCTTTCCCCTTCTTTCACGTCAAGTTCACTGATAATTATCATGAGCAGGTATTTCCATCTGTTGATCTGCCATCTTTTTTTCCGGTGTCCGGGTATTTTGGCCGCCATAGAACCGCATTCCTCCATCAGGCTGTATATGTTCTGTGTTATCTCCAGATCATTATGTATACAGCTAAGGACTCCGAGATCGCCCAGCCTGGATAGGATCTCATGGGGTTTATCTTCTTCAAGAATAAGTATTATCTCTTCTTTCACCCTGTCATTTGTGAGTGCGGAATGTATATCCATATGTACAGTCTTTTTCAACTGTATGAGAGTATCTTCGGCAATCGAAAAATTAAATCTTTTTTCAAATCTGACAGCCCGGAATATTCTTGTAGGGTCCTCTATGAAACTCAGCGGGTAGAGTATCCTGATTGTTTTTCCTTCCAGATCATCTCTGCTTTTGAAATAATCTATCAGTTTACCGTATTCATTTTCCGGGTTTATCTGTACTGCCATGGAATTAACCGTAAAATCACGACGGTAAAGATCCTGCTGAAGGGTACCGCCCTCGACTTCCGGTAATGCGGCCGGAAATTCGTAATATTCTTTTCTTAGTGTAGCTATGTCTATTGCCCTGTGTGCTGTTTTCACAACAGCTGTTTTAAACTTCTCATGACCGCTGAGACGCCCCCCGAGCTTTTCTGATAACCGCCTGGCAAACTCTATTCCGTCCTTTTCTACGACTATATCTATATCCTTATGTTTTATATCCATAAGTATATCCCTGACCATACCGCCCACACAATATGCCGACATATTCATATCAGCAGCGATACCGGCAGCTATCCTTATTATTTCAACGACCCGCTTGCCGAGATTGTTCTCCAGTTTTGACAGTACGAATTCGTTCGATACGGAAATGTTATTGCTGCTTTGTCCATCCAGTTCCGTGAACGCGTGTTCGACAAGCCCGGACACAATCCCGTCCTTATCCCTCAGTATAAGGAACGGGAATCCGCACGAAGTCATCTTATCTGCAATAGTTTCTTCTGAATCAGTTTCAGAAACAGACGGGACCTGTTTTGTTATAAACTCAGTTACCGGATGCTCGGAGAATCCGTGACGCACTGCTTTCTCCAGCTCCACCCTTTCAGCGATACCATATAGCTTTCCGTTATCCGCGCCGACAGGAGCATATTTCATATCAAGATGATTAAGCGTATGGTAAGCCTGGCTGCATGTATGTACTGAAGGAATAACCCTAGCCGCTTTTCTGATTATTCTCATAGACCTTGATTTGCGGGTTTCATTCCTTTTGTCTTTTTTAAAGGCGCCTCTTAATTTGACCAGCGCTTCTTCCATAGAGATACCTTCAAATGTTACACTGGCAGCTGTCGGATGGCCGCCGCCGCCCATTCCGCCGAGTATTTTCCCCACATCCGCTTTTTTTGATCTCGACCGTGAGATACAGAGTATCCTGGAACCTATCTTCACCAGGGCAAAAAGTACGTCAGGCTTAAGGATATCCATTGTCTTATGAACGACTATGGCCAGTTCTTCAACATAATCGGTTATCTCTGCATGCACAAATACTATCATCCCTGCTTCGTTATTCATTACTCTCTTTGATTCGAGAAACGTATTCAAAAGATCAAGCTGTTTTTCGTTTACTTCATGTATTACGTATCTTGATACCAGGCTCAGATCAGCGCCGTTCTTGAGCAGGAATGAAACGACATCCACATCAGCCGGGGTTGTCAGCGGATAAGTCAAACAGCCTGTATCCTCATATATGCCCAGAACCATCAGCGTCGCCTCATCCGGAGTGATCCGTATGCCGCTGGCTATTATCCTGTTGACCAGTATGGTTGTCGTTGCGCCATACTTTTCGAGGACATCAACTGTTCCCGTCATATCCTTGTCCGTTCTTGGATGATGATCAAAAATATGTATTTCTGTATCGTCATGTATCATATTTCCAATACGCCCGAGCCTGTTTTCAAACCTGGTATCAGTGATCACAAGGAGTGAGAGTTTACCGCTTTTAATATCGTTAAAACCTGCCAGGGCTCCGGGAAAATCCTCATTTTCAAGGTATTCCCTGACCTTTTTCTCCGGAGACCCGGGGAGGAACATCAGGGCTCCGGGATAAAGTTTTGACGCTGCAAGCAGTGATGAAAGTGCATCAAAATCAGCCCCGCTGTGCGTGGTTATCACTTTCATCCCTGTTTCTCCGCTGTACTCCTGTACTGTTTCATGTATATCTCTCTTATCTGCTTCAGTATATCCCGGTATATCTCACTTGAATAATCCGGGAAAGTCCATTTGTGCGTTCTGAATTCCCGTTTCTCCCAGTAGAGTGTTACTTCTGCATATATGCCGTCACCTATATATATCCTGTGGTAGAAGTTCTTTGTAGATGCTAAGACCAGTTTTGCCGGTTCCAGATAACCCGGATCTATATTGACAGTCCTGTTTCCACCGATTGAAAATTTATCCTCTATCTTACGGGTAATATTCTTAACCGCCGGCAGCCGGGTAGGATCTATCAGATCCCTGAAACTGAAGAATTTCCTCCATAAAGGCCGGCCCATTTCTTTGAAATAGTAATCAGTATAGTCAAAATCGATCGTCATGCTGGAATAATCCGTATCGCCGAATTCTGAACACATACACGCTTTTATTTCATCTGCAGGGGCTTCTTTGGCCAGGATAAGACCGGCAATAAGTTTTACTTTCTGTACATGATGCGCATTCTTCAATGCAGTATTTATATTATTTATCACCGGCTGCACCACACCTGATAGTTCCGGAAGCAGCTATCTTCAGAATAGATTCTGCAGCCGTCCTTTTTACCATCTCATCAGGATCTTTCAACGATAATCTCAAAAACTCCAGGCCGTTTATATCATTTATCTGGCCCAGCCCCCTTGCGGAACTTGCTCTTACCATTGACGATCGATCTTTCAGCATCTTCCTCAATAAATATACGTGTTCCTCTCTGCCGTAACTCACCATACCTTCAACTGCCATCTGTCTTTCAAATCTTCCGGGAGAATCCAGCTTCTCTTCCAGTATCATACGCGCATTTTTGATACGGCAACGGCCTAATGCTGCCAGAAGGCCTGCTTTCATCTCTACCGGGATTCTTCTGTAGGTATTCCATATTTCGGAAGATATCTCTTTAAGACTGGAAGAAGGCAGACTGAAAACCATTCTTCCCAGTGAATGGATCATGGATTCTTTGATATCATCGATACTCTCTTTTTTTACAGCCTTGCATACGCATTTTATTCCTTCAACAGACGGCAGATGCTCCATGGAAGCAGCCGCTCTTCTGCGAAATACCGGGTTCTTATCTTCAATAAGGCTGACAAGAGATCCTGCGGCAGTTCGGTCACCCAATAGCGCTCTGGTAAACGCCGTTTCCATCTTGAGCCACCTTGAAGCATGTTCAGGAACTCCCTTAAGGTATTCGAGCCCTTCAGGATGGCCTATGTTTCCTATACTTTTTACAGCCATGACAGATACATACGGATTCGGATCACTCACCATAGATCCTATCTTTTTGAGGTGTTTTGCGCCGCCTAAATATCCAAGCGCTTCGACAGCCCTTGTTCGTAGATGAGCTACCCTGTTTTCCGTAAATTCAAGGAGTTTTCCTTCAGCCGGAGCATATCTGAGCCGGCCGAGTGAAAATATTATGCTCTTTTTCAGGAAGACATTGAGAGGTTCGTCAAGCATCTCCATGAGCATTCTGCCATAATGCAGCAGGCCGCACTCGCCCATAGCTTCTATAACCGTTCTCCTGACTACCAGCGGTATGCTGTTATCCTTTATAAAATCCTTCATAGGCACCGGAAGTATGTCAAGGTCTTCAGGCCTGACAAGCAGATTATCGCTTCCAGACCGGGTTTTTGCCGATTCCTTAAGATACGTAGCATATTCCGAAACCTGTTCCACCGAGTTCAGTTTTTGTATACAGGGTATAAAAGCCACCGCATACACGCCCATGAGCGGAAACCTTGTTCTTCTGCCATGGCGGTCCCACCCTACTATAAAACCTCTTGATATATCCGGCTGCCGGTAGAAACTGAGCATAGCGGTCGACATATCTTTGTCTATTCGTTCGAACAACATATCCAGAGATACTGTTTCTGCTATTATTAAAAAATCATCCCCTCCTATATGCCCGAGGAAATATTCTTGAGTACAGACATCCCGGCAGATAGTTTTCAATATATCTGATAAAGTCAGTATAACATTATCACCCGCCGTAAAACCATAGACCTCGTTATATGGTTTAAATTCCTTGATATCGACATATACTACTACCTTGCCTGGATCCGTAATAACCTTTTCTATCTGTTTACTGATCTCCCTGTTTCCCGGAAGCCCGGAAAGCGGATTATGATCTGTCTGGTGTTTACTTCTGAACATCTTATATTTTACTGCAGTATACAGCGCATGTCTAAGTTCTATCAGAAACCTGAAAGTATCTCAAGTATCTTTGATTCCCTATCGGCATCTATATCTCTGCCGGTGCTTGAATAGATATCTCTTAAGAGTTCATGCGAAACAGGATTAAACGGACTCAGCATGACATAGTCCATAAGACAGCGTTCGGCGTCATCAAATCTTTTCTGATCCAGATACATCTCCCCAAGATGCAGGTGAGGCGGAGCATAAGACGGATTTGACACTGTTGCCAGCAGAAAATTCTTCTCTGCATCATCTGCATTTTCAACGGCATTCTGCACTTTACCCAGCATATTAAGTATTACCGCATTCCCCGGATCCTTTTCGAGCGCCTGAAGATACTTCTTCTCGGCCAGATCAGATCTTCCTCTTTCCACAAACCTTTCTGCGATCCGAACATCGGTAACCGCCGTATCGGATACCCATTGTGAAAGCGCGTTAGCAGGATCTTCACTGAAAACAAAGCTCGGCCCGCTGGCACCCGGCATGAATTCGATGTCCATCCGGATAATATATTGCTGCCAGTCATCCTGAAGCTGTTTGAGCGACTTGCCGAATACTTTTTTAAAAGCATCCGATCCGGATCCATCGCGCATTTTAACAAGAAGCTTTCTTATGCTTTCCCAGCCGTATTCAGTATCGATATACTCCACCATCGACTGTACCTGTGCAAAAGCAAGGGCAACTTCCTCTTTAGTATCAAGTGTCGGCATACCGTGTCTCATTTTAATTAGACTTACCCAGTCTCCGTTACGGCGGGCTTTAATAATATAATTTATATCCGCAGCATCCAGTACATTTGAGTCTTTGCGCCATATCACTTCAAGATATTTGGCCAACCCTTCGTTAAGCCACAGCGGCACATTGTTCACACCGGCGACCCTGCCGATCATATAATGTACGAACTCATGTGTAACAGTATCCGCCCATGCATACCCGAATTTAAAAATGCGCGGTGTCGCTATCATGATCCTGTTAAACTTGCATATGCCTATTGCACCCGATACTTTCATATGCCTGTCCGTGAGTGTGGAAGCAAGCTGAAAACTCTCCCTGTCGGGGTATATCTCACAAATGATCTTTCTATCCGGCTGCCAGTTAAATTTTTTAAAAAGTCTTTCTGCCGATATCTCAAGAATATCAGCAAGGTAGCAGGCTATAATTTCATCTTTCCCTGTAAACCGGATTATAAAATATTCGTTTTCTATTTCGCTGAACTCATCAGCTACAGCAAGGAGGTCTTCTGTCAGGCGTGTCCAATGCGCATATTCCGATCCGGTTTTTTGAAAATGGGAATATGCTTCACTGTAACGGCCGCTGTAAAACTCGTACAATCCGCTGACAAATTCCGATGGTTTGCCTGCTTTCTGCATGGCTTCTTCCGCTTCTTTCATATTCCAGCTGTATATAAGCTGCACTATGTCTTCTTCAACAGTTGCAGTATACACCGGCATATAGAATATACACAGAATAAGCAACAGGAATAGACTGTTTTTTATCATTTATGTCTCAGGTAACATCCTTCTTGTTAACAGTTTTTTTAACTTTATCATATATACGCACAATTTCCTTTTTTTCTTTAAATTTTGAATATAGGAAAAACAGGGCTCAATCCTGAGCAGGTTCTAACTATTACTATCAGGGAAGATCTTCTCATAGGGATCAGCATACTCTACTATCAAGTTCTCCCATGAGAATTGCATGGCGTATTCAAGAGCTGTTTTGGTAACTTCAGGATTATCTGATACTTCTTCAATTATTGTGTTTATCGAGTCAACTATATTATTGACCGCTCTCTGCTGTATGCCCCATCTATATTTATGCACTGCAGGTCCTTCTTCCTTTATTATTGAATTATGGTAACCCTTGTCAGGTACCAGTATAGGTGTCCCGTATGAGAGCGCTTCAAGAAGTGTCTTGCCCAATGTCTCCGATACCGAAGTGCAGAGGAACAGGTCAGATCCGAGATACATTTCGGCAAGTTCATTTCCGTATCTGAAACCCGGAAGAATAAGATTCGGGTATTTTTCAAGTGATTTTTTCACAGGTCCGTCACCAACGATTATAAATTTATGGTCCATCCTGTCAGATACATCGGCAAAATAATTCAGATTTTTTTCTTTTGCTATACGCCCTATATACATTATTATTTTTTTATTTTCCGGTATATCGAATGTACGGCATATTCGCTCTCTCGCACGCTTTCTATCGCCTATAAGTTTATCAATATCATTGTAAGGTATGGGGACACCCATCGGAAGATAATCGATCACTTTGGCACCAAGATCTTTAAGTTCGTCTATTGTAGCCGGAGAATGCGCAACCGTCCTTGTTCCAAGTGAATAGAATTTCCTAAAGAGGAATTTCGCCACCAGGGTTATAATGGTACGAAGACCGCGCGGTGCGTAATATTTCATATAATCTACCATTCTTGTATGATGTGTCATCACAAGCGGTTTATGCAGTATACATGCCGCTATGGAGCCGAGTACTCCTATCGGACCGGGTGTTGCTGAATGTACTATACAATAATCTGACGATGAAAACAGCTTGAAAAGTTCGACTAAAGGTATGGAAAGCCACATTCGCTTATACCCGAGAACAGGAATCTGTATCAGACTCCTGTCTACTCTTATACATGCTCCATCGTATTTCTCATCATCCAGAGACCTGACAGAAGTACCGTAGATCAGAAGTTCCCATTTATTAGAGACTTTATGCCAGTTTTTCGCGATTTCCTTACAGGTAACGGATACTCCGTTGGTTATATCAAGTCCGTCAACCAACATAAGAACCTTTTTAGGATGGCTTTCTATCTTATTTAACATACAATTCACAACCAGGATTTTTAGTATGACAAATATTACCGGCATTATCAATCCGCTTATCACTGATTGAGGTTTTTTTCATCATAAACCTAACTTTACCTGAAGAGCAATCCAGTATTTAAAAAGATCCAGTTCATACCGCCTGTAATCGCCGTATCTTCCGGCTATTATACCCCAGAACCTTTTCCCGTGTTTTCTTACTTTAAGATGCGCCAGCTCATGATAGATTATATATTCAACAAGTCTTTCCGGAAAGAACCTGGCGTATGAATTGATTGTCATACTCCCATTGACGCTCATACTTCCTAATTGTGATATCATAGCCCTGAATTTTACATTATTCACGCTGACTTTCAAATGCCGGGAGAACTCATCGGTTTTTGCGTTTACAAAGTATTTAAACTCTTTTATGTTCATCTTCTCATCAAGATATCCCGGAGATATTTCATTCAGAGATTCAGTGATCTGCCTGTATGTTCTAAGTATCCATTTCCTATGTTTTACAAGCAATTCTTTTTCGATACCGGTTTTTCCTGCAGGTATTATCATCTGAAGGATATCTCCTTTAAACTCAAGACGCGCGTTACGTATATTCCTGTATGCAACTGCGTACGATATCTCTGTGCCGGATATATCAGCTTTTTTTATCACGGGGGGGTCTCTTGACTGGAAATAGCTTATCGGGACAGATGATCAGTTTTCCAGTTTCTTTGCCAGGGAAGAGACTCTTTTTCCCAGCAACCTGGCTTGAGATGATATTTCTTCACCGGGCGCGCCAACACATGAAACACCATAATGTCCGGTCGCGGCCATAGGATCACCTACGGTTATCATCCCGTATATATACATCGCCTGCAATATCGACAGTACTGTTGTCTCCTTACCGCCGGAATCTCCTCCCGAAGTCGCGAATGCAGCGCCAACCTTGTCTTCCATTTTCCTCCTCACTGTAACAAATCGGTCAAAAACCTGTTTCAATTCCGCCGCCATTGTACCGAAATAGACAGGAGAACCGGCAATTATGCCGGCAGAAGAGACAAAATCGTTTTCCGAAACTTCAGAAGCAGAACGCACGATAACTTCAACCCCTTCAACTTCTCCCGCACCTATTGCTATTTCCCGTGCAAGTTTTTCTGTATTTCCACTCCTTGAATAATACAATATGAGTATCTGCATAACACTGCTCCTAATTATCCCTGTTTACAATCTCCACCAGAGCGTCCACTATAGACGCCTGCCACTGTTTATCGCGGCCGTCAATAAGTATTCCTATCGCTTTTTCCTTAGGCATTGCTTCTCTGTAAGCCCTGTTACTTGTCATCGCGTCATAGGCATCAGCTACTGCCATTATACGGGCTTCTGCAGGTATATCCTTCCCTGCAAGCTTTTCCGGATACCCTTTTCCATCCCATCTTTCATGATGATATCTTATCGCCTTCAGTACCTTTTGAAGCGTTCTCAGTCCTTTGCATATCCTGTATGATACTTCAGGATGTTCTTTTATCTTTTCAAATTCTTCAAATGTCAGCCCGTCTTTTTTAGTAAGTATATCAAGAGGAACGGCTATTTTACCTATATCATGGAGAACTCCCGCCCAGAACATATCTTCTGACTTTTCTTCTGAAAAACCGATACTTCGGGCTATTTTCTTACAATATTCTCCGACCCTGTCAGAATGCCCCGCCGTATACGGGTCCTTTGCTTCAATAGCGTGTGCCAGGGCAACCACTATATTATGCGATTCTTCCAGTTCAAGATAAGTCCTCCTTAGATTCAGCAGGCTCCTGACCCTGGCAAGAAATTCCCACCTGTCAAACGGCTTGTTTATGAAATCATCGACACCCATCTCATATGCTTTTATCCGTTTTTCTTTATCCTTCAAAACCGTAAATATCACCACAGGAGTATATTTGCAGTGTTTTTTCGCAATTTCAAGAAGCTGAAAACCATCTTTCCCGGGAAGCATTATATCAAATAGGAACAGATCCCATTCCTCGTTAGTGATCATTTCTTCTGCAAGGTCCCCCCTGTCACATACGACCACATCATACACGGCCTGCTCGAGTATCTCTTTTGCTATTTCCTGTGCAGAAGGATCGTCCTCAACTATAAGTATTCTCATCGCAGTCTCCTTGTTTCATATCATAGGGAAGTATTATCCTGAAAACCGAACCTTCTTCCCATTTACTTTCAACTTCGATAGTTCCATTCATCATTTTAGTAAGTTTTCTGCAGATACTCAATCCCAGCCCGCTGCCCCCGAATTCCCTGGTAATAGAGCCGTCTGCTTGTACAAACTCGTCGAATATATGCTTCAATTCGTCTTCCTTGATACCTATTCCGGTATCGGCAACTGAAATAAAAAATTTATCTCTCATTATGCCGGTTTTAACGGTAACACTGCCTTTTTTTGTAAACTTTATAGCATTTGAGATAAGATTCATAATGACCTGCCTTAGCCGCGTATAATCATGCTGACATTCTATTTCACTCTCTGAATCTATTACAAACTCTATTTCTTTTTCTTCCGCAAGAGGTTTAACTTCATCTTTAAGATCTCCCAAAAGCAGGTTCACCCTCACTGTCTCCGGGACAAGTTCCATTCTGCCGGCTTCTATTTTGCTCAGATCGAGAATATCATTCACCAGGTTCAAAAGATGCCTTGTATTCCGGATTATCTTCTCATAAGTGCTGTTCTGTTTTTTTGTAGTTTTTCCGTAAACGCCATCATGAAGAAGTGATGTGAAACCTATTATAGCGTTCATGGGGGTCCTGAGTTCATGTGACATACTGGCAAGAAATTCGGATTTGAGCCTGTCGGCCTTCTGAAGTTCGGTATTTTTTACTTCTATCTCACCGTAAGCGGCCTGCAAGTCTCCGGTAGCTATCCGGATCTTTTCTTCCATTGAATCGTATGATGTTTTCAGTTTCTCGGCCATGCTGTTGAATTCATCTGCCAGTTCTTCCAGTTCATCACCTGTTTCCAGATTGATCCTGTGAGTAAGATCACCGGAACCGAGTATCCTGGCACCGCTGTTAAGATGTGCTATGGGCAGAACCATTCTCTTGCTGAAATAAAGGGCAAGCACGACTGCTGTAAGCACTCCCAGTATGACAAAAACCACTACAAGGCTCCTAAGATAGAATGTGCTCCTGTATATCACGCTCGAAGGAGTACTCAGCATTATGAACGTGTTCCAATTCATCGCTTCTATCATCTCGTAGTTGCCTATACTCTTCTTCTTATTAAAGAAAAGAGTTCCTATCTTACCTTCGGGGCCTTTTTCGAATTTCCCCTCTCCACCAAGTATAAACCCGGTTTCCTGATCGAGCAGGATAAAACTGCTTTCGGGATCCGGCGTTATCTTTTTCAGCAGTTCGGCAAGGTTCTCTATATTGAGTCCTCCTATAAGGAGAGCTCCGCGAAGCGGATATATTATGAATACTTCCCTCTTGCCGTTAAATTTATATACTTTAGAGACCCTTGCTTTTGGATGGCTGAAATTATATGTCAGGTATTTATATATCTCTTCATGTTGTGTGAGCTGCTCATATGGATCCGGCCAAGCAGAGAGCATGTAGAGCTTGTCATTTTTCTTTCCCACAAGCCCAAGGAAACTAAAATTCTTATGCTTGATGAATACTCTTTTCAGGTTGACTTTCAGAGACTGGGTATCCGCTGAGCTCACGGTTTCCCTGAAACTCTTTTCACTCCCGAGGGTTATAAGGCTCTTCTGACAGTTGAGCACATAATGCTCTACCAGTTTATGAGCACTCGTTACTATAGCTTTCTGACGGCTGTCTACCTGAGATGAGAGAGTGTTAGATATCAGGCCGAATACAAAAAGTATGAACAACAGGGAAGGAAGAGCCATGACAATAAAGAGGACTATCAGCTTATAGCGCAGTCTCAACCTCAAAACGGGCATCTTATTAGAGATACGCTGCATTAAAGAACGGATTTTACCGTAAACGGAGGACGATATGCTGTTAAGTATCCTGGTAAAAGGCAGTAACTTTTCGTAAAACCTGCTCCGGCGGGATCGGTTCATGGAAGAAAGATTTTTACTTCTTTGACAATATCTTCAGGCAGACAGGGTTTGGATATATATGCGCTGCACCCCATATCAAGGGCTTTTTCCCTGTCGCCCACCATAGCGTGTGCTGTTAGAGCTACTACAGGCAGATCACAGTATTTTTTATCCTGCCTCATCTTCTGTATTATATCCCAGCCGCTGACCCTCGGAAGCTGCATATCCAGAACTACCAGGTCCGGGTTCTCTTTGAGTTTTTCCAGACCTTCTTCACCGTCTTCGGCTAATATTACTTCGAAACCGGCCTCCTGCAGGGTAAGTTCTGTTATCTCTCTGTTGAAAGGATTGTCTTCGATTACTAAAATCTTTTTCTTTTTTTTAGACATATATAAAAAGTGTCCCGGTCTTCGGATTTAATTAATATTTATAGTAAATAAAGAGTACTTAGTCAATCCGGGAGTTCACCCGCAGGCCCTATGGACTTACCCCTTTTCGGCCCGTTATTACTAAATATAAGAAATGTGTAAGATTTTTCTGTAACCGGCATCTAATAAGATGAAAGGAGGTGGAACCTGTGAAATGCAAAGAGATCATAAGACTTATCAACCTTGAACTCGATTCACTGGCTACACCGGAACAGATAGAGGCTGTAAAAGCGCATCTTGTTACCTGTACTGCGTGCAGTAACGAGAAACGAGAACTCATCTCTTTAAGAAAAACCGTCAGCGACACATTTACCGATATGGAAATACCCGGATTATCAGCCGGATTCGATTCCAGGTTTGAAGACGCACTTTCGAGGCGGTTATCATTTATTGACAGGATAACCGGATTTTTCACGCCTTTTCGCATAAAATGGGCGCTTGCACCCTCTTTTATTATCGCAGCCTGCATCGTCTGGTTTACAATTCTGATGCCCAAACCGGTTAATATACCGGTACCGGCTGAGTCTCTAAATGAAACTGATACTTCCGTCCTCATAAGATACGCCGTGCTGGAAACAAGAAACGCCTATGATGAGAATGCACTGAATGCGCAGGCAAAAGAGCTTTTAAGTAATTTTCTTTGAGCTTTACAGGTTAAAGTTATGATAGAAAAAGTAAGATTTATAAAAGGAGAAGGAAAAATGAAAAAAGTTATTACTGCTTTGATCGTTTTAGGGTTAATCGTATCCCATGGTACATTATTCGCAGACACTGGCGGGCTGGACCTGGAAATGGATGAATTCCGCGATGAGATCGAAGAAAGCAGCGATGCTGAGCTTCAGCAGGCGGAAAACACAACTGAATCCATAACGGAAGATGCCGAACTGGGCAGGACAGTCACTGATATCAACGGTTACAGGGTAAGGGTTGAAAAATACTGTTCCCGGCCGGCTTCAAACCAGATAAAGACCACTGTACTCAACACGCGCGAAGATATAGGCAGGATCGACCAGAGCGTATGGACAGGGACTTTCAATAAGGATCTTCCCCTAAGATTAAGGGGCATCCCTCGTACAATGTGGGGATCCACGCTCAGGCGCCTGGGAAAACCTGAATATTACCTCACAAATGTCCAGAGGACCGATTCCTGCGGTAATAATACGATAAAAACGATACAGGACGACGGCTGGCTCTTTCATGCAGACCACATAGTACATAATTATTATGTTGTAATATTCAATGATGAAAAGATAGCAGTAAACGATATAGACAAGATCAGGCATAACCGCGAGAATACCGATCCGGCTACTAATCATGCCGGACTGCGCAGGCACTATTACCCGGATGCAACCGGCGCGCTCACGCGCGTTACTCTATCTAATCTCGAAATAATCCCTTCGCTCGAAGTTGAAAGAGGCGGCGGCACAGAGCACTATAAAAGGGAAAAACTCACTTTTGCAGACGGTACTTTTTTAAAGGTGAGTAAATACAGGATAGACGACGACGGCAACATACTGCCGCGCGGGATACCCAGTATCTTCGGCAACCTTGAGGTCGTATTCGAGGCCACTGAATTTAACGGGGAGACTATAGACATAGTAATAACCCCTGAAGCCGGTGAAGAGGTGTCACTGGAAACGGAATAACACTGACTACTCTCTTCTAATTGCCCCATCTAACACTTTTTTATATACTCTATCCGTTATGGAATCAATATCAGGTATTTCCATTAAACATATTCTCCAGGACAATAATAACTGGCAACATTTTTACAACAACCACCGCGCCCTAATTCGAGAAG
>JBDRKX010000083.1:0-10660 GCA_043813605.1 Elusimicrobiota bacterium | reverse complement strand
ATTTCATGGCAATGTTTTATTAAAGTTTCTATAAGCATCGGCTCTCCTCGTTTGTTTTGTTTTCGTAACAAAAACAATTTAACAAACTTGAGTCGATGCTTCAACTACTTTTACCCATTAATTTGGGAATAGAGACAAAATTCATTAAAACCCTAATAATGTCACAATATCTAACACCATTTTCAGCCCCACTAACATTATCAAACCCATACAATAATTATTCTGGCAGAGGAGAAGTTCTATTTATGGGGATTACGGATAAATTGCAGGAAAATCATCGCATCATAGACTCAGCCAGTCTTGAAAAGAAGGATTTCGGTGTTATTATCAATCATCAGGGCCAACCGGCAGCATAAAATATCAAGTATCATAAAAAAAGAAACCCGGGACCGATAATTTGACAAATGTAATTTAAATATTAAAATATTATGATATTAAATAATTTAAAAACTGAACAAAAGGAGTATCTATGGAAAAAGATAAGAATAATGCTATGAAGGATTTTATGGAACTTCAGCCGAAGCTGGCTAGGTTGTTTAAGCTTAAAATACCTAAAGAGATGATAAAAGTTAATCTGAGTGCTGTACATATACATATATTATGCGCAGTTATGAAAGAACCATTAAAGATGAGTGATCTGGCGGAATATGTCTCAGTTTCATACGCTATGATGACGCATCTTGTAGATCAGCTGGAAAATTATGGATTTGTACAAAGAAGCCCGGGTGTCAAAGACAGGAGAGTCATAAGGATAAAGATAACAGGTAAAGGTAAAGTATTTTTAGATAAGATGAAACATGTACATGTTGAAAATATGAATAAAATACTGAACAGGCTCTCCGCCAGGGATAAGAAAGAACTGCTTGGACATATCGCCGGATTGTCGAAGATATTATCTAAATATCAGGAAAGGTGAATTTTATGAGACAGGTAATATTTTTAATTATTTTTATTTGTGTCACCATTAACAGTGTGTGTGCGGAAGTAAAAGTTCTTACATTGGAAGACAGTATAGAATATGCGCTGTCAAGCAATAAGGGCCTTGATATTGTTAAGGAGAAGATAGCGGAAACAGAGGCAGGAGTGATAAAATCCCGCGCGGCATTGCTTCCCGCGCTCTCTATAAGCGGTAATTATGTCAGGCTTAATGAGGTCTCTGAAGTAAATCTCGGCGGAGGGCTTAATTTTAAGACAGGGCAGCTTGATAATTTCGGCATAACATCATCGCTGCAGCAGTATATTTTTTCGGGCTTCAGAAACAGTTCCGCGTATGCCAACTCGAAGTACGGCCTTGAACTCTCCAAAGAGGACTATAATAAAGAATTGAATAGTACTGTATATTCGGTAACCAGGGCCTTTTATAATGCGGTACTTGCCGAAGAACTGGTTAAACTGAATGAGGAATCCTATGACCAGATGAAAAAACATACCGGCCAGGTAAGGGTGCGTTATGAAAACGGGCTCTCATCAAAACTGGATATGCTGCGGGCCGAGGTCCAGCTTGCGAATATGAACCCGGCGCTGATAAGGGCAAGGAATAACCTGAGACTTGCATTTTCGACATTAAAAACACTTATCGGGATGTCGGCTGAGACTGTTATAAAACTTGAAGGCGCGCTCGAATATGCGCCGGTATCAGTAGAATTTGAGGATGCCGTGAAAGAGGCCCTGGAAAACCGGCCTGAGATAAAGAGCATGAGAATAAGTGAGAAGATAGCCCGCAACAGCATAAAGATCGCCCGTTCGGGAGGGCTCCCTTCATTAATCGCAAGCTATAATTACAAAATGGACAGGCCGTATCAGAGCATGGATGAATGGGGCAGCAGCTGGAACTGTATGTTAAATGTGAATATTCCGGTGTTTAAAAGTTTTTATACGTCCGCTGATGTGGCTCAAGCCCGGTCACGGGTTGATCAGATAGATATATCTATGCAGCTTCTGCAGGATAACATAAGGCTGGAGGTAGAACAGGCGTTTTTTAAAATTAAACAGGAAGAAGAGACGATATTGTCTCAAAATAAGAATGTAGAACAGGCAAAAGAGGCTCTTGATATTGCTGAAACAAGATATAGGAACGGACTTATTACAAATCTGGAATTTCTGGACACGCAGCTTGCCCATATCGAAGCGATGCTGAACCTGCTTCAGTCCAAAGCCGACTATATAGTGGCAAATGCCGAGCTGAAAAAAGCAACAGGAAAATAAAGGAGATATACATAAGATGAAAAGAAAAATAATTTTGGCAGCAGCAGCCCTGGCTTTTATTGGATTGGTATTCTCAAGAATACCTAAACATAATACAGGTCAGATAAAGAAGAACGGCGGGTCCCAGAAAATCACGGTGAAAGCGGAAAATCCGAGGATCGGAAGGCTTGATGTTAAGCTTTCTTTTGCCGGCGACGTCAGGGGAAGCGACCAGGCTATCATTTATTCGGAAGCCGCCGGAAGGCTGGTAGATAATATTATGAATGAAGGAGATCGGGTTGAAAAAGACCAGGTTGTTGCTCTGATTGACCGGGAAGTTACCGGGATGAATTATGAAAAGCTGAAGGTTAAAACCCCCATAGGCGGGATAATAAACAGAATATACAAGGAAAAAGGCGACAGTATTTCCCCCCAGAGTCCTATTGCTCTTGTAGCCAATCTTGAAAGCGTAAAGATAGGCTTCAATGTTCCGGAAAAAGATTTTAATTCTATGAAGAAAGGATTATATGCAGAGGCCAGGGTAGATGCATATTCGGAGGATGTTTTCAGGGGGCGGGTGAACAGGCTTTCTATTTCTCTCGATGAAGTCAGCCGCACGGCATACTGCGAAGTGATAATTAAAAACCAGTCGATGATGCTGCGTCCGGGAATGTTCGCTGAGGTGGACGTTATAGTACTCACAAAAGATAAGGCAATTCTCATCCCGGAAGAAGCAAAGATAAAGGATATCGCCGGTGAAGGGTATCATGTGTTTTTACTCGAAGACACTAAGGCTGTATTGCGTACTGTTGAAGTAGGGTATAGACAGGGTACTGAGGTAGAGATAGTTTCCGGCCTTGAACCCGGCGACAGGGTTATAGTAGAAGGCCAGCATTTTCTGAAAAACAGCGAAGAGGTAAGAGAGGTGGGAAAATGAAACTATACGAACTTGCTGTCCGCCGCAGGGTAACTTTCATAATGCTGTTTGTGGCCATACTCTGTTTCGGCTTAATATCTTTACTTCAGCTGAAACCGGATCTTCTCCCAGATATAACATTTCCAGGGCTTTCAGTCATGGTAGAATATTCCGGGGCAGGCCCTCTTGAAATAGAGACGCTTATCACGCGGCCTTTAGAAGAGGGCGTTTCAGCGGTGAGCAGAGTAAAAAAAGTAACATCATCTTCCCGTGAAGGCAGGAGCGTCGTTACGGTTGAGTTCTCCTGGGGTACCAATATGGATACGGCTGTTGCCGATGTCCGCGCTATCATAGACAGGGTAAAGGTGGCGCTGCCTGAAGACGCAGGGGCGCCTATGATATTCAAATTTGATCTATCTATGATGCCTATCATGTTTATGGGACTTACAGGACCGTATGATCTTGGGACCCTTAGACAGATCTCCGAAGACCAGGTTGAAGCTAGACTTGAGAATATAGATGGTGTAGCAACGGTGTTTACCGGGGGTGGGCTTTCAAGAGAGATAAGAGTAGAGCTGGACAGTAACAAGATAGAGGGAATAGCAGTTCCTGTCGGGCAGGTGATAAGCGCTATTGCGGGAGAGAACTTAAATTATCCCGGCGGCAAGATCAAAAGAAGCAGTATGGAATACACCATCCGCAATTATAACGAGTTCAAGACTGTCGAAGATGTCGGGAATATTGTAGTTGCAAGGAAAAACGGGATATCTCTATTCCTGAAGGATATTGCGGCTCTGAACGATACATATGTAGACAAGACAAATGAGATAAAGATGAACGGCAACCCTGCTGTGATGGTTATTGTTCAGAAACGTTCCGGCGCCAATACTGTTGAAACAGCAAGAAAAGTAAGAAAAGAACTCAATAATATCAAAAAAGACCTGCCTAGAGGGATTGATTTTGTGGTAATCAGGGATAATTCGGAATATATTGAAGAATCCATAAAAAATCTGTCTAAAGTGGCTCTGATGGGAGGGCTACTTGCTATTCTTATTCTATTGATATTTTTAAGAAATATCCGGGCAACCATCATAATAGCTCTTTCAATACCCATATCGATAATAGCCTGTTTTGTGGCTATGCGGGTCGGTGGCGTGACTCTTAATATTATGTCTATGGGCGGTTTGGCCCTTGTTATTGGAATGCTTGTAGATAATTCTGTAGTTGTACTTGAAAACATATTCCGTCATGCAGAATCCGGTCGTACGATGACAGAAAGTTCTATCTGGGGAACAGGTGAAGTAGCTATGCCGATCATGGCTTCAACATTGACTACAATAGCGGTATTTATACCGATATTTTTTGTTCCGGGAATTGCCGGAGTGCTTTTCAAGGAGCAGGCGATGACAGTAACTTTATCTCTCACTGTCTCGCTGTTTTCCGCACTCACGCTCATTCCGATGCTGAGCTCGATGTTTCTTAAGGCAAAAAAGAAAGAGAATGAAATTTCGAAAAAAAAAGGTGTTGGTGGAAAGTTCCTTAAGGCGTTTGAAAATTCTTATTCAGGATTATTGGAGTACGTGCTTGACCGGCGAAAAAGGTCTCTGATTGTTGTTGCTGGGGCATTTATATTCAGTCTTATGGTTATATTCCCTCTACGGTGGGTGCCCAGTGAATTAATGCCGAAGATGGATCAGGGGGAGCTCAGTATTAAAATTGAGCTCCCGGTAGGAACAAAACTTGAAAAAACGATTGAGAAAACAAATGAGATTGAAAAGATCATTTATAAAGAAGTGCCGGAGATAAAGAATATAATGGCAAGCATCGGGCCGGGGCAGTGGATAATGTCCGGAGAGAGCGGCGCGCATACTTCAGAGATAACTATCCAGCTTATTTCACTCGATAAAAGGAAACGGTCACAGATTGAAATAACAGATGCTCTCCGGGAAAAGCTTCGTGACATAAGCGGTACAAAAATAAGGTTCGGGGGCGGCGGCCATGCGATGTTCGGAAGCGGCAGTCCCATTGAAGTAAAGATAATAGGATATGATATTGATCCGGCACGGGAACTGTCTCAAAAAATAAAGGATGCCATAGAAACCGTTCCCGGAGTCACCGATGCTCATTCGGATCTGGAAGACGCGAAATCCGAATACAGGATAATCGTGAATAAGAAAAGAGCGGGGACAATGGGACTTACGTCAGCCGGCATATCTTCGCAGGTAGATGCTTATATGTTAGGAAAAACAGCAAGTTATTTCAGAGACGGCGGAGATGAATATCCGATTACCGTGCGTCTCAAGGAAAAAGACCGGGAATCAATAGAACAGATTCAGAATCTGCCGATAGCTGGGTCTACAGGCATTGTAAAATTGAAAACCGTTGCGGATATAGTAAATGATGTCGGGCCTGTCTCCATAAATCGTGAAGGGCAGGAAAGGATAGTGAAAGTAACAGCTGATTATAAAGGAAAAGACCTGGGCGGTATAAGCAGGGCTATTGAGAAGAAAATAGAGGGGATAACCATACCATATGGATTTATGGTAAAACTGGGTGGTGAGACTAAAGATCAGAGAGAAGCTTTTATGTGGCTGGCGCTGGCTTTGCTGGGCGCAGTTGTCCTTGTATATATGGTTATGGCGGCGCAGTTTGAATCATTTCTTGATCCTTTTGTAATATTTTTAACCATACCTCTTGCAATAATCGGAGTTATATGGATGTTCTTCTTTACAGGTACGAGCCTTTCAATAATATCAATAATAGGGGTTGTCATTATGGTAGGTATTGTTGTTAATAACAGTATCGTACTTGTCGATTACACAAATCTTTTGAGAGCCAGAGGAGTCGAATTAAGAGAGGCTATTATTACAGCCGGCCGGACCAGGATGCGGCCTATATTTATGACTGCACTTACTACTATACTTGCAATGTTACCTATGGCTTTCGCCGCGGGAGACGGAGCAGAGATGCGTTATCCGCTTGCCAGAGCTGTCATAGGAGGGTTGCTTGCATCTACTTTTTTTACGCTTGTTGTGATACCTCTTTTTTATTCAATAGTAGAAACAAGATTTAAAAAAGGAGTAAAAAAATGAAGCTATTATTCATATCTTATAACGCGGCAATAGAAACTGAGATAATGGAATGCGCGACAAAATGCGGAATAAATACATTTACAAAGATTGTCAGGATGCACGGCGCAGGCACCCATTCGGACCCTCATCTTGACAATGCTATATGGCCCGGATTCAACAACGGTCTGATCATAGCTGTAGATGAAGTTAAAAAGGATGAAATAATGGCTAAAATAAAAATATTTAAAGAACAAAACTTAAAAGAAGGGGTCAAAGTATTTGTCCTCCCTGTAGAAGAAATACTGTGATTTAAATCCAGCTGTTGTTGAAGTAACGAAGGAAATCAGAATAGATATATCAAAAAATAAGACAAAATCAGTAGCGCGAAAAAGAAAAATCCGGAGAAATGAATTCAGAAAAAAGCATTAACGCGGTCGGGAATTAATCGAAGCGCAAAATATCTGTCTAATCTGGAAGCGCCGCGATTTATTATTTAGGGGAGCATTTTCCTTGTTGTCTGCTTGCGCCGTCCACGCAGGCTAGAGGAAAATGGGGCGGAGATTTTACGCGAGGTCGCTAATGCCGCTGAAAGTAGCAAAAGCGGTCGAGCGATTCGGGAAGGACGCAGACAAGACGCCTGCCTGTGACGGCACGGCAGACAGGCAATGTGTCGCAGGATGCGGGGCAGGAGATTCGGGTAAGCGCGACAGCTGCTATGTCCGAAGGACAAACCGCAGAAGGCGGAAGTCGCAAAAAAGCGACTGGCTATCGAGGGCGGGGAAATTTGGGTCGGCCTCCGAGACGGAGGGGTCGGCCTGAAGTTAATTCTCAGGGTTCAGGGCGGGGATTTCTCCGCTGAGCGCAAGCGAAGCGGTTGCATTAGTTAATTTTAGGGATAAAAGACTGTTTTTTTTGATTATTCACAGGAAAATATTATATAATTGTTTTGGGCGAAGGTTCTAACGTAGTTTGAAAGTCTCCGCCACTAAGCTTTTTTCGAACCTGTTTTTATTAACAGAATCTGAAACAAAATAATCCCCGCCCGCCGTCTGCTCGCCGCTCCTCGGACTATCACCCTCGGCTCCGGCTTGCAAACTAACCCCTCTAAAATTTTCGCGGCTATCGCCGCTATAATCGGTGTCAATGAAATTTATAACTATCTTTTCTTTGGAATAAATAATGTCCTGAATCTCTTTTCTCAGGAAAATATTTCTTTCAACCCCCTCCAGAACGGAATTTTCTTTAAGAATTGTTTTCAGGCGGTTCCGGAAAAAATTTGCTGAAAACGGAAAGTTTTCAGCAGTTTGTTCAAATCCCTCCCGGTAGGGCGGTTGCAGGGTATGGTTTAGGCGGAATATCAGGTTATCTATGTATGCCATATCATTGGATATCCTCTCAAGATTCTCAAAAACATACTTTTCCAGCCTTGCTGAATTTATCTGTCTAACCGAACAGGAGTACCAGTCCTGATGATATGTTTTTGTGCAGCGGTAATAATTGTATCTTTTCCTCACTCCTTTTTTATCTTTGTAGGCGTAGGTCGGCGTCATATGGGAGCTACATTCCCCACATTTTACTATGCCCGCAAATGCGTAATCCCTGAATGGTTTGTTCGGAAGAAACCTCTTTTTATGGTAATTCCGCGCCAGTTCGAACATATCATCAGATATTATCGCTTCGTGTATTCCCTGATAAGATTTTTCGCCATATCTTGTTCTGCCTGTATAGATGGGATTTCTAAGCATTTTATAGAGCATACTCTTATCGAATACATTTCCGCCGCGGGTTCTTATCCCCGCCTTTTTGACGGTTCTGTATGTCTTGAATAAGGATTCTGTTTCAATGAATGTTTCATATACGAATTTCACAACCTCGGCTTCTTCCTTATTTATTAGGAGCTTTTTGCTTACATTATTATATCCATAGGGAATAAATCCCCCATTCCAGAATCCCAGCTTTGCCCGTTCAAACATTTTATCTTTAACCCGCTCGCTTGTAAGTTCCCTCTCAAATTGCCCGAATGTCAACATTATATTCCTGAGAAGTCTCCCGGCAGGAGTTGACGTATCAAATCTTTCGGTAATAGAGATAAAATCAACCTCATGTTTTTCAAAAAGTTCTACCAACTGATAAAAGTCTTTAGGCGACCGGGTAAGACGATCCATTTTGTAGAACAGGATAATATCTATATTCTCAATATCGCTAAGCATTTTCTGGAATCCGGGCCTCTGAAGCGTGGCTCCGCTATATCCTTCATCAGAATAGACCTGATAAACGTCCCATTTGTCCTGGCTTTCAATGAATGCCCGGATTTTAGTTTCTTGTGATTGGCAGGAATTATATTCTTTTTCAGCCTGCATATCAGTAGAAACCCTTGTATAGATAGCGCACTTTTTCATTATTGTTTGCCTCCTTTTTTGTTTAAGACTTTTTGGACTACTGATTTTAGGACTTTCAGTTCAAATGGTTTTTGTAAATATCCATTTATGGGCATTACTGAAACTTCATTGCTTGTGAGACTATAGCCGGACATAAGAATCGTTTTAGTCTTGGGTCTGATCAATAGAATTTTAGAAAGCAAAGAAAGCCCGAGGGTTTCTCTAAGCTCATAATCGGAGATTACTAAGTCAAAATGCTCGCCGGTCTTAATCTTGCCTAAAGCCTGATGGCTTGTTGTTGAAGTTGTTACATCAATACCCTGTTTTGTTAATGCCCGCTCAACGAGGTTTAAAATAGAATTCTCATCATCAACAACTAAGACCTGTTTATGTCTTTGACGGTCTTTTTTACAGCAGATAACGTCTACGCATTGGACTGATTCAACAGAGGGCTCGAAGGATACGTCAATTTTTTTCCAGCATACAATACAATTGGTTTTATATTTTTTCATGTCACTCCTCTTATACTTTAAACTTCTTCAAAAGTTTCAATTTTTCATTGATTGGCCTTATGTCTGCTTCATATTTCTGCCGTATTTTAACTTGTTCAACAAACTCTGGCTTAATTTTTTTGCCTAAGTAATCATGTGTGATTTTCCCTTTGTTACGATATTGCAGATAGTAGTAGGGGTGGTTTTTGATTATTCGTTTTTGGATGCTGCCCTTAGGCAATGCAGCGATCTCACTTTTTAATTTCAGTTTTAAATCACTATAAAACTTTTTTTGAAGCCTTATTTCCTTGATAATCTCATTTAAATCTTGCATTTTATTACTCCATGGTTACCTTACACTAATTATATTATATATTACGTATGGTAATATGTCAATATGGAAATGAACTGATTGTCGGGCAAGAAAGGGACTTGAAAAAAGCTGCCAGTCTCTCCCTTTATTCTTTATTCAATGTTTTATTGATTGTTGATCTAAGTTTATGTAAATCAAATGGTTTTGAAAGAAAATCATCAATTCGATGCATATCGGTTTCATTTGGACAGAAAGCGCCGGACATGAGGATTGTTTTAATTTCAGGTTTTTGTTTGCGGATTTTCTCGAGTAGATCAAGACCGTTATCTGTTCCAAGATTATAATCGGAAAGTACAATATTAATATGTTTTTTTTCAATAATAGACAATGCTTCTTTTTCACAGCAAGCGGAATCGACGGTATAGTTTGAGCATTCAAGCATATGCTTTAAAGTTTTCAAAATATCAGGATCATCATCAATAACTAATATAGTAGTAGAAACAGCACACATAATATTATTCATATCGCTAATTGTAGTATGCATCTGTAAATTTGTCAATGCTAATCGTAGTATGTAGACCAGAAGACAGCAGATATATACTATGATTAGCATGAAAAAGAACATATTAATAAAATTTGGGAATCGTGTAAGGGAAGAAAGATTAAAGAAAGAGCTTTCCCAGGAAGAATTCGCTCATTTAGCAGGTGTTCACCGGACCTATATTGGGATGATAGAAAGAGCCGAAAAGAATATAACGCTCCTGAACATTGAAAAAATATCTAAAGCATTAAAAATATCTATTTCAGAAATATTCATGTTTTGAACAAATAAATTTCTACGAAATTTATTTTTCCGGAGCCGCCTGAAAACAATTCTTAAAGAAAATTCCGTTCTGGAGGGGTTAGTTTGCAAGCCGGAGTCGAGGGTGATAGTCCGAGGAGCGGCGGGCAGACGCCGGGCGGGGATTATTTTCTTTCAGATGCCGATAATATAAATAGCCTCAAAAAGTCTGAGATGGCGGCCCTCCCGCATAAATTTCGAATCATCCCGGTAGAACTGCCGAATTTCATACATAATCAGATGGGAAAAATCTAAGAATCCGGCAAGATTTTATAACACTGGAAACCTATATAAAAAACGGAGCTAACGCTCCGCTCCGCCGCTTCCAGGCTGTGTCATAATAAGAATTCAAAAAGCTCAATAATTGAATAAAATATAACTTTTAAGAAATGTTCCTGTGAAAAACTTTAAAAGTAGGTCTATTATTTAGAATTAGTTTCTATATTTTGTAATGACAGACCTATCC
>JBDRKX010000082.1:0-11686 GCA_043813605.1 Elusimicrobiota bacterium | reverse complement strand
ATCTTACAGGTGTCTTTGTCAAGCACGGAGATAGCTGTACTTCCGTACACTAAAAATCTATCAGCCTGTACTTCCTCCTGCCGAGACCGATCTTCTCAGCATATTCCAGGAGGATCTCAGGATCAGTCATAGGATAACACTGCCGGAATTTATCTTCTCCGGGAATGCTTTTTTCTGCCCGGCTTCCTTTTATTGAAACACTATTATTAACCAGATCGTAAGAAGCCTGATCCACCGCAACAGGGTCATCAGACGCTAATATGCCCAGATCCGGCACAATGGGAGAATCCGAATGCCCGTAGCAATCACATTCAGGTGTAACATCCATTATAAAATTAAAATATCTTACCCGGCCATTTTTCGATTTAACCGCGCCGAGCGCGTATTCGGCGGTTTTTTTCTGCATTTCCGGAATACTCATATCCCATCTCAGTTTTATCGCATGCCGGGAACATGCCGAAATACAATGACCGCACCCGGTGCATTTTTTCTCATCTATCACAGCGCCGGACGATATCATACGTATAGCTGTAAACTGGCACCAATCGAGACATATTCCGCATTTCCTGCAGGCTTTTTTCTTTATAAACAATTTGGACGCAGAATGCAGACGCACCTTCCCTTTTTTCGCGGCAAGCCCCATACCTATATTCTTCAGAGCGCCTCCGAAACCGAATGACTCATGTCCCGTGAAATGCGTAAGAACGATCATAGAATTAGCCCTGTGCGCTTCACCGGCTATCCGGACTTTATCAAAATAATCACAATCAACGGTAACTTCTTCATAATCATTCCCGTCTATTCCGTCCGCGATAATGACCGGCGCGCCTGTACTCAAAAAGTTGAATCCGTTCTTCAACGCGGTCTCCAGATGCGTTACCGCGTTGGTCCGGCCGCCCATGTAAAGAGTATTCGCATCAGTAAGAAAAGGGTGCGCCCGCAGCTTTTTTATCTCATCCGCAAAAGGCCTGACGAATACGGGCCGGAGGAACGTCGTCAGCCCGGGTTCCCCGAAATGTGTTTTGAGAGCTACAAGATAGTTTTCTTTTATTATTCCGGACAGGTTCATCTTTTTCAGGAGTTTTTTCAATCTGCCCATCATAGGGCCATTGCCGGCTGTTGACCGCCTGATAAAATAAACGTCACTCTTTTTCATACTCTTCAATTACCTTCCTCCTCAACTCCGGAATACCTATTCCGCTTTTTTTTGAGATCTTCAGCAGATCATCGAATTCAGGTTTCACTTTTGTCTTGCCGGCAGGCGTGTTCAACACTTTTATACGGCAATTACCTAAAGAAGACTTGAACCTCACTATCTTCCTTTCCAGCGTATGTCTTTTAACCGGCCAGTAACGCAGGCCGGCCGACGAAGATTTTTCGAGTATTATGCGGGTTACTTCCTCAAGAGAATCTTCCCCGCATATTACTGAAAGAATATTTCCTATGCGCCCTTTCTTCATAACAGCAGGTACTGAAACAGCATCCATTGCTGTATTCATAAGAGAAACCTGCAGCCAGGAAATATCTTCGGCAGTCATATCATCTATGGTTACCTCTACCTGATAGACCTGTTTCCCGTCTGCGGGTATTCTATCCGCGCTGAATATCCTGAGAATACTCCGGCTGCCGAAACCGTATCCTGTTCCCCTGATCAGAAACTGTCCTGTATTGAACGATGCCGTTTTTTTCAGTATCGCCGCCGCGGTAGGTGTAACCATTTCTTTTCCGGCGCTGACGAATTCCACCGGTATATCTTTCAGTATTTCAGCCGTAACCGGTGAGGGTAACGGTATATGCCCGTGCGCCGCTTTCACTGTTCCGGTACCGAGCTTCAGCGGACGGCAATATACAGATTCTTTTCCAAGCAGCATATAGAAAGAAGCTATTTCGCACAACGTCTCTGTTCTGCCCAGTTCGTGAAGAAAGACCTCTTCCGGCCGGGCGCCATGCACTGCCGCTTCAGCTTTGAAAATAAGATCATATGTATCAATTACTTTTTCAATTACTTTTTGATCAAGGCCGGATCGCTTAACCAGGCGCCTGATATCCGCAAACTTCCTGTGATGCTCTTTAACGCTTGAAGTGAACCCGGCTTTTGTTCCGGATAACGAGTGGCGGCATACTGTCTTCACATCCAGCTTGACGCCCGGAATAGAAAGTCTTTTGAATTTCCGCTTAAAGTCCGCAGCATTCCCCTTGAGATCGATAAGAGCGCCGGTCAGCATGTCTCCCGAAACTCCCTGGTACGGATCTATAATTATCATATACCGTTTATCAGGGCCGCCGCGTATGCAGCTCCGAATCCGTTATCTATATTCACTGTCACGACCCCGGGCGCGCAGGAATTCAGCATAGTTAAAAGCGGCCCTATTCCGCTGAAACTGGCGCCATAACCTGTCGATGTCGGTACAGCTATAACCGGCTGTCTGACAAGACCGCCCACGACCGTCGGCAAAATACCGTCCATACCGGCTATCACTATTATTACCCTGCTATTTTTGAACTTACCCATCTGGTGTAATATACGGTGAACCCCGGCAGCGCCCGTATCGTATATCCGTTCCGCGCCGATACCCATGGCTTCCAGCGTTCCGGCCGCTTCTTCAGCTACCGGTATATCAGCTGTTCCTGCTGTTACTACCGGTACCGCAGGGATTTTCTTAATACGCCTTCTCCGGCCCAGCCTGAGCAGCAGGCCCTGTTCATTGTATTCGTGTAAAGGCAGATCATCTTTTATTTTCCCGTATTTTTCTGCCGATATCCTTGTGACAAGCGCTATACCGTTCAGATCGTATAACTTGCCGGCTATACTGAGTATCTGGCCGGCCGTCTTGCCTTTACCGTAAACTACTTCAGGAAAACCTTTTCTTATTGACCTGTGATGGTCGATCTTTGCAAATCCGATATCCTGATACGGCAGGATCTTCAGCCTTTCTTCAGCCTGCGCTGAAGTCAGCCTGCCTTCTTTAATATCCCTGATAAGTTTCTTAATCTTTTCCTGTGTCATTCAGCAGCCTGTTCATCTTACCGCTTTCAAATCCTTCCATATCAAGGGATATGAACTTGAAGCCCATTGCCCGTAAATTACCTGCGATTTTCTTCCTCATCTCATCTTCAGCAATATCTTTTATATTTCTTTGATCGATCTCTATTCTTGCCGTTACCCCGTCACTCCTCACTCGCAGCCCTTTAAAACCAAGTCCTTTTAGAAACTCTTCCGCATCCTTTATCATCATAAGGTTTTTGGGGCCTATCCTGACACCATAAGGAACCCTTGTTGCCAGGCATGACTCGCTCATGCGGCCGCTGCCCGGTATTTCAAGATGTCTTGAGACCTCGCATATTATATCTTTATCCCAGCCGGTATCCTTAAAAGGGCTGCATATTCCTAATTCAGATACAGCGCGGGAACCCGGGCGGTAATCTAAAGTGTCTCCCGAGTGCGTACCGTCTATGACTTTTTCTATATTGTTCTCCGAAGCTATCCCGATAAGTTTTGAAAAAAAAACATGTTTGCAGAAATAACATCTTTCACGAGTATTCCTGACTGCTTCAGGATTATCAAAAAAACTGCTCTTATATTCTATGTGTTTAACTTTCCATAACGATACGATATCTCTGGCAAACTGTATGTCATCCTGATGTGTTATATCAGATACCGAAGTCACTGCTGTTATAGATGGAATACCGGATCTTTTTAGAAGATACAGCAGAAGGGTTGAATCCGTTCCGCCGGAATATGCGAGCAGCGCGCTTCCCGATCCCTGCAGGTATGCGAGCAGTTCCTCTATTCTTGTTTCCAGGGACACAGGGTTCATATACAGCCGATGCAGGCTGTTTTAACCCATTTGTTGTAATAGAGATGTAGAACCGAGACGAGAAAGATGCTGTATGATACACAACAAAAAAGAGAGGTAATACTCGTAAGTATTGCCGAGCTTTTTTGCGACGTAGAATATGGCATATTTTTCGTCGAATTCCATCTTTTATTGCAATAAATGGGTTTAATACACCATCGGAAAAATATTTTCCTATACATCTTTGAATTTGATCAGAGAATCGACATGGTATGGCGTAAGCTTACTCCTGCCATTAAGACCTTCCAGTTCTATCAGCACACATATACCCAGGATCTTCGCAGGCACCTTGTTTATAAGCTCGATTGTCGCCCGTGTCGTTCCGCCCGTAGCCAGCAGATCATCGACGATCACTACATTTTCTTCAGGTTCTATTGCATCGGTATGTATCTCGAGCTCATCCGTTCCGTATTCAAGTTCATATTTGACGGACAAAGTCTCTGCAGGCAGTTTGCCTTTTTTCCTAACAAGCGCCATACCGGCGTTCAAAGCTATGGCGAGCGGCGCGCCGAAAATAAATCCGCGGGATTCAACGGCGACCACTTTGGTTATTCCTTTACCTTTGTATAATGATGTCATCCAGTCTATGACTTCTTTAAACGCCGCCGGTTTTTTTACAAGTGTGGTGATATCCTTAAACTGGATGCCCTGTTTTGGAAAATCAGGAACGTTTCTTATGGTCTCTATCAAGTTCATAGTTCGTCTTCTCCTTTCATCTTTACTGATGCTTTTTTTAATTTGTTCATCGCTTTATCCTGTATCTGCCTGACACGTTCTCTTGATATATTGAGTTTCACCCCGACATCATGAAGAGTATGCGGATGCGTCGCGCCTATACCGAACCTCAGCATGATCACTTCCTTTTCCCTGTCAGTTATACTTACGAGTAACTGCTCTATCTGCTGATGAACGGCGATCACTCCCGCAGCATCGTCTGCAGAAGGTGTATCTGTTGAAGCTATTGTCGCTTTCAGCGGGACGTCGATACCTTTTGATATGGGCGCATCAAGAGAAGGTATTTCACTGAATATTTTTATGTAATATAAATACTTTTTTACATCTTTTTGGGGGAACCCCGTAAATTTCGCCAGCTCTTCAGGAGTGGCAGTCCTTCCCTTTTCCTTGAATACCCTGTCCCACGCGTTTATTATCTTCTGAAATTTCTGATATATGTACATGGGGATATGAATAGGTTTAGTATGGCTCAGTACCGCTCTCTGGATATACTCTTTTATCCAGTCATGCGCATATGTAGAAAATTTGGTGCCCCTGTCCGGATCATAGCGGTTAACAGCCGCTATCAATCCTATATTGCCGGCTTCAATGAGATCGCAAAGATCCACACCGGGACGATAGTATCTTTTAGCAATACTCACTACAAATCTCAAGTTCCCTTTTATCATGCGTTCCCTGGCCTTCTTCTCCTTTCTCCTAAGCCTGGGAACGAGTTTCTTCATCTCCTCCTCTGATATTAATGAAATCCTGGAGAGTTCCTTAAGATACAGTTTTATTGAATCTAGTGTTGGGGTCATGCAGTTTTAACTCCTATTATTATCACGGTAACATGAATACCGGATTCCTGGGTTTCTCCCTGTACCTGATCTCAAAATAGAGAAAAGGCGAATCCGCCCAGCCGGTATCGCCTACCTCGGCTATTTTCTCTCCTTTTTTTACTTCATGGTCTTCTCTCACCAGGTTGACACTGTTGTGAGCATATACGGTAGTATAGTATTCATTATGCTCAATTATTATCGTTTTTCCGTAAGACCTGAAATTCTCACTTGCAAATATGATCTTTCCGGACTCAGCGGCAGCGACAGGTGTCCCCCTGTCGGCGCGGATTCCGATACCCAGATGCCTTTTTATGCCGGATTGCCCGAATTTCTGGATTACCTTTCCTTTTACAGGCCACATAAAATTCAAAGAACTCTTAGGGACTTTTCTGACATATCTTGCGCCGGGAACATATATATCTTCTGACCCGGCTTTATCTCGTTTGGATCATTAAGCAGCCTGTTAGCGCTTATTATATCTTCTATCTCACAGTTATATGTCGTCGATATATCCCATACCGTTTCGCCCTGCAATACCGTATGGTAAATACCCGGCCCGATATATGTACAGCCATATGTTAACAAAAAAAACAGGATAAATACAACAGGCCTGTTCAAAATCTTACACTGAAATCTTTGAAATCTGTTTCCGGAATAAATCCGTCATCTATTCTTACAGCTTCAACAACAGCAGAGCGCGGTCCCTGCTTAAGCAACTCTATAAAAACATCCATAGTATCATTATCCGCCTGGGCCACTACTTCAACATCGCCTGACGGCAGATTGCGTACGTAACCCTTCACACCGAGTTTACCGGCATGCCTTGAAGTATAGTACCTGTACCCTACCATCTGGACAAGGCCTTTTACAAGGATTTTTGCCGCGGCCACGGTTATCTCCTCCAGCCGTATTTCCCTATTAATGGCACAAACATGCAGCCCCCGCATCTTTCTTCTGTGATCCTTCCGGCAATCTTCCTGAACACTTTAAGTTCCTGGGTCAGTCTCAGGCCTACCGGGATCACAAGCCTGCCGCCTTCGGCAAGCTGCTCCAGAAGCGGCGCAGGGACATCAGGAGCGGCAGCTGTTACTATGATACCGTCATAAGGCGCAGCGGCAGGATACCCTTCGGTACCGTCTCCTTCAATAAGTGTCGCTTTGAGACCGATATCATCCAGCAGATCACCGGCCTTTTCAAGGAGCTGTTTCTTTCTTTCAACCGTATATACCTCTGCTCCCAGATAAACAAGGATGGCTGTCTGGTATCCGGAACCCGTACCTATTTCCAGAATTCTGTCTCCTTCGGATATGTCCAGAAGCATACTCATCTCGGCTACAATAAAAGGCTGCGATATTGTCTGCCCCTCACCTATGGGAAGCGGCCGGTCGGCATAAGCATCACTCTTAAATTCTTCCGGTACAAACTGGTGCCTGGGAATACTGCGGAAAGCTTCCAGTAATCTCGTGTCTTTAATGCCCCGCTCTTCTATCTGAATTCGGACCATGCCCTCTCTTTCCCCGGATTTATCATTTACAATCTTCATTTGATCAAGCTTTACGTTGTAATCCTATAACTTACTACTTACGGCTTATTGCTGTTTATTACATACTTGTCTTATCCTCGCGCATTCCCGTCTCGTCACCTATAAGATCCTGCCCGGAAAACAGTTCTCCCTGTTCAATAACAGTATCTTTTTCTTCGATCTTTTCACTGTACTGCTCCGGGATATAAACCCTGATAACCTCGTATTTGAGCGGTATATCTTTAATATACTCATTTCCCTCATCCGCGCAGAACTCCCCGCTGTTGGGATCGATTAAGCTGATAGCCTTTATATTATCCGTGTTCCGGAAGTTTTCAGTGTTTTCAAACTGCATGAACTGCTGCTGGAGCCTTATATCATTCCTTGAGATAAGCACTTTGAGGCCGGGATAACCGCTGAACCTGTTCCTGAGTTCCTTTTCAAGAATATTCCTGTCTATTATATGACTGGTTTCACCGATATTATGGTAAAAATTTTCTTCATCCATTACCTTGGCATACGGCATCTCTCTTCTTAAAAGCATATTCCGCCATTCACGGCCGATTTTCCCAAGCTCTCCGGTCTCGTTACTCCAGGTAGGTACAATATAATGCAATCCGAAATCTGTTATCTTTTTGAACTTTGAAAGATTCTTCAGGGGATTCCCCAGCCTCATATGTTTCAGTACTTCGGGAAGCAGCTTGCCGAATGCAAGGTCATACAGCTCATTTCTCTCATAGAGGTACACATGCCTGAACATATTGAACCTGGTCTGGAGGAAAGTCCTGAATGCAGGAAGAGCGTTCTTTTTCAATGTCATGCCGCCGCCCGTTATTATCGTGTTATCTATCAGGTTCCGGTAATTGATCTTTCCGAATTCGCTCGTACCGCAGAAGTACTGGTCCCTTAAAAGGAAATCCATGGCATCCGCCGAATATATGCCGAGCATTATCTTGGAAAAAACCTGTTCCCATAAAGAGAATTTTTTAAAATTACCCGGCATCTTAATGAATTTGGCAACCTGTTTTGCCGATATGGGAGCATGGAAAGTACCGTGCGGTGATCTGCGTATTCTTATTATCAGGTCGGCGAGTTCGTTCAGTATTATAGCCGAGGATATATCTTCATGTGTCTTGCCGTATTTCGGTATAGTGTATACATCGTCGAGAAGATGTCCGAACGGCCCGTGTCCGATATCATGCAGCAAACCGGCAAGGCGGAATACTTCTTCGACATAATTCCTTTCGGGAATACTCTCTTCGGGAAAAGCCTCCTTGAACAAGGGATAAAACTGATACGCCATCTCTCCCGCAAGATGCATAACACCCAGTGAATGCTGAAACCTGAGATGTATCGCATTAGGATAGATGAGCCAGGCTGACTGCAGCTGAAATATCTGCCTCAGCCGCTGCACCCATTCGGAATCTATTAATTCCCTTTCCGATATCTCGCCGGTTTTCGACGGGACAGTAAAATAGATGTAATTGTGTATCACATCTCTTACTGTGCCAAGTTTATCTGTCATTTATCTCCCGGCTCTTTCAAAAGCCGCTGTAATTATCCGGTATCCGCCGGAATATTTTTATGCTTTACTTGATTCTCCCGCTTTTTCCCTGAGAAGACCGGCCTTATCCGTTTTCTCCCACGTAAAATCAGGGTCCTGCCTGCCGAAATGCCCGTAAGCGGCAGTTTTCCTGAATATAGGTCTTCTTAAATCAAGTTTTTCGATTATATCTTTGGGTTTTAACGGAAAGTTTTCCCTCACCAATTCCACTATTCTTTCTTCCGGGATACTGTTCGTGCAAAAAGTGTCCACAAAGACGCCTGTAGGTTCTGCTACGCCTATCGCATATGCGAGCTCGACTTCACACCTGTCTGCAAGTCCGGCCGCCACTACATTTTTAGCGATATACCTTGCTGCATAAGCCGCGGACCTGTCGACTTTTGACGGGTCTTTTCCTGAGAAAGCCCCGCCGCCATGACGGCCCATACCGCCGTACGTATCAACGATTATCTTTCTGCCCGTGAGACCTGTATCACCCTCGGGACCGCCTACAACAAATTTTCCCGTAGCGTTTATATGGATATTTGTATCATCATCCATATAATCGGCGCAGACCGGCTTTATGACTTTTTCCAATATCTCCTGTTTCAGAGAAGATTCATCAATAGTATCAAGATGCTGCTGCGCTATTACGACATCACTTATCCTTTTAGGGATCCCGTCTTCATACTCAACCGTGACCTGGGATTTACCGTCAGGGCCCAGATCGGCTATTTCAGCGCTCTTTCTTACTTCTGCAAGCCTCATCGAAAGTTTATGCGCCATCATAATCGGCAGCGGCATCAGTTCCGGCGTCTCGTTACACGCATACCCGAACATCATCCCCTGGTCTCCGGCGCCCTGCTCGGTTGATTCACCGGAACCTTCTGTAACTCCCTGGGATATGTCAGGAGATTGTTCATGTATGGATACCCAGACTCCGGCATCTCCGTAATCGAGTCCGAATTTCGGATTGGTATAGCCGATATCTCTCAATACCTGCCGTACGACTTTCTGAATATCCACATACCCGTTAGTTGTGACCTCGCCGGCCACATGCACTGTACCGGTAGTAGTAAGGCATTCCACGGCGACCCTGGAATTCGGGTCCTGCCTTATGAGTTCGTCCAGAATACCGTCGGATATCTGATCACACACCTTGTCCGGATGCCCTTCAGTCACTGATTCCGATGTGAAAGTGTAAGTTCTGCCTGCCATTATATTAACTCCTTTCCTATTTCGAGCAGTTTCTTCGTGCTCTTTTCACTCTCGGTTTCCGCATAAAGCCTGAGCGCCGGTTCGGTACCGGAAGGCCTCAACAGCAGCCACCTTTCCTCTTCCATGTTTATCCTTATTCCGTCAAGTTCCAGTATATCGGTTATTTTATACGGGAACCGTACTTTTTTAATGCCGTCTTTTATCCTTGCCAGCATCTTTTCGATCCCGCCGCCTGCCGGGATCTCAAAATCTTCCCTTAAATAGCAGCTTCCGCCGAATTCGCTGCTGACATCATCCCAGAGTTCCCCCATAAGCCTGCCGCGTCTTCTTATTATTTCAATGATCCTGACAGCAGTGTTAACAGCATCCCGCTCAGGCAGGTAATCACCGAAACCTATACCTCCGCTTTCTTCGCCGGCCGCAAGCACGCCGCCTTTCAGTATCTCCGGGCAGATATTCTTGAATCCTATCGGAACTACCCTGAAATCTATATTATACTTTTTTGCCATGCGGTCAATCAAATAGGTACCCGCTACCGTCTTGACTATAGCGCCCTTTTTTCCCTGTTCGAGCATATCGTATGCTATCACGGAAAGGATTACCTGTGAAGACAAAAGCCTCCCTTTCTCATCAACAGCAGCTATCCTGTCTCCGTCACCGTCAAAAGCGAATCCTATATCCGCATTTGTTTCTTTGACCGTCCGCGCCAGTTCACCGAGTGCCGCCGGTTTAGGTTCCGGATTGATCCCTCCGAAAAGCGGATCCCTTCCCTGTCTCAGTGAGACTATATCATAGCCTTTCTTTTTAAGTATATTTTCAAAGGAGGGATAGCCGGTCCCGTGCATGAAATCACAGACCACTTTCAGGTCTCCGGCAGGCAGTATTTTTATGAACTCATCTTCATATTCCGGTCCCCAGTCGGCAGGATTCCCCTGAAAGGCCAGTTCAGTGGTCTCTCCCTCGTAATTCATCTTATCCAGGTCCCTGATTATGTCATTAACCACTTCGGTACTGGCGGACCCCCCGTAGGATTCCTTGAATTTAATACCGTTATAATGCGGAGGATTATGTGATGCCGTGATCATTATACCAAGATCGTATCCTTTCCGGTTGGTCCTGTGCGAAACGCACGGAGTTGTTACCGCCTGACCGGAAAGATCCACTTCCAGTCCGGATTTTTCAAGCGCCGCCGCGAAAAAATCCGCGTATTCGGGAGAAAGGAACCTGTTATCATAACCTATACAGACCTTTTTACCTTTATCAGCCATATATGCGATTATACGGCCTGCGAGCCGCCCGAGATTTTCAAAAGTAAAATCCTCGCCTATCACCCCGCGCCAGCCGTCAGTACCGAAATTTATCGTTTTTTTCAGCATCTTACACTTCTCTTAACCCGGATGTGGTTCAATAAGCGCCTTTTTTCATGAGAACCACCGGCAGCGTTTTGGAAAGTATCTTCATATCCAGCCCGGGAGTCCAGTTTTCCAGGTAATACAAGTCAAGCTCTATCATCTGCTTATAAGACAGGTCCGACCTGCCCGACACCTGCCATAACCCGGTAACACCGGGCAGAATATTCAGCCGCCTTTTTGCTTCTTCATCGTAGACTTTCGCTTCCCACAACACCTGAGGCCTGGGGCCGACAAGCGACATGTCGCCTTTCAGCACATTGAACAACTGCGGTATTTCATCTATCGAATATTTGCGTATGAATAATCCGGCTTTAGTGACTCTCGGATCCTTTCTCATCTTGAATACCGGGCCCCCACGCTCATTTTTTTCAATCAGTTCATCTAATTGATTGTCGGCATCTCTTATCATAGACCTGAATTTATAGAATTTGAAAGATTTACCCCTGTACCCTTTCCTGAGATGCGAATAGATTATCGGGCCGGGAGTATCCAGTTTTATCACAATAATAAGGAACAAAAGAAACGGGCCGAGCGCAACCATGATCAGCATAGACATAACGATATCGCATACCCTCTTAAAA
>JBDRKX010000081.1:0-38754 GCA_043813605.1 Elusimicrobiota bacterium | reverse complement strand
AATCCGTTCAGAAGAATGCCAAGCAGATGATTTATGACATATATCTTGCACCGACAAAAGAAGAAGCAGAAAAAGCTTTTAAAGCCTTTGTCGATCTGTATCAGGCCAAATATCCGAAAGCGGTAGCGTGCCTTATAAAATGTTAAGGTTCTCTTTGGTAACATCTCCCTCTATTATCCGGAATGTTTATCATTTGAAGTATATTTTGCAAAATAGTCTATTTTCATTACCGGGCAGAGAATACCTCCATCGCTGCTTTAACGCCTTTGCCCAGCACATCACCTACGCCCAGTTCCTTTAATGTCATCTCAACTGAAGCGAGTGCAATAATAACATCCATCTTGTCATAGTAACCCATGTGCGCTATCCTGAATATCTTGCCCTTCACCTGGTCCTGGCCGCCTGCGAAATAGATACCGTGTCTTTCTTCCAGGTGTTTCACGAATGCCGAACCGATCCTGTCAGGATCAGGTATCTTCACCGCTGTCAGGCCGTTTGCCGGGCTCTCTGAGTAAAGCTCGAGGCCCATTGCCTTGATACCCGCCCTTGCTGCCTCTGCCAGCTGTTCGTGCCTTGCCCAGACATTTTCTATTACTTCCCGGTTGATCATACGCAGGGCTTCAAGTAATCCCATAAGCATATTAACAGCCGGAGTATACGGTGTCTGTCCCTTTGAAAGGGATTTACTTGCAGATTTCAAGTTCCAGTAATACGTATTCCTGGTATTTTTTTCATATACTGATCTAGCCTTTTTATTAACACACATAAGAGCAATTCCCGGAGGTGTCATCAGCGCTTTCTGCGAACCTGAAACGACCACATCCACGCCCCACTGGTCTACTTTTATCCTGTCGCTCCCGAGGGCGCTCACCGCATCGACCACAAGTACTGCATCGGTTTTTGAGACAACTTTTGCTATTTCTTCTATTGGATGCAGCGTTCCGGTCGAAGTCTCGACAAGCGTTGTGAATACGGCTTTAATACTGCTGTCGGCCGCCAGTTTCTTTTCGATATCAGAAGGTAACGCGGCTTTTCCCCATTCATAGCTGAGGACTTCGGCTTCCACACCGGCTTTTTTACATAACGATGTCCAGCGTTCACCGAATTTCCCTGAATCAATGGTAAGAGCACGATCACCCTCACAGGTAAAATTCTGCACTGCCGCTTCCATCGCGCCGGTACCGGAAGCTGACAACACGAATATCTCTCCTGTTGAGAGGAATATCCTGTTGAGATTTGCTATCACTTCTTTAAATATCTCCGCGAACTCACTTTTACGGTGATGTATCGTGGGTCTTGCCATTTCCAGGAGCACCGCATGGGGTACTTCAGTCGGACCGGGTGTAAATAAACGTTTTTTTATCATAGTTCTTCTCCCTTTTTTTATCAGTGCAAAAAATGCCTTCTTCCGGTAAACACCATTATTATACCGAGTTCATCCGCTTTCTCTATTACCTTATCGTCGTTTTTTGAGCCTCCCGGCTGAACTATGGCACACACACCGGCTCTGGCAGCTTCTTCAACAGCATCCGGAAACGGAAAAAAAGCGTCAGACGCCATGACAAGATCCTGAGCGCTACCGGGAAAAAACTCTTCTATTTTTGAAACAGCGACTTTAACGGCTCCTACCCTGGATGTTTCACCTGATCCAAGCCCGTATGTCTGTTTTTCTTTTGCGATCACTATAGCATTTGATTTAAGATACCGCGCGAGCTTCCAGGCAAACTTGAGCTCATCCATCCGGGATCCATCAGGAGACTGACTGGTTACTACTTTCCAGTCTTCACCAGTGAAGGTATCCGGATCCTGGACGAGCAGTCCGCCGCTGACATTTCTTATATCCCTCTCATCATCAGAATCGGCGTATTCCACAACACGCAGATTCGGTTTGGCTTTAAGTACTTCAAGACTTTCCCCGGAAAATCCCGGAGCTATTATCACTTCATAAAAATTTTTAGTGAGTTCTTCGGCAAGGTCCTTTTCAAGCTTACGGTTCAACCCGACTATCCCGCCGAAGGCGCTCATCGGATCCGACTCGAGTGCTTTTTTATACGCAGTCACTATGTCTTTTGAGACAGCAGCGCCGCATGGTACGGCGTGTTTTATTATTACCACCGCCGGTTCTTCAAAATCTTTCACTATTTTCATCGCTGCATTCGAATCCTGTATATTGTTGAAACTCAGCTCTTTTTCTCCCTGTATCATTCTGAAAGGCACTTCCCCGTACAACTCGGCTTTCTGATGGGAATTCTCCCCGTACCTTAGTTCAATGGTCATAGGCAGGGATATATTGAGATCCCCTATACCGCTTTTACCGGCGAAATAATCTCTTATGGCACTATCATAGCGGGCTGTTGTCTTAAATGCTTTCAGCCCATAAAGTTTCCTGTCTTTCTCATCAATACCGCCTGTTTTCAGTTTCTTTATGAGTGAGGGGTAATCATCAGGATCCGTTATACATATAACGCTCCTGTAATTCTTTGCAGCTGCTCTAAGCAGAGTAACTCCGCCTATATCTATATTTTCCAGTATAAGGGATTCATCAGAGTATTTTTCTACGGCTTCTTCGAACGGATACAGATTGCAGCATACAAGATCTATCCTTTTCATTCCGGCTTCTTCAAGTTCCCCGGACTGATCATCTCTTGCAAGTATACCCGCAAAGATCGCAGGATGGAGCGTCTTGACCCTTCCGCCCAGTATCTCGCTGCTGCCGGTAAAATCCGATACTTTTTCTACATCGATCCCGGCATTTTTTATCGCTTTGTATGTGCCTCCCGTTGATATTATATCCCACCCGAGTTTTTTTAACTCTCCCGCAAATTCAACTATGCCATCCTTATTATAAACACTTATTACAGCTTTCATAATATGTCCTTTTAACCTATATTTTTTTAAATGTCAAATCAATAAAAAAAGCCCCTTCACAAATCATGGATCCGTGAAGGGGCCTGTATTTCTTTCGATTACATCATTCCGCCCATTCCGCCCATTCCGCCCATTCCGCCATGCGGCATCATAGACATGTCACCCTTTTCCTGGGGTTTATCTGTTATCAAGCATTCGGTCGTGAGCATGATCGACGCCACTGAAGCGGCGTTCTCGATCGCAGACCTCGTCACTTTGGCCGGATCGATTATCCCTCTCTTTACCATATCGGTAAAATCGCCTTTTTCGGCATCATATCCCGTACCCTTTGGGGACATCTTGATCTGATTGACTACTATAGACGGTTCCGCACCGGCGTTCTCCGCTATCTGCCTGACCGGAGCTTCAAGTACCCAACGCACTATCTTAATACCGACTTCTTCATCGGCATCATCTCCGACAAGCCCATCAAGCGCGCTTATAGCAGAAAGAAAAGCCACTCCGCCGCCGGCAACTATGCCTTCTTCGACAGCCGCCCTGGTCGCGTTGACTGCGTCTTCTACCTTGAACTTTCTTGATTTCATCTCGGTCTCTGTAGCCGCACCGACTTTTATCTCCGCGACTCCACCCACCAGCTTAGCAAGTCTTTCTTCAAGTTTCTCCCGGTCGTAGTCGGAATCAGTTTCTTCTATCTGTGTCCTTATCTGTTTGACACGCGCCTGGATTTCTTTTTTGTCTCCGGCGCCGCCGATTATTGTAGTGTTTTCTTTGTCTATGGTTATCCTTTTAGCCATACCGAGCATATTCACATCGGATTTATCCAGTTTTACGCCCAGTTCTTCAGAGATGACCTGCCCCTTTGTAAGGGTGGCAATATCTTTGAGCATCTCTTTGCGCCTGTCACCGAATCCCGGAGCTTTTACAGCTGCGCATTTAAGAGTACCCCTTATCTTGTTTACCACAAGTGTTGCAAGGGCTTCGCCTTCGACATCCTCAGCGATGATCAGGAAAGGTTTGCCGGACTGCGCAATTTTTTCAAGAAGCGGGAGTATTTCCTGCATATTTGAGAGTTTCTTGTCAGTGATTATTATGTAAGGATCTTCCAGAACCGTTTCCATGCGCTCGGCATCCGTTACGAAATACGGTGAAAGATAACCTCTGTCGAACTGCATTCCTTCTACGACTTCCAGAGTTGTTTCGGCGCCTTTACCTTCAATTACCGAAATCACTCCATCCTTACCGACTTTTTCCATTGCATCCGCTATGAGAACACCTATCTCCTTGTCAGCAGCTGCTATGGAAGCAATCTGCGCGATCTCGTCCCGGTTGCCTATCTGTTTAGCAGACGCACGGATATGTTCTACTACTTTTTTAACTGCCTTGTCTATTCCAGTTTTTATATGGCGGGAATTCGCACCGGCAGTTATGTTCCTGAAACCCTGCTGTATCATGGCGCGTCCGAGCACTATAGCGGTCGTAGTACCGTCTCCGGCTACGTCATTTGTCTTTGACGCTACTTCTTTCAACAGCTGCGCACCCATGTTCTCGAACTTGTCTTCAAGTTCTATTTCTTTTGCTATACTCACCCCATCCGAAGATATGATCGGTGATCCGTAACTCTTATCTATTATCACCTGGCTACCTTTCGGGCCCAGAGTTATCTGCACAGCATTCGCCATCTTGTGGACACCGTTTAATAACGCATGCGATGCATCATCCAAAAACTTTAATTGTTTTGCCATCTTTATGCCTCCTTCTTAGTTTTTTATTTTAACCTACTACCCCGAATACATCATCTTCATGCATTATGAGGTATTCAACTCCATCGATCTTTACTTCGGTACCGGAATATTTTCCGTATAACACAGTATCTCCTGCCTTCAGGTTCATCGGTATATTCTGGCCGGTATCATTCAGTTTTCCCGGACCCACAGCTTCCACTTTTCCCTCCTGCGGCTTCTCTTTAGCTGTTTCAGGAACTATTATACTCCCGATCTTTTCATCCTCTTTCTCAAGAGGTTTAACTAAAATCCTGTCACCTAATGGTCTGATTTTCATTATCGTTCTCCTTTCTGCCTTTTTTCTATTATTCCCCTGCCTTTTTCCTGCTAATTTTCCGCATCAGATTAACAGGATTTGATAAGTATATATATTATTTATTTTTTGTCAAGTTTATTTTGAAGTTTATTTTGAAGTTTAAAAATTACGGCCAGACCCTTTATGGTTATATCTCTGTCTGTCGTGTAATTTGCGAGTATTTCCTTATCAACCATACTTATGCCGCCGCCGGTGAAGATTATCCTGAATTCCCGCTGCCAGTCCCTTTTAATAGCATTTATAATACTTTTTATCTGTCCGTTCAGTGTATGAAACAGGCCTATGTTCTGACTGATCACAGTCTCATCGCCTATAGAAGTATCCGGCATAGTGAACTCATGATCTTTGAGCTTATCGGCTCTCCTTACCAAAGCTTCTTTCATAGAGTCTATTCCGGGTGCTATAACGCCACCGATGTATTCTCCGGTACGGGAAACCACATCGTAAGTATTAGCAGTACCCAGATCAACCAATACCGTATCACCGCCGTACAGCCTGTTAACTGCTACAGCATTACATATCCTGTCTGCTCCTAACTGGGCAGGTTCCTTTACTTTCAAGGTCAAGCCTGTACTCAGTTCACATGTGACATTCACTACATAAGGATGGAGTTCCTTTTTCAATCGTTCGAGCACTTTTGTCTCCAGCAAACTTACTACACAGGAGACCGCTATGCCGTCAATCTTTCCTATTATGTCCCCGTACTTATCCCGTATCCCGGATATCAGCCTTTGAGGGAAATCTTCCACAGGTTTTGTAGGTATATCAGAGGCTGTTATATCCCCGTTTTCAATATAACCTACCCTTGTTGATGTATTACCTATATCTATTGCTATTATATTAATATCAGTGAAATCTTTATTATCTACTTTAAATACTGGTCCGGTTGTTATATTCTTCTTTCTGCCGGAGGTCACGATCTCAAGACTCCCGTCCGGAGCTATACCCGATACCATACCCTCATCATCACCTGCTCTTATCAGACTATCTTTTAATATGTGAAGGGGGTCCAGAAATCCGATATCATTTTCAGAAAGGCCGTCTTTTCCTTTATATCCATCGATATACCGTAAAAACCTGTCTACAAAATTCTTCCTGTCAATATCTATTACTGATACCGTATCATCCAGTGATCCGGGAAACTGGTTTTCGTTCAGGCCCGCGTTTATACCTATACCGAGCGCTATCCATCCTCCAGGCAGAAGCTCGGTTATAATACCGCCTGCTTTGCGTTCATCGTACATTATGTCATTCGGCCATTTCCAGCCTATATCTTCCATACCCTCTTCTTTTAAAGATCTCAATGCCCACAACAGCGCCAGCATACTGAAAATCTCTTTTTTGCCTTCAGGATTCAATAGCAGGGAAAAATATAGTCCTCCTTCAGGTGAAACCCATTCTCTTCCTCTTCTGCCTACTCCGGCAGTCTGATGATCGGCAAATACGATGGATTCAACAGGATTATCATTAAAAATATCCCGTACTCTTTTCTGAGTAGAATCTATCGAGCGGTATATCTCTATACGCTCTCCAAATATTGCCGGACAGATCAGTTTCTTATGCATTTCTCATACTCATGCTGAAATCGACTGCCGGGGCTGAATTCGTAAGACACCCTACAGAAATCCTGTCTACACCTTTTGAAGCGATAATGCCTATAGTATCCAGCGATACACCGCCGGATACCTCTATTTTGGCAGTACTGCCCGTTCCCCTGATCTTCTCTACTGCTTTCTGAATATCATCTATACTGAAATTATCCAGCATGATTATATCAGCGCCTGCTGACACAGCTTCTTCTACCTCGTTCATGTTCTCTACTTCGACTTCAACAGGAGTGTTTTCCGGAACGGATTTTCTGATACTCTCTACAGTTCCCTGTATTCCCGCATCAGACAGCGCTATATGGTTCTCTTTAATAAGCACGTAATCTGAGAGGTTCATCCTGTGGTTCATGCCGTTTCCGGTTCTCACGGCATATTTCTCAAGCATCCTCAGTCCAGGTACCGTCTTTCTCGTATCAAGCACTTTGCAGCCATTGTTGACCTCTTTGACAATATTTACAAACTTGGCCGTGAGAGTCGCAATTCCCGACAGATGAGACAGGAAATTGAGTGCAGTCCTCTCAGCTTCAAGAAGTTTCATGGGAACTCCAGTGATGATCATCACGGTATCACCGGAGATTACACTGGCACCGTCATTCTTTATTATTTCCACAGAGATATCTTCCGATACTTCTTTGAATACAGTTTCAGCAACAGTTATACCGCATAATATGCAATCCTGTTTTGCCGTAATGGTCCCTGCGGCATTTAAGGATCTGAAGCTGATACCTTCTGATGTTATGTCACCTGAAGGCATATCTTCATCAAGTGCTGTACGCACTGTCTTTATAAGGTTATCCCTGTTTATTCCCATATTCATCCCGCTGAACTGCTCTTTTCCTTTTTCATTCTTTTTATCTCATATATCCTGTCTCTGATTGCCGCAGCAAGCTCGAAATTCAACAGCCGGGCAGCGTCTTTCATCTCTTTTCCCAGTTCTACTATTATATTTTTATCGGTATCCCCGTCAACCTTATACCATTCGCCTCCGGCTATAAACGCCGCCGACTTCTTTTTGATTTCATATTCGAATTCTTTTTCCTCGGCAACTGCTTTTATCACGGATTTCGGTGTAATACCGTGTGCAGAGTTATAATCAAGCTGCATCTTCCTGCGGCGGTCCATCTCGGAGATCGCCCGTTTCATCGAACCCGTGATATTCTCAGCATACATTATCACTTTTCCGTCGATATTCCTTGACGCCCGGCCGCACACCTGGATGAGAGATGTTTCGCTGCGCAGGAAACCTTCCTTATCCGCATCCAGCACTGCTACCAGTGCTACTTCGGGAAGATCGAGCCCTTCCCTTAAGAGGTTCACTCCGACAAGACAGTCAAAATCACCTTTCCTCAGTTCTTTCAGGATATTTATCCTTTCTATAGTATCTATCTCTGAATGAAGGTACCTTACTCTTACCATTTCTGTTCTAAGATACTCTGCAAGGTCTTCAGCCATTTTTTTAGTTATTGTGGTCACAAGAACACGCTGCTTTTTCTCTGCTCTCTTTTTTATCTCGACTACAAGGTCGTCCACCTGGCCTCGTGCAGGCCGTATATCGACTTCGGGATCGACCAGGCCCGTAGGCCTGTTGATGAGTTCAATGATCCTGTTCCCTGACCTCTCTTTTTCATAAGGGCCCGGTGTCGCCGATACATGAACCCTCATACTCGTAATCTTTTCGAATTCCTCAAACATAAGAGGCCTGTTATCCAGTGCAGACGGTAACCTGAACCCGTGTTCAACGAGCGTCTCTTTTCTTGACCTGTCGCCTGCATGCATACCCTTTAACTGAGGCAGGGTTACGTGAGATTCATCCAGTATTGTCAGGAAATTTTCCTGAAAATAATTCAATAGGCAGTATGGCGGTTCACCGGGGTTCCTTCCCGAAAAATATCTCGAGTAGTTCTCTATGCCGTTGCAGTAACCAGCTTCCCGGAGCATCTCGATATCATACTCAGTCCTCATTTTCAACCTCTGAGCTTCAAGGTATTTTTTTTGCCTGTTCAGTTCTTTAAGCCGTTCTTCCAGATCATTTAAGATAAGGTTAAGTTTGTCTTCAATACCTTCGGGCCTGGTTACAAAATGGGTTGCCGGGTATAGTGTAAAAGCCTGGTATTCACTGATGGTTTTCCCGGTAAGAGGATGTATGGAACTTATTGAGCTTACAACATCACCGTCCAGCCGTACTCTCACAGCTTCATCATTAAGATAAGCAGGGAATACATCTATTACCGGGCCCCTCACCCTGAAAGTGCCGTTCGAAAAATCGATATCATTCCTGGCATACTGGATAGACGCCAGGTCTGTAATCAGTTTTGAACGGTCATAGACTCCGCCTTTTTTCAGGCTGACCAGCATCTCTTTCCATTCTACAGGACTCCCCAGTCCGTATATGCATGATACCGAAGCCACTATTATAACGTCCGGCCGGCTTAAAAGCGAAGAAGTAGCTTTCAGTCTCAGCCTTTCGATCCTCTGGTTTATCTTCGCGTCTTTTTCTATATACGTATCAGAATGGGGTATATAAGCTTCCGGTTGGTAATAATCATAATAACTGACAAAATACTCTACCGCGTTTTCGGGAAAAAACGATTTAAATTCACTGTATAGCTGCGCCGAAAGGGTTTTATTATGTGTTATTACGAGCGTGGGCAGTTGGGTCTCCTCTATAACCCTTGCCATTGTATATGTTTTTCCTGAGCCGGTGACTCCAAGCAGCACCTGATCGGATATGCCTGCTTTAAGATTCCCGGATATGTTTTTTACAGCCTGGGCCTGGTCACCGCTGTCAGTAAAATCTGATATCAGTCTGAAGTCCAACTTTTCAGGTCTTCCACAAGTTTTCGGTCGGTATAATCGAGTGACAGCGGAGTTAGAGAAGCGTAATTTTTTGATATGGCTTCGAAATCAGTGCCTTTTTCCATTTTACAGTTAAGAGTCTCGCCTACGATCCAGTAATAATCTTCTCCCTTGGGATCGATCCTCTTTGTGACGCGGTTGTCATATATCCTGATACCTAAACGTGTAACCATAATGCCTTTCACAGCACCGTCTTTAATATCGGGTATGTTCAGGTTAAGCAGTTTCCTTTCAGGTAAACCGTTTTCCAATATTTTCTCGGCTACTTCAGCCGTTATATGCGCAGCCTGCCTGAAATTCATACTGTGTCCTGTTACAAGTGAAGCTGCAAACGACGGGATACCCAGCAGCGCGCCTTCCCTGGCACCGGCTACTGTACCGGAATAGTTTACATCATCGCCCAGGTTGGCGCCTTGATTTATGCCTGACACTACCAGGTCGACCGACCCGTTCAATATCGTAAGAACACCTATCCTCACACAATCGGCTGTTGTGCCTGTAACTGAATACTTACCGTCATCAAGCCTGATTACCCTTACCGGTTTATGAAGCGTTATGGAATTGCCTGAAGCGTTCCTGGGAGCAGACGGCGCTACAACCGTAACTTCACCGTAGCAGCACAATGATTTTCTCAGCATATCAAGTGCCGGTGCGCTGATACCGTCATCATTTGTTATAAGTATTTTTTTCACTGTTTTTGTCTCCGGTTATCTTTTCCCTAACTGACTTTTATCCATACCTTTCTCGACCTCGGGCCATCGAATTCACAGAAGAAAACCGACTGCCACGTTCCCAACCGCACCCTGCCGTCTCTGACCATCAGATCTATTGATGAACCCATGAACGAAGATTTAATATGCGCAGCGGAATTACCTTCGGAATGCCTGTATGCCCTGTGCTGCCACGGAACCGACTCATCAAGCAGCATGAGTATATCCCTGATGACATCAGGATCCGCATTTTCGTTTATTGTCACCCCTGCAGTAGTATGCGGTATAAATACAACACATGAACCTTCTGCAATCCCTGCCCCGGCAACTGATTCATTGACTATCCCCGTAATATCGATCATCTCCGATTTTTTTTTGGTTGATATACCGTATTCAAAAAATTGCATATGCGCTCCTCCCGTATTGTTACATGGTACTATATTACAGCTACGTTTTCTATCGGATATCCAAGGAATATCTTTCCTGTCCTGATAAAGTTCAGAGGACCGTCACTGACAAAGAAATTCATGGAACGTACATCTTCGGTCCTGTTAATTATGTCCATTTCTGTCATTTTTTTCTCTACAGTCATTGCAACTTCTGTAGCAGAATCTATTATCCTTACTTCTTCACCGAGCGTATCGGCAATTATCTCTTTTAACAAAGGATAATGCGTACAGGCGAGTATTAAAGAATCGATCTTATTCCTGAATTCACTGAGATATATCTCGGCAACATTCTGTGTTACAGGATGTTGAAGCCATCCTTCTTCTACAAGAGGCACGAAAAGCGGACATGCCCTGGAAAATATTTTCAAGTCCGCGTTTTTCTGTTTTATCTTGTCTTCGTATGATCTGCTGTTTACTGTACCGTATGTACCTATTATTCCCACCGATTCTACTGCAATACTTATTGCTGCTTCTACGCCTGATTCAACGACTCCCACGACAGGGATGTCTCCGGTTTCTTTCAGAGCCTCAATCGCATATACAGAAGCCGTATTGCATGCTACAACCATGATCTTTATATCCATCTCTTTTAAAAGTTTATACGCCGCCAGAGAGTATTTTATTATCGCTTCAGGGGATTTGTTTCCGTATGGCAGATGAGCCGTATCGCCGAAATATATTATATTTTCATTCGGGAGCCTTTCAGCCACTGCCTGGAGTACAGTGAGCCCGCCTACACCCGAATCGAATATTCCTACAGGTCTTTTGTCGTCTGTCATTATTTTCTCCTTACCCATTCCTTATAATCAGCAACAGCATCACAAACTGCATAGGCTATCTTATCCTGGAAATTGTCCCTGCATAGCATTCTTTCTTCGTTCTTATTGGAAATAAAAGCCGTTTCTATAAGAACCGCCGGCATGCGGGCACCCCTCATAACATAGAATCCCGCCTGTTTTACCCCGCGCCCCTCCAGCTCTGTCTGCTTTACTACGTTTCTGTTTATAAAACTTGAGAGTTCACTGGACTCGTTCATGAACTGATTCATTGTAAGTGACCACAATATTTTTGAGACCCTGCTCATCTCCTCACTGTTCTCTTCCATTGCAAGAACGGAATTCTCCATGTTAGCTACGGCTTGCGCCTCTATGTCGGATGTCTCACTTGCCAGAAAATACACTTCAAATCCGCCGCTTTTAGGATTGAGAGCGGCATTCGTATGAATAGAGATAAAGATATCGGCATCCTGTGCATTAGCGATCTCTGTCCTTTTGGCAAGCGGCACGAATGTATCATGGGTCCTTGTAAGCACAACTCTTATCTTAAGTTTTTGCCTTATCATCTTAGCAAGTTTGTTGGCAATACTCAACGTGATGTCTTTTTCCCGTGTGCCTCTCGGCCCGATCGCGCCGGGATCCTTTCCGCCATGCCCGGGATCTATCACCACAAGGTTTATATCTCTGATATTAGCCTTGTCCCTCTTTGCCGGTCCTGCCGGAACCGGAGGCAGTTTATCTACAGGTTCCGGAGGTTCTCTAACCTCAGTTTCAAGATGCTCAATATCAAGTACTATCCTGGGCGGGCCGGGAAGTTTTTTTACCTTATGCCCCGCGGCGTTTTCTTCTGTATGGAGTATCAGCCTGAGCCCTTGAGCGCCTTCGTACACTTCTATTTTTTTAATTGCCCCCATACCCGATACCGCAGCGGTCTCAGGAAAAGACAGTTTCCCTTTTTTAATAAAAAGATCGATGGAGCTTTCTTCCCTTTTAAGACTGTAATCAAGGTCTTCAGTCAATTCTACTACAAACCTGGTATAATTATCGTAACAGTATTTCCGTATACCTGCTATGTTGCCTTTATATGCCAGCCAGAGACTCTTCTTCTGGAAATCCCATTTTATCTGTACACCAACCGCACTTTCAAAAGCCCTCGTTATAACCGCTTCAAGCGGTATGTATGATTGACCGTCTATGATCTGCGGACTTTTTCTCATTTTTCTTTTTATACCGTCCATCACTACATATTCGCTGCCGATTGTAAAGACCACCTTCCCCGCATCCCTGTTATCCGGGTCAATAGTGTTCCATGTATAAATGATCTGATTTTCGGATTTCCTATATTCAAGTGAAGCACCGAATATATCGGAAATATCTCTGGCTTTCAAGTAGCCCATATTTTTTATCAGGACAAGGTCTTTCTTGCACGAGTTTTTCCCGTCGACTATGATATCTATTGAAACACACTGTTCGGCAGATATGACAATATCCACAGAAAGGACTGTCAACAGAAGCAGAACGATCATTAAAAGTTGTCTTATATTCCGCATTTTTTGCCTCATTTTTGCCGGTAATCACCCGCAATATCAGTTGCATCTGCAACAGCTGATCCCTTATGTATGAACTGACTTCGGGAACGATTAGGATTATAATTTATTTGAATAATAAAAATCAAGTTAACCGGCTGTTTGGATTTCATATTGACTTTCAGCCGCCTATTTACTATTTTAAAACTGATGAAAAAGAATGCGCTACTGATACTCTTTATTATCCTGCTCGCAGTTTCTACAATAATCAAGCTGCAGTTTATTCTGCTCTCATCCGGCACCGGACTTTCGGGAGACGCCGGAGGATTCCTTGATTACTCGGTACAGATGCGCAACTTCTATGAGGCCTCTCCGAGAGAACCACTCTGGATACTGGTAACCAGAATAAGTTCTTCTCTGACAGCGGATCCCAAAACCGGTATGCGCTTGACGGCCCTGTTCTTCTCGATCCTTTCTGCTATAGTAATGTACATGTTTATTAAAAGGAATATCGGACCACTGCCGGCTTTTGCAGGCACCGTTTTCTACATATTCATCCCGTACATGTTTTACAGCCCGGTCAGGGCACACAGGCTTGAAATATACCTGTTCATGCTTCTTTTTTTTACTCATATGGTCTTCTTTCTTAAAACCTCCTACTCGTCTGCAGTTACACTGGGTATTTTTTCCGGTCTGCTTTTTCTTCTCAGATTTGAATCAATTATTATTGCGGTAACCGGAATCATATGCTTCATCAAAAGAGATGGACACCGGTCAGCATACAGGCATCTTCTGCTCTTTCTTACCGTTACAGCTACAATTGCCGGCCCTTTTTATTTTAACTGCTATAAAGACAAAGGCTCCTTCTTTTACGTAATCAACAGGCATGCCAGGTTCTACGCACAACATGAAAAAGCGGTAGTACTTAAAACCATCACAGAAGAAGAAAGCCTCTTAAGGCCCTATGAGGATACTAATATGAACCTTTTCAGTTATATTTTCGGAATGCACAGTATTCCTGTGATAGTGAAGAGGATCATACTTGGCTATTACGAAGTACTGACAAAAGCTTCAAAACACCTTTTGTCCACTCCGGTAGATCTTGTTTTCCTCATATATCCCGTATGGATCGGATTACCGGTGCTTCTTGCCAGCAGTAAAGGACGGCAACTTTTTTTCTGGGGAGCTCTGTATATACTGCCCTATTCGTTTATACTCTCGACAAGAGTAGCCGGAAGGAGTTCTGTAGATATCAGGTTTGGCGCAACTGCGGCGCCGCTTATGGCTTTCGGTCTGGCAGGTTTCTGCCTGGGTATGGAATGGGCCGCGCGCTATATAGAAAAACAGGAAGGTTCATGTACATCATAATGAGATGAACCTGTCAAGTATTCTGCCCAGATGCATATAGATTACCGCCCCCCCGCTCAGGAAAGGCCCGAAAGGTATATATCCTAACTTTTCCTTCCGGCCTTTTATTATCATGAACAGGCCGGCGATACTGCCCAGCAGGCTTCCGATGAATATGGTCCAGAAAATACCCTTAAGGCCGGCATAAGCGCCTATACCCATCATCAGCTTGATGTCTCCTATACCCATGGCTTCTTTTTTGAAAGCCAGTGTTCCAAGTAATCGTATGATAAATATTATCCCTCCGCCAGACGCCAGGCATACCGAAGAATAGAAAAATCTGCCTATCAGTTTATCACTGAAAAGGTTTTCCATGTACGGATTAAAAAAAGAAGAGAGAAGCCCGGCCGCCATCAGGGTATAAGTAAGTTCCTGCGGAAGTATGTAGTGTTCGAAATCTATGCCGGACATTATTATTATCAGGAGTCCGAACGGCACAAGGATAAAAGATAATGAGGTGAATCCGAAACTGATAAACCAGGAAAGTGTCAGTAATCCTGTTACTAGTTCTACAAGAGGATACCTTATACTTATAGGCGACCGGCAGTATGCGCATTTGCCGCCGAGGAATATATAGCTCAAAAGAGGAATATTATGATACCATCGCAGACTTTTCATACAGAGAGGACAATGAGAACCGGGAGTGATTATGGAGGCTTCTTTCGGAATACGCAATATGCACACATTGGCGAAACTCCCAAGTATGAGCCCTAAAACAAATGTCATTAAAAGAAAATAGATCTCAACGAACATCTCGATAAAGTGTCTTCTTAAACCTTTGCACGGCATACCCGACAGGCATGTTGTGACCGCCGGTATGCTTAAACATCACAAGGTTATCCTTCTTGGAACGCTTTTGGTATTCGGGCAGTACTATCGTCTCGAGCAGCCGTTCGGCAGTTTCCAGCGATGTATTCATATCATTCTCTCCTATACAATATGCCGCGGGTCTTGGCGAAATGAGCGAGGCTATGACCGGAAAATCATATTTCTCTGCCATGCCGGGCAGATAATTGCATGTGCATATCTCGGGATCAGCAGGAAGTTCTGAGTATGACCTGAAATAAGCGGCGTTGACGACACTCTTAACCCTGTTATCAAGCGCTGCCAGGTAGACAGCCGCATGTCCGCCCATACTCTCCCCGGCTACACCAAGACGGTCCCTGTCGGCAAAATCCGCATATGTCAGGTAATCAAGCGCTCTTATCCCGGCATAAATATAGACGCTTAATATAGGACAGCCTTTCACTATCTGCGTACGTGATGCTTTCCTGTGGTCATCATAACCCATGCTCTTCTCTATGTCTTTCAGGCTGAATGTAAAAGAGACAAAACCGTTTTCCGCAAGTTCCTTACAAAGATCATACGCATCTTTAGTTATAGAAGTATTCTCCACACCCTCCCCGTGTCCGTGAAATACCAGGACTGCCGGGTATTTCCTGAAAATATCCGGAGGATGAAAGATAAAACCCCTAGTTTCTGCAATTTCAGGCTGTTTACTGATGGCATCTCTAGCCCTTAGATCTTTTTCAAGCCTGAAGATTATCTTCTTCCTTACAACTTTTTCAGATATTTTTTCGGATATCAGTACCCTGACATCAGGAACGATCCTGTGTTTTCCGGGATCGAGACGAAGAATGTCCCTGATGTCGTTCAGCCTGCTTTCTTTCGGGAAAAAGACCTTTCCAAAAGAATCGATATTTACCCCTAATAACAACCCGACAGTCACATATACAAGGATATTGGCAGCTATAAGCAGGTAAATAATGGTTTTATTTTTCATCCTGGTATGTCTTTAAGATAAACTGTTATTATTGTCACCATAGATATATTGCTCTTCCCGAGAGATCAAACGACCCCGAATCCAGCTCTACCCATATCTCCGTTTCATCAGAATCGTATGCCCAGCCGGCAGCGGATTTATCCGTAGTGCCTGCATCATCATAGACTGCCGGTACGCCGGGATTATTGATCCCCCATGAATAAGTTTCATCTTTATCTCCGTTATTATCAGTATCTACGAACGGGATAACGCCGGAAGGTATTCTTGTCATGCAGTTACCGGAAACAAGCCCGGTAAGGTCTTTTGGCGCTCTGAGCCCTTCCGTACTGGATCCGTAATACATATACATCGCGCTCCGTATTGCTCCAAGATTCCCCTTTGTCCTTGCTTCTCTTGCTCTGTCGAACATGTCAGCGAATTTTGGTATTGAAACAGCAGCCAGTATACCGATAATAGCAACGACTATCATCAGTTCGATAAGCGTGAACCCCCATTTCTCTCTTGATTTTTTATATATTGACATCGGTTATTTATTAGAAATATTTAAGATTATAGCAATTAGTCTCTTTTATTTCCAGAAGCAACCGGGTATATCCTGTAATCCTGCTGCATATACATAAAAAAAGCGGGGAAAATTTCTTCTCCCCGCTTTTAACTCTGTGTCAGTATCAGGTTACCACTCGTATATGGCGTTTCCTTTTGTGTCGGTGTAGTCCGAATCAAGCTCTACCCATACTTCAGGTTCGCCCGAATCGTACGACCAGCCGTCGGTCGCTTCTCCGTTGCCGCTTCCTGTTCCGGCGCTGTCATAATCCGCGTCATTATCTGTGGCGTTGTCTGCCCATGTCCAGTTTGTGTCGCTTCCGCCGGTAGCTTGGTCACAATAAGGTACTTCTCCTCCGGGGAGTCGTGACATGTAATCGGATACGAGACCGGAAAGAGCATTCGGCGCTGTCCCTTCTTCGGAACCGTAGTAAATCGAAACAGCACTTCTGATTGCACTGAGATTTCCTTTTGTTTTGGCTTCCTTTGCCTTATCGATGAGATCGGCGAATTTTGGAATTGCTACAGCCGCTAAGATACCAATTATTGCTACAACGATCATCAACTCGATAAGAGTGAAACCTTTTTCTTTTTTCATTCTCACTTTTATCACCTCCTTTACAGTCATACTGCATTAAAATTCTAATACATAAACAGCATATTGTCAAATCACTGTTTATCCTGATTATCAGGGTCATTCCGGTTCCCGAGGTACTCATTCAACCTGTCTGCTCTGAGGCGGTCATAACGGGCATCTTTGTCTTTCCCCTGAAATTCTTCAAGACGCGCACGTATCGAAAATAACGGCGGACTGTTCTTATATAGTGTTATAGCCCTGTCAATGACATCTTTTGCGCCGGAATAGTCCCCCTTTTCAATGAGGAGCAGTGCCAGATTCACTGAAACTGAAGGATAATCGGTGTGGATTTCCAGTGCCTTCTTAAGAGCTTCCGCGGCCTCCTGCGGTTTCCCGGCCGAATAGCAGTTCATTCCCTGATGCGCCAGTTTTGATGCCGGCAGGAACGACGTACTTTTCAATACCTGCCAGACACCTGTTTTTTCATCAGTATCCTCATAGACCTGCCTGTATCTTGATATGTCATTCATATAGAAACCTATACGCCTGTGTTTTATCATTTGAGGAGAATACCCTGAGGTTTTCTGCAGGAACCTGCTCGTGAACAGTACTACATAATCGATATTTCCCGTAAGAAGCTTTTGGTAGAGTTCGTCTCTTGTCCCGGGTTCCATGATATGTGCTCTTCTTCCGGTCATAAGAAACAGCCTCTCGGAAAAATTGCTGTAGCATACGGCTTTTTCCGGGATATTCTGTTTTATCCATTCATATGTCTGAAGCGTCCTTTTTGGGGACCCCTCGCCGGAACGCGATGCCTCCGATATAATTATTACTGATGTATGAATATAGAACGCCATGAGTAACAGACAGGCTATCCGGGAAAACCTCCTGCCCGGTTTCAGAAAACCGAGCATAAGAAAATACAGGAGGAACGGGAATACGGGTATTAAATAACGTAATGTGAAATTAATCCAAAAAATATGCATTAACAGATACAATATGACATATATCCGCACCGGCTTCATATATTCCGGTATATCTTTCCTTATAAAACCCGCTGCCATAAAGAAAAACAACAGAGATGACACAATGATGACCAGCGGAACAGAAAACATAAAAGAATTCCAATCTGTCTTCACTATCCCCGCGATCCCGGTATAGATGCCCCACTTGAAGTAATATGCGATATTGCCGAAAACAATATCCAGAGCTGAAGAATTACCATACACGGAGCCGATCTCCCCGGCATATTTATCAATTGAACTGCCTGCTGTAATACCCGGCACAAGCAGCGGCAGGATCAGGATCATATAAAAAAAAGCAAGGTATGCCAGCTCCCTTATCTTCTTCATAGATACAAACCAGATGAACACAGCCGCGAAAAAAAGAACACCCTGGCTCCTGATATATGCGAGAAAAGCCATAAAGAGCGAGAGGAACAGGAGACGCGATATGTTCCCGGGATCTTCCAGGGTTTTCTTCATTGCCAGTATCGCGATAAAACTAAAAAAAAGATACGGGGCTTCGGAAATAACGTCACCGCTCAATATTACTGAAAACTGATTAAATCCGATAAGCGCCGTAAAGATCAGAAGATCGTCAGGTTCGAAGAGATCCCGAAAAAAAACAAACGGTATTATAACCATGGATATGATAAAAAAAAGAGAAGACAACCTGAAAGGCAGGAGACTGTCAGGAAAAAGTCCGGCGATCGGAACAAGGAGTACCGGATATCCTATAGGTCTTCCTGAAAGCTGTTTCTGATCAGCTTGAACACCCGCTATGTATCTCGCGGCATTGATATACCAGGCGTCATCATTGTAGTGCCCTATTGCATTAAAATCTATGGTAATGATATAGACTGCCAGGCAGGCGGTTATTATTAAAAGAAAAATTAGTTTATGTCTTTTTGTCAATAACCCGGTTGCTATTCCACCAGGGAACTCATATTGAATATAGGCATGAACATCGCTATCACTATCGCGCCTATGACTATTCCCATGACGACTATGATTATCGGTTCGATCATCGATGTCAATCCTTCGACCGCGGTATCGACTTCTGCATCGTAAAAATCAGCTATCTTTGTCAGCATGGTATCCAGGTTTCCCGTCTCTTCGCCTACAGAGATCATCTGCATGACCATGGGGGGAAACACGCCGCTCTTACCTAGCGGATCAGCTATTTTCTCTCCTTCCCTTATAGCTTCTTTGGCATCAAGGACAGCCGCTTCGATGACCCTGTTTCCGGAAGTACGGGCAACAGTATCCAGCGCCTCGAGTATCGGTACGCCGCTCCTTACCAGTGTTCCGAATGTGCGGGTAAACTTGGCAATGGAGACTTTCCTTATCAACTGTCCGAAAATAGGTATATTCAGTTTGATCGCATCTATTTTCTTGCTGCCTGTGTCAGTTTTTGCATACTGCTTAAACCCGAAACCCGCCGCTACCAGACCGGCTATCATAAACAGGATATAGCGTCTCAGGAAATCGCTGAGATCCAGGAGTAGCTGTGTCGGGAGGGGAAGCTCTTTTCCAAAACTACTGAAAACCTCACCGAAAGTCGGTATAATGAATATCAGGAGGAACGCAGTCACACTTATGGCAACAGTTGATACTACCGCCGGATAAACGAGTGCCCCCTTTACCTTTGCCGCAAGTTGATTAGCCGCTTCCAGGTAGTCTGCAAGCCGTTCGAGTATTGTATCCAGTATACCTCCAAGTTCGCCGGCTTTAACCAGATTGATGAAAAGTTCAGAGAATGCTGCCGGGTGTTTTGCCATTGATTCAGCAATTGCCGAACCTCCTTCAATATCATCTTTGACTTTTTCCACGATCACCTTAAATGCCGGGTTTTCTATTTGTGAATAAAGTATGTTAAGTCCCTGCACGATAGGGACCCCTGCACCGACCATTGTAGAAAGCTGCCTCGAGAATATCACGATATCTTTTGATTTTACTTTAGGTTTGAAAGGATTTATCTTGCCGATCAAGCTGCTGAGACCGCCTTCGCTCTTTTCATTTATCTCCAGTACCAGCAGCTTCTTTGCTCTGAGGTTCTGGATGGCGGCTTTCTGATCTGCTGCCTCAACGGAGCCCTTGGTTATTGAGCCCGTACTTGATTTAGCTTTATAGGCGAATTCTGGCATCTACTCGGCCTTTCAGGATTTATTCCCGAGAACACTCAGCATGTCTTTTCTGTCCAGAGAGTATTCCAGGGCCTGATCGTATGTGATCTCACCGCCTTTGTAAAGCCGGCATAAAGCCATATTCATGGTTTGCATATGTGTCTCGCCGCCGGACTGCATAGCGGACCGGATCTGTTCGATCTTGCCGTCTCTTATCATATTCCTCACTCCGGCTGTGACCATAAGCACTTCTACCGCTACGATAATGCCTCCGCCCTTGTGTTTGCTCCTTGTGACAAGCTTTTGAGACAGAACAGCCATGAGCACCATTGATAACTGGCTCTTTACCTGGTTCTGCTGATAAGGAGGAAAAACATCTATGATCCTGTTGATCGACTGGGGAGCATCCGGAGTATGCAGTGTCGCAAAAACAAGGTGCCCGGTTTCAGCGATAGTCAATGCCGCCCCGATGGTCTCAAGATCCCTCATCTCTCCGATAAGTATTATATCGGGATCCTGGCGCATGGCGAATTTGAGCGCATTGGGGAACGACGCGGTATCCGAACCCACTTCCCTCTGGCTTACCAGGCAGTTCTTATGATTATGAACATATTCGATAGGGTCTTCGATAGTTATTATGTGGGATTTCCTATGCTGATTCAGGTAATCTATCACCGAAGCCAGAGTTGTAGATTTACCGCTCCCGGTAGGCCCGGTAACAAGTACCAGTCCGGCATAAAAGGTTACTATATCATTTATCGCTGCAGGAAGCCCGAGATCCTGAAAAGTCTTCATCTCGTTAGGTATTGACCTGAAAGCAGCGCACACGCATGAACGATGTATATATACGTTCATCCTTACCCTGCCCAGATCCTGCACGGCAAACGAAAGATCGAGTTCGCTTTCAGCTTCAAACTGCTCTTTCTGCTTGTCTGTCAGTACGCTGTATATAAGTTCACGGCACCGTTGTTTATTCAGAATATCGGTGTCCAGCCTCATAAGGTTGCCTTCTACTCTCATTGCCGGTGCAGCACCCGGTATCATATGCAGATCTGATGCCCTCTTCTCAAACATCAGCATCAACAGACTATCCATTGAAATATTCATATGTCTCCTTATTTTTCCTTTCTTTTCATCTTATTGCCTGTAAGACGGTCACTGCCGCTACATCCACAATATCATCTACACTGCATCCCCGGGAAAGATCATTAACAGGTTTTTTAAATCCCTGGAGTATCGGGCCCACTGCCCTGTACCCTCCCAGTCTTTCAGTTATCTTGTACGCAATATTTGCAGAATTAAGATCAGGGAAAATAAGTATATTAGCTTTCCCGCCGAGCAGGCCTTCGGGATCTTTTTTTTGAGCTATTTCCGGGACTAATGCGGTATCGAGCTGGAGCTCGCCGTCATATAAGTAATCCGGTTTTCTTTTCTCAAGTTCTTTCACAGCATCAGCTACCTTCAAAGCTTCATTATGCTTTGAACTGCCTTTTGTTGAAAACGAAAGAAATGCCACACGCGGTTCCCAGCCCATCAGCAGACGGGCATTATTAGCCGTTGCATGGGCTATTCCGGCAAGTTTTCTCGCATCCGGCTCCGGGATGATCGCACAATCGGCAAAAAGGAATGCTCCGTTTTCTCCTATAGATGTATTCCCTGATTCCATGATAAAAAAAGATGATACAACAGATATCTCAGGATCCACACCGATGTTTTTGATCGATGCCCTTACTACATCCGCAGTAGTATTGACGGCGCCGGCTACCATACCGTCATATTCGCCGGCAGATACCATCTGTGCTGCTGCCTTTAGTACATTCTCTTCACATATTATAGTATCGAGGCCGGCTTCTTCCTTATCGCTCATAACGGTAACATCGGCAATACCCATATCCCTGACCGTTTTCGCGGCCCGGATCACCCGGCTGTCCTTTCCCTCGGGAAAAATGAGCGATTTTTTATGACCGGCAGCTTCTTTTCTTATTTTCTCTATCCACATATTCGTCTATATAAAATGAAACGGTAATCCGTAATATATTTAATGCCACTTATCTGTACTTCTTTTCAAGAAACTCTTTCACAATGGGAGGAATAAGTGTGTCCACATCACCTCCCAGTGAAAAGACCTCCTTTATTATAGAAGAAGATAAATACGTGAATTCCGGTGACGGCATCAGGTATATCGATTTAATATCCGGATCCAGTTTTCTGTTCATCAGTGCCATCTCGAACTCATATTCAAAATCCGACACAGCCCTCAAACCCCTTACTATTGTAGTAGCATTTCTTTTTCTGGCAATTTCAATAAGAAGGCCATCATAGTCCGCTACTTCAATATCATCCCGGCCGGCATATATCCTTGTCATCATCTCGACACGCTCTTCGACTGAAAACAGTGTTTTTTTTGACGGATTTGTTACAACGACTATCACCAGTTCATCAAAAATTGAAATTGCACGTTCTATCACGTCAAGATGACCGTTGGTAGGAGGATCGAAACTTCCGGGATAAACGGCTATTTTCTTTACCAGGTCTTTTTTCATTATTGCTATTCTGCCGACATCAGGGCATCTTCCATAGTCTGCATACCATATTGCCCGCCGGTTTTTATGGCAGAGTATATCTGTTCGATCTTTCCTTCCCGGATCATATTCCTTATACCGGAAGTAGCCAGCATTATCTCCACAGCAAGTTTCAGTTCATCGGAGTCCTTTCTTCTAATCAACTGCTGGCAGAACACCGCCTGGAGAGACATGGAGAGCAGGCTTCCTACCTGGTCTCTCTGACCGGCCGGGAAAATATCTATTATCCTGTTTACCGTCTGCGTGGCATCCGGTGTATGGAGAGTAGCCAGAACGAGATGTCCCGTCTGCCCGAAGGTCAGAGCTGCCTGGACAGTTTCACGGTCCCTCATCTCTCCTATCATCAGGATATCGGGATCCTGTCTCATTGCGTATTTCAACGCATTGGCAAATGAATGCGTATCCTGGCCCAGTTCTCTCTGCCTGACTATGCATTTCTTGTGTTCATGTACATATTCTATAGGATCTTCCACAGTTATTATATGCGCCTGTCTTGTCTCATTCAGATAATTGACGATCGAAGCAAGTGTTGTAGACTTGCCGCAGCCGGTCGGCCCCGTAATAAGGACAAGCCCTGATTTCATCTTGACGATTTTATAAATGACTTTTGGCAATCCCAGCTGTTCAAAAGTAAGTATTCTGTTCGGTATTGCCCTGAGTGCCGCGCATACTGAACTCCTCTGCATACCGACATTCATCCTGATCCGGCCCAGATCTTTTACACCAAAAGAAAAATCAAGCTCTTTTTCCTTCGCGAACTCCTGTTTCTGTTGTTCTGTCAAGAGGCTGAAGATGAGTTCTTCACACTGATTCTGGTCCAGTTTCTCATCGTTTATTTTAACAAGCTCACCTCTTATCCTGAGTACCGGGGGTGAACCTGAAATCAGGTGAAGGTCTGAAGCCCCTTTTTCAAAAACAAGGTTAAGCAGATAAGCCATAGATTTTAATGTGTTCATTGATATATTAGTATCCTTTCTATATTACCACTAAAGTATATTTAAAAATACTCAATGATTCAACTCACATCAGCCAGATGGAATCTGCTGTCGTATTCTTCAAACACTTTTTTCTTCAGCAACCGGTTTTCTGAGGATGCCAGTTTAATATCTTTATCAACAATCCGGAATGCATAGTTCCTTGCCTGTTCAAGTATATCCATATCCCTGACCGGATCGGCTATCCTGAATTCCATCAGTCCATGCTGTTTTGTACCGAACAGTTCCCCTGCGCCCCTGATTCTCAGGTCTTCTTCCGCTATCAGGAATCCATCGACGCCGGACAGCATGACCTCCAGCCTTTTCCCGGACTGCGGCGTTCCTGTATTTCCCGTAAGAAGACAGTAAGGCTGCCTGGAACTCCTTGCTATCCTGCCGCGAAGCTGATGGAGCGTCGATAAGCCGTATCTTTCAAAATTTTCTATGATCATCACTGTTGCCGCTGAGACATCGACACCCACTTCCACTATGGTTGTCGTAAACAGTACACTGTATACTCCCCGGGAAAATTTCTTCATTACTTCTTCTTTCTCATCACCCGTCATGCGCCCGTGAAGCAGCCCGCAGGCATGATCAGAGAACACGGTTTTCCCTAACTCGTGGAACCTCTTATCGGCAGATTTCCATTCCGCCTTATCAGAATCACTGATCAGGGGATGCACTATATATACGAGATTCCCGGCAGATATCTCTCTCAAAGCTATTTTATAGGCCTCATCTTCAGACACATGGAAAGTGTGAGGTTTTTTTCTGTTAGCGGGCAGTTCCCTTATTGTAGAGATATCAAGATCCCCATAGCTGCACATGGCAAGTGTCCTGGGGATCGGTGTCGCACTCATATAAAGTACATCCAGCGCTTCTCTTTTGTTCATCAGTACTGCTTTCTGATTCACTCCGAACCTGTGCTGCTCATCGATTATCATGACAGCTGCCCGGGGAAGCTCTACGTCTTCCTGCAAAAGAGCATGAGTACCTATAAGGATATCCACATCACCCGAAGAAACCCCCGACAATATATCCTGCCTGGCTTTCTTTTTAGTATTGCCTGTAAGCAGCTCTATCCTCACTCCCGTGCCATTCATGTAGGATCTGAAGGTTAAAAAATGCTGTTCCGCCAGTATCTCCGTAGGAGCCACAATTACCCCCATATATGAATTTTCAACTGCCAGCAGTACAGCGGAAATAGCCACAACAGTCTTACCGCTGCCCACATCGCCCTGGAGCAGTCTCCTCATCGGGTATTCTGATGTCATATCGGCAAAGATCTCATTGATAGCTTTTTTCTGCCCGTTAGTAAATTCGAAACCCAGTCTTTTCCTGAATGGGGTAAGCAGCTCTTTTTTTACACTGTAGCGGCGCTTTTTCAGGATACGCCCGCTATTGGCCTTTTTAATGGCTAATGCAGTCTGAAAGACAAAAAATTCAGTCATTTTCATCCTTCTTCTGGCACTCTGTGCATCGCGCATCTCTTTCGGAAAATGTATGTCTCGGATAGCGTCGTTTATACCGGGTAATTTTTCATTCCTGATTATTTCCGCCGGGATAAATTCGGCCAGTTCAGGCTGGCCCTTTTCCAATATGTCATATATTATCCGCCTGATCCATTTCTGGCTTATACCGGATGTAAGAGTATATATCGGAACGATCCTGTTCAGATGGATCAAATCATCATCATCCGATTTTACTGTCTCATATGTAAAATTTGATGTTTCAATACAATTTCTTTTCCTGGAAAATCTGCCGTGCACAAAGACCTCTGTACCTGTCTTCAGCACATCTTTAAGAAAAGGCTGGTTAAAACCGAGAAGCCGCAGGCTGGAACTTTCGTCTTCAAGGATCATAGTTGAAAGCTTTACCCCCCTTTTTAGTCTTTTTAAGCTGCTCTCTGTGATAATCCCTCTTACCAGCGCAGTATCATCGTGATTGACCATGGCTATCTCTCTGACATTACGCCTGTCTTCATAACGGACGGGATAATACTGCAGGATATCGCAGACAGTGTTTATACCTAATCTGTTCAGGTGTTCAGCACGCTTCTCGCCGACACCTTTTACATAACGCGCCTCTTTGGATATATCAATTTTCATATTTTAACGGCAGATTTGCATTATCCGTACGAATTTGCTATATTTCTCTTCATGAGTAAAAAATGTATCGTCTGTAATAAAGGAACAACTACCGGAAATAACGTTAGTAAATCCAAGCGTAGAACACGGCGGTTATTCAAATCGAATCTCCAGAAGATCAGGATCCTGCGGGAAGGCAAAAAAATCCGCACAAACGTCTGCACCAACTGTATCAAATCAAATAAGATAGATAAAGCCGTCTAAAAAGGCACTACTCCCGATACTGAGCTTCTCGTCACTTTTGAAGATTCGTTATTATCCAGATAGTAATGTCTGAAAGCTATGTCTATACCGTAACCATTGGAAGAAAAACCGAGTCCGGCAGTATACATTGTTTTATAAGCGTCGTTGAAATCCTTCCCTGAAACACCGGCCCTCGCAATGATATTGTTTTTGACATATTGTTCTATTCCAAAATAAAAAATACCGTTACCTGTAGCGGGGCCGACTTCAGGACCGTTTGCATAATCGATTCCCAGCGCTGCGAGCCCTGCAAGCCTTATATCGAATCCCGTCCTGAAAAACACCGGCAGTCTGTCCTTGTCATAATCCTCCCAGTATATATAGGCAGGACAGTTGAGCAGCGTCAATCCCATATTAACATTCGGGGTAACACTGTATATGAGCCCCCAGTCAAGTCCCCACCCATATCCGTCAGAAACTACTAATGACACATCATTACCCTCTACTCTTGAGACACCTATAATTCCGCTTATATAATTGATATTCATACCGAAATCGACCAGCTCGTTATGAGGGACTGCGACCGTAACCCCGCACATGCTTATCTTGCCCTCTATTGTCTCTTCTCCCTTTATACCGGAGACTGTCCAACTGGAATAATCGATCCTGCTGGAAAGAGGCCTCCAGTATATCCCGACCTGATCACCGCATACCGAGATAAAATTAAGCGATCTTCCTTCCAACGGATAACTGTCCTTGAGGACATGTGTTTCTGTATACGAATTGGCATTCAGATTAAAGGAAACTCCCAGCATGCTATGCTGCATCTTAACAAGACCACCCGGATTCCAGTACGGCGCATAAGGACTCGGGGTCACCGCACAATAGGCCATACCTCTTCCTATTGCGGCAGAATTCGGGATTTCACCCGCAAAAAAAATTTCGCTCAGAGGAGATTCAGCAGCTTCAAGTCTTATAAATGATGCTACTATTAAAAAAACCAGTATTATTCTTTTCATTAAAAGTATTTTACATATATCGTATATAAAGTCCAATTCCATCGAACCGGTCCCTTTCATCTCCTAACCAAAATATCCAAGTTCCTTGAGACGCATCTTAATGGTCTCTTCGTCATCTTCATCCATTCTATAATCTCCGTGGCCTTTTCTCGGCTGTGACTTAAAGCTCTTCATGTTTAACTCTTTATTGAAAATATCCATTATTCTGCCGTCAGTATTCTCGATCCGGCCCAGATCCATACCGTATAGAAGTGTCGGCACAATATCATAAATGCTGTCCGTCTCTCCTGTAAAATGCTTTATCAGCGGACCGGCTGCCATCATGATACCGTTCCTGGCATGCTCTCCTATGTGACCGAATTCCCGGGTGCTGTAAACTTCCGCCAGTTTTTTATCAGCCGAAAAAATATCCTTAAAACGCGCCCCTACCGCAAACAATCTATCAGACATGGTATAATCATCATTAACCAGGAATATTATATCAGGCGCATCCTTCACACAATCCCCGTCGAAGATATCTTCACGAAGATATACGGACTTAATAACTTCCCTGCCTGTTTCCGGATCCTTAATACATTTCAGTTTTTCGACAATATCGTTCCGGATACTTTTATCATTCAGAAAGATACCGCATGATGATGCAGACGAGTTATACGCCTGCGATGTCTTAAATATCTGGGGCGGCGTAAAGACATACGAATCGATCAGTTTTCTTATCGCAGAGTTTTGCGTCATCCTGTCAAGATTAAATATTTTAGAAAAAATCCTGAGAATGAAAGCAATCATCCTGTTCAGAATACCCTTCAGGATTATTATCCTCATGGAGACCCCCTCAGTAAACTTAAGATAACCGTTATTGGCAAGGAAATTGTTCGCATAGAAACACTTTGATGCGGCACGGAATCCGTGATCGGATACTATAAATAAGTTGGAATATCCGTAATCTTTTCGGATCATGCCTACATACCTGTCAATGTGCTTATAGGCTTCCAGAAGGACATCCCTGTCTTCCCATAGATAATGCTGAATATGGTCCAGTATCCTTACGACTAAAAAAGCTGTGTCCCATTCGTTCTCTGACATGAGTTTTATCAGAGTGGCAAAACGCATATCAATGATCTTCTTTGTAATTCCCAGCAGTTTTTTCTTATCTTTAAAATCAGCCATAAAAGGAAGGGCCTGCCACCATGAATCCAGCTGATAATCAGGCAGTTCATTCTTAAGAGCGTCAGGATATGTAAACTGTGACTTCTTTGAAGGTGTCATTATACCGGTTATCATGCATCCGTTCAATGGTTCCGGCGGATAGGTACACGGCACATTGATAACCAGTGATCTCAACCCGTACCCGTCCAGTATATTCCAGTAAGCACTTCTTCTCCGGCAATGTGAATTTACAGTATGTATGTCCCGGTCCTTAACATAAAAAAAATCAAATATACCGTGCCTGCCGGGATTAACGCCGGTTATCATTGAAGTCCAGGCAGGGGCGGAATGAAAAGGTATAGTACTTTGAAGGATTGAGGAATAGCCGGTATCTTTGATGGCTCTGAGATTAGGCAGTTCGCCATTATCGATCCAGTCGCCTATCAAGGAGTATGATGCTCCATCAAGACCGATGATGATGAATTTATTCTTCTCGTTTTTTTCCTTCATATTCCTGGAGCCTTTTTTTTGCCCATTCTGTCATCCGCTTGTCATCCGTAAGCCTGAGCACTCTCCGGTACTGTCTTATTGCATGGTCAGGCTGCCGGTATAAACGGTATATTTCCCCCAATAACGCGGCCGCGTTATAGTCAGCGGTTATATCGTACACGAATATCGAATACCCTATTTTCTTAAGAGGTGGTTTGCCGGCAAGCCATGAGAACATTTTTTTTTTGTTGATAATATATCCCGTTAAGATTTGTCGCGCTCACCGCAAGGTACTCTTTCCTGGTGTCAACCGGATTCACATATCCCGACCTCTCACCCGCCCCGACACTCAATAAAGCCTGATGCTTAATACCATAGTGGCTCACTGATGCCGTGCCAAAATATGACAGGATAAGGTCGGGAGAACCTTCCTGATCAATATATTTTTTCAATGCCGGAAGATCCTGACCGAAATCAAGATTGGAATCCGCCAGATACTTATAGCCGTTTTCCGGCCTGATAAAACAGTTAAAAAAAGGCAGGTAATGCGGATAATATGCCTGTGTTGTCATTATGTAGAGGACAAGCAATCCGTATTTGAGGCTCTTCTTTAACAATATCTTTTTCAATACGCCATATACCCTGCCGAGCAGTACAAACAGTATCGGGTACAGCGGCAATATATGCCTGTATCCGATATTGATCTTCGACCTTACTGCAAAAATAGAATATAGTATTGCGAACATGATCAGTATCTTCTCGGGAATTACCGTTTTTTTAGAACGGAAAAGAGTGACTATCCATAAGACAACGAGACCAGTAGTCAATACCGGCGTCTTGAATAGAAATGCCATTGGGAAATAATACCACCATCCGGCAGTTGAATATTCTCCCATAAAAAAGGCGCTATGCCCGCGCAGCGTACTATGTTCCAACAACCTTACAACACTCTTTAAAAAATATTCCGGTAAAGGCGCATACCTGTATACCTGATAGAACAGTCCGTCAAACAGCTTGAATGGCACAAGTTTTGAGAAAACATCATAATTGATAACCTTTATATCGAATGTGCCTCCGAAGCCGTATGTAAGATTAACGATCACCAGAAAGCCTGCAATAAGGAGGAAGAATTTCAATATACCCCTGGTACCGTCAAGTATGAGGAGCCCGGCCAGAATAAATGGCAGCAGCAGCAGGCAGTTGAACTTAACCAGCACGGAAACAGATGTACATAGAACAAGTAAGATAAAATTCTTGCGGTTCTTTGCCAACGCATATCTGGAGAATACGAAAATCACCAGCAGAATGGCGCCGGCGCCTGCCATATCATTTACCGTAAGCCTCGCATTCGCTATAACAGCCGGAGAGAACACGTAAAGAAACAGCGAAAACATACCGGCAGGTATTCCATATAAAGATTTTGAAAAAGAATAGACAAGAAGACCTATAAAGACAGCCGCGATTACCGCCATCAGTCTGCCCAAGAAGAACATAGTTTCGGCATTGTTGCCCGATTCATAGAACAGTACATGCGCAAAATCGTAATCCGCGGTCATTGTCCACCGCCTCGGGTCAGGACCTGTATCACTGTTATTCAGCTTATGACTGTAAGGGTAGTTGATGTCAAGCATCAAAAGCGGAAGCGCTGTAAACAATCTGAAAAGCGGCGGATGCCCCAATCCTATAGACATACTCCCTGTTTTAAGGCTCGCATATCCGGATGAAAGGTGCTGTACCTCGTCAAATGTGGGAGACTTGCCTATGTAACTTGAGATACAGATCAGTGAAAAGATGAAAAGCAGTACTGCTATAATAAGCTTTTCATTATTCTTTATTTTCATTAATCCTATACGGAAAATTATCTTTCTGCGCAAAGTATATTCGTACGGATATTTCAGCTATAATACCCATGAATATCATAATAAGACCGAGGCCTGCAAGAAAAACCGCTACAAAGAAAAGAGGACTCATATATTGGCCGCCGAGATACATCTTTCTTATAATTACATAAACAGAAACAATTATACCACCCGTAATACTGGCCAGCCCCAGAGAGCCGAAAACATGTATGGGTTTTGTTGAATAAGTCGTAAGAAAAACAGTTGTAAGAAGATCGAGTATGACCCTGTATATCCTTCCCATACCATAGGATGACTTACCGTATATGCGCGGCCGGTGAGACACCTTGGCTTCTATCACATGGCCGCCATTCCAATGGATGAAAGCCGGGATATATCTGTGCATCTCACCGTACAGTTTCAGGTCTTTTACACTTATCGCTCTATATGCCTTCAATGTGCAGCCGTAATCATGCAATTTAAGACCGCATATCCTGGATATTATCAGATTCGCGATCCCTGATACGACTATTCTTAAAAAAGGATCCTTTCTGCGATACCTCCATCCGCTGACTGCGTCAACTCCTGTATCCAACAGTATTTTTATCAGTCTTTGTATGTCGGCAGGATTATTCTGAAGATCAGCATCCATTGTAACAACAACATCACCGGCAGCTTTCTGAAACCCGGCGGACAATGCGGCTGTCTGACCGTAGTTACGGGTAAACCGGATGACCTTTACATTTGCCGTAGATGCCATTTTCTTGAGTATCTCGGCTGAATTATCGGAACTTCCATCATCTACGAAGATAATCTCATATCCGCCGCCGGTACCGCTGAGATTCTTCTTCAGTTCATCATATAGCAGGCTCAGGTTCTCGCCCTCATTAAATACAGGAATTACAAGAGAGACCTTCATCTTTTCACTTTATCCTTTATTATAGACACCCACTCTTCATAATACTGCGGACTGAAACCCACATAATTAGTTACCAGTTCCCCTTCTCTGTTCAATATAAAGAAAGCAGGTATTCCCCTGACCCCGTATTGTGCTCCGACATCCGTACCCGAACCGGATAATTGGAGGTATTCAGAAGGATTCTTTTTCAGAAATTTTTCGGCATCGGCCGGATTTCTATCAAGGTTGATCCCTATGACATGTATTTTGTCTTCCATTAGATTATGCAGTTTTTCAACATATGGCATTGCGCTTCTGCACGGAGGGCACCATGTAGCCCAGAAATCAATAAAAACAGGTTTACCTCTGAGTTCGGAAAGGCTCAACACACCGTCATCATTTAATTTTTTTAATGTAAAATCAGGCGCAGAATTGTTTTCACTGAAAGCCCCGCCTTTTTCAGGTGTACTGCCTTGAGGATTACAACCGCAAACAAAATTAAGTCCGGCCAATACGAAAATGAGCAACAGGCTCTTTTTTGTTTTATTCATCTTCTTTATCACTCCTGTGTTTCTTTATATATACAGAGAACTCCTCCAGTATCTCTTCTTTCTTCTTTTCCATCATCCTGTCTATATGTGATTTAATACCTTCATTGGATTCCAGATTACTTAACCTTTTTTTCAATTCATCCTGCTCTTTTATGACATATCTCACCGCATCTGCCACCGGATCCGGCAGTTTGCCGTGTTCCAGAGACTCAATATCTTTTCCCGAAAAACCTATTCCCACTTTGGCAGGAACTCCGACAGCGGTTGCTCCCTCAGGAACATCCCCTATAACGACAGCGCCGGCTCCTATCCGCGCATTTGTGCCTATTACAACCGGTCCCAGCACTATAGCGCCGGCTCCGATCACAACATTATCCTGCAGTGTAGGATGCCTTTTCTCTTTCTTCAAACTGGTCCCGCCCAAAACGACGCCCTGATAAATAAGACAGCCGTCACCTATCTTGGCAGTTTCACCGATCACAACTCCGCTGCCGTGGTCAATAAAAAAACCTTTTCCTATTTCGGCTCCAGGATGTATCTCTATACCGGTAAAGAATTTCGCCGCCTGTGAGATGATCCTCGCAAGGGTATACTCGCCTTTTTTGTATAGCCAGTGCGATATCCTGTAAAACCATAACGCGTGAAGACCGGGATAACATAAAACAACTTCTATTATGTTTTTTGCAGCAGGATCCTTTTCAAATACGGTTTTAATATCGTTTTTGATTTTCTTGAACACTATTTTTTCCTATAGTCTTCTATAGCCTTCCTCAATGCCTGTTCCGCAAGCACCGAACAGTGTTTCTTTATAGGAGGAAGTCCGTCAAGAGCTTCTATCACCGCATCATTTGATATATCAAGTGCTTCTTCAATGCTCTTGCCCTTTATCATCTCAGTTATCATGGAAGATGATGCTATTGCCGCTCCGCATCCGAATGTCCTGAATTTTGCATCGGTTATTACATCATTTTCCACTTTAATATAGAGTTTCATTATATCCCCGCACATGGGATTACTCACATAACCCACCCCGTCTGCATTTTCTATCTTTCCGACATTTCGCGGATTTCTGAAATGCTCCATTACTTTCTCTGAATACTGTTCCATGGTCACGATCAGAGAGGAGAGACTTCCCTCAACCTGCTGATAACTTTATCCAGTTTTTCAATGACATAATCGATCTCATCTTCAGTATTATATCTTCCAAGAGAAAACCTTATTGAACCTTTGGCATCTAATTCATCCAGCCCCATGGCTTTCAGGACATGCGACGGTTCTCCCGTTCCTGAAGTACATGCAGAACCGGTAGAGACATTTATACCCGCATCATCGAGCATCAACAGGACTGCTTCTCCTTCGACATTCCTGAAACTGACATTAAGCGTGTTACTGATGGCATACTCCTGATGTGAATTGATCCTGATATCGCTGATACTCCCGGAGATCCCGTCACTCAGTTTCTTCTTCAGCTTGTCCCAGCGGGATATATTCTCAGCCATGATCCCTACGGCTACTTCAGAAGCTTTTCCGAATCCGGCAATACCCTGAACATTTTCTGTTCCCGGCCTCAGACCTCTTTCATGGTGGCCTCCAAAATACACGGGCTCTATCTTGAAACCTCTCCTTACATATAATGCGCCTACTCCTTTGGGGCCGTTTATTTTATGTGCTGAAACAGAGAGCATATCCACCCCGGTTTCACGGCAGTTCATTCTCATTTTTCCGAAAGCCTGTACTGCGTCTGTATGTACCGCTATGTCTTCCGAGTAGTCCTTCACTCCCTTAACGATCTCATTTACCGGCTGTATGGCGCCTACCTCATTGTTTGCCATCATAATGCTGATCATTGCCGTATCATCCCTAAGTACAGAGCAGAACTCTTCAGGGTCAACCCGGCCCTTTTCATCAACACCGATCAAGTCTATATCATAGCCGGTATTCCCCAGATATCTGAATACATTAAGAACCGCCGGATGTTCTATGCAGGATGTCACTATATGCTTTTTGTCCGTTGTCCTCAAATAACCCATGATGGCAAGATTGTCTGATTCAGTTCCACCGGAAGTAAATATAATCTCGTCTTCTTCTGATCCAAGTACAGTAGCGACCCTGTGCCTGGCTGTTTCAATTGTTTTTCTCGCTTTTACTCCCGGACTGTGAAGTGAAGAAGCATTTCCGAAGACCCGCATGGTTTCTGCCATCTCATTCAAAACCTCTTCAGATAACGGAGTAGTAGCGTTATTATCAAGATAAACTTCCATATCAGGCCCCATAACTCCTCGGTCTCAAATACCTGTTTATCAAGGGAGTCACGCAATTCATCAGTATTATAGAGAACATGACACCTTCCGGATATCCGCTCCAGTTTCTTATAACTATTGTAAGCATTCCGGCCCCTCCTCCGAATATCCATTTTCCGGCCGCTGTTACCGGAGTAGTTACAGGATCAGTCACCATATACGTACCTCCAAGGAGGATACCGCCGACAACCAGCGTTATAACAGGATCCATATATCTCTCCGGGCTTACAATCCAGAGCAGTCCGGAAAAAACAAAAACCGTAAAGAAATATGATAGAGGAAGTCTCCAGTCCGCTACTTTGGTAACCAGGAGTATGACAAGACCTGTTAGGATCAATATGCCGGATGTTTCTCCCATACTTCCTTTTTTTGCACCCAGAAAAAACCTTACGAAATTATCCGTTTTATAATTATGATCTTCGAATTTCACCGCACCGAGCGGCGTAGCTTGTGTAACAGCCTCAACCGCAGTCCGTTCACTTGCAGCAGCAGCTGCAGGCAGATCACGTGACTGTATCGTATATGTAGTTATAAGGACAGGGAATGCTGCCGTAAGGAATGCACGGCCCATGAGTGCAGGATTGAATATGTTCTTGCCGAATCCCCCGAATATCTGTTTTACCACACAGATCGAAAAAGCTGTCCCGAGCACAGCGGCCCATAAAGGAAACGACGTTGGTATTATCAGGGAGAGTATCATGCCCGTGATAAGCGCACTGCCGTCTGTTACTGAGACTTTTTCTCTTCTGAGATACTGACATGCCGCCTCAAAAAACACAGCGCTCAATGAACAGGTAATTATCAGAATAAGAGCTCTTAACCCGAAGAAATAGATCCCGCCGGATGCCGGCAACAGCAGTGCCGCTGCCGTTATCCACATCATTTTCTTAAGCGAGTAACTACCTCTTATGTGGGGGGCGGGACTTACCTCAAGGTTTTTAATCTGCAGATTTTGCATGGACAGTCGAATCCTTCTCCTTTATTAATATGTAAAATATCCATATAGTTTAATCTCTTTTAAAACCTAAGTCAAATTTGGATTGTTTTTACCGTTTTAGAATTATAATTCTGGAGATTCAGGATATTTTCAATTCCGGCATATACAGTTCACTAACCTCCGCTCAGGTCGATTCCGGAATGTTCTTTAACAGCGAAAATATTGAATAAACATTTTCTCTGTTTACATACCTTCTTGAATTTTTTTTCGATATCATCCAGCATGCTGTCTTTTCTGTCAGGATCATGATGAAAAAAACCGAGGTTTTTCACATCTGCATTAATTGCCAGTTCTATTACATGCTCAAAAGCAGAATGCCCCCAGCCCTTCCTGCTCTCGTATTCGGCTTCAGTGAACTGTGCATCATGTATAAGATAATCCGCTCCTTTTGAGAACTCTACGAACTCATCCCATGTTGTCCTTGCATTTTCCCGGTGGAGTTCATTATCAGTGATAAAAACAAAAGCGCCGCCGGGACAGTCTATTCTTACACCTAATGTATATATGGGGTGATTGGCCTCAATAGTCTTCATGGAATATCCTTCAATAAGATCTGTCTGGAACTCTCCTTCGACAAATGTGATCTTCGATTTCAGATCGGAGAACCTCACCGGGAAAAACTCATATGACATCTGCTTTGTCAGTATGTCCCTTATCTGTTTATATGAATTTGTACAACCCGAGATCCGTATATTACAATCCTCCTCATAGACAGGTTTAAAAAAAGGGAATCCCTGTATATGGTCCCAGTGTGAATGCGTAAGGAAAATTTCGATATCCTTGACCTTTTTCGCTATGAGTTCCTCACCCAGTTTCCTTATACCGGTACCGGCGTCAATGATCAGGGTCTTGCCGGCTATGTTCACCTCGACACAGGTAGTATTTCCTCCGTATTTGATCATACGCCCGTCGGGAACCGGGATAGATCCCCGGCAACCCCAGAATTTTATTCTCATTTTGCGGATATTTTCCTTTTTTTCAGGGCTTTACCGTATATCCAGCTGATTTGAAGTCGCTAGATGAAAGTTTAGACAGCTTCTACTTCTGTCACTTCCGGTACTTCTTCCTTCAGTGTCTTCTCTATTCCCATCTTGAGCGTCATCTGGCTCATCGGGCATGAACCGCATGCGCCCGTAAGCTTGACTTTTACTACACCGCTATCCGTAACTTCTACCAGTTCGACATTTCCTCCATCAGCCTGAAGGGCCGGTCTTATTTTTTCTAAAGCAGCTTCCACTCTATCTCTCATTTTCTGTCCTCCATTTACTTTTTCTATTTACATATATGATATTGTATAGTATGATAATTCAGGATTATAAACATTATTGGAATGATGTCAAACTATATTGCATATTATTATATATTGATTCTATTTTTAAAAAATGACCTCGCGGAAAGAACCACCTCGTCTATCTCATTTTTATCAAACAGCCTGATCTCTCCGTATTGTCCGTCAAAACCCTCTTTTATATATATTTCTTTATTTCTCATTCTCCTTATTGCTTCAGTTACCGCTTCCCCCGCTATTCGCTCCAATTCCTCCACCGTTACTTCGAGGAGTACGGCGAATTCTGAACCGATACCGGCGGTAAGCATATCGTATGCAGCAGAAACTTTCAGTGATTTCTGACCTGTACCCAGAATTTCCGACAATATCTCTTTGAGCGGGATCAGTGAGTAGAAATTCCGTTTATCAGGGGATTCATCGTCATCTTTCCTGTCTGCCAGCTGCAACACCCTGTTCATAACGCCGCATGTTACTTCTCTGGAACATACAGGACATATTCCGCTGTTCTTTCCAGTCTGCTCCGGAGCCCAGGATATCCCGCATTTTCTGTGCCCGTCATAATAGTATTTGCCTCCTTCAGGAAAAAACTCGATAGTGCCGAGGAACCCTTTTCTTTCAGCATTTCTTATAGCTTCTGTTATGCATCCATAGGATATCTCCGTATCAAACAGATTAGCTTCCCGCCCGAGTTTTTCCGGTGAATGGGCATCTGAATTCGATATCAATGTAAACCTGTCAAGAAAACTGCATAAACGATTCATCGCAGGGTCCGATGACAAGCCGGTTTCAACCGCATATATATATCGTGAAAGGTCTCCGTAGCATTCATCTATGGAATCAAAACCGGACTTTGCGCCCAACACGGAAAACCACGGAGTCCATATGTGAGCCGGGACAAAGAAAGCTTCCGGAGAAGATTCCAGTGATATTTCAAGCAGATGCCTTGAATCCAGTGACAATACAGGCCGTCCGTCTGACTGGACCCTTCCGAACCGCGAAACGCTCTTCTGAATTTTCCGGGCAGTGTCAAATGACGGAACAAATATAAGGTTATGCACTTTCCGAACCTTTCCACCCTGCCTGTATATGTTATTTATTTCCGCAGTCAGCATGAATCTTGTGTCTAACGAAGAATTTTCAGATAGGCCTGGTAAGTCCCTGACTTTATACTCATCTTTCAAGCGGAAAAGCCCCTGCTCTGCCGGTATAAGTTTCTCTGAAAGTTCGTCAAGCCAGCCGGGATGTGTGAAGTCACCTGTACCTATTACCTTTATTCCCTTTATTGAAGCCCGGTAAGCCAGCATTTCCGGGACCAATTGCCTGCTTGTGGCAATGGAATAATGCGAATGTATATGAAAATCACCTATAAATCTCATTCTGTTACCTGTTGAAGATCGGGCTGCCTTATTTTTTTTCGACGACAAAAATGAGCGGGAATACTATGTCACTGAGACAGCATGGCAGCCATACAGAGATAAAGAGGAAAAACAGCACAGCACTTGACTGGATTATGCTGAAAGTGTCTCCCGTTGCCATCAGGATATGGAAAAGCGATGCCCAGGTACTGAGGAGCACGTGACCTAAATGCGGAAACTTTGTCCCTGGTCTGACATAGGCCATCAGGATCCCGCATAATGCCAGCGGGTTCACCAGCCACCACTTTTCTATGAATCCTATATGATACCCCCTGTTGGGAAGATCGAGCAGTATTTCTCCGGCATAAGGTATAAGAGAATCACTTAAGGTCGCTATGCCGATGGAACCTGTATAACCGATCAACAGAAGTATCAGGAAACTGCATTTTTTATCTCTATTTCTGCACCCGTGTATACGGTACATCGACGCAGTTACAAAAGCACTTAACATTACGTGCAGCGGATGAAAAATATAGAAAATACTGAATGCAGTATCATTCGGGAGGCGGCGGAAAAAGAATATTACAATGATCCCGGTCAGGGCTCCCATAAAAGTAAACGGCATATGGTGTTTAAGTTCTTCTAATATTTTTTTTATCAT
>JBDRKX010000080.1:0-5913 GCA_043813605.1 Elusimicrobiota bacterium | reverse complement strand
CACCATCTTGTTTTAATAAAGGTACATATCAGGCGACCATTCATTATGCCGACTGGCCCGGGATGTGGCTGGGCAGGATTCTAATAAATATTTAATAAATATTTAATCAGGAAAAAGGATAAAAAGCGCACATCTTACAGGCGAAATAGCTCTATGTTTCGCCGCATATGTTGCCATACTAAATTATAATAATTAATTTGACATAAATATCCGCATAGTATAGAATAAAAATGACACATATTAATAGATTTTATGATGATACAGGATTTAAAATTAAAATTAATCTATCCCCCGAGTATTTCTTCCGCATTAGGTTTTAGCAAATCAAATCCTTCTTTGCTCCCGTATGGTATGGGTGTTGTCACGGCAGCTTTGAGGAAAGCGGGGTATTTTGTGGAACAGGATGATCTGTTGGTGAAATCCAAGGTTAGCGTCAATACCGGTAAAAAGCACTGGAAAGTCCCTCCGGTAGTAATGGCAAAGCCTGATGTCCAGGGCAGATGTCTTCTTCAGGGAATATCCGATTCTGAACTGAACCAGCTGGCAGAAGATGTATTGTCTCTCACTTCATATGACGGATTTGATGTTATCGGGTTCTCGGTTTTAACTTATTCTCATTTTCTGTTCGCCTTATTGCTGGCTGAAAAGATCAGGCAGAAAAGCAACGCTAAAATCGTATTCGGCGGCGTATTCATAACTATGCACGGTTACCGGTTTTTTTATAGATATGATTTTATAGATTTTATGATAACGGGAGACGGAGAAGAACCCGTGGTGAAGTTAATGGAGTTTTTTGAAGGACAAGGCGCAATTGCGGATATCCCCGGCCTGGTCTACAGGGCTGACGGCGAAGTGATTACCAATAAGAGGCTTATTTACAGTATCAATAATATGCCTTTGCCGGATTTCGAAGGATTGCCGTTACAATTATATAGGAGAAAAAAGTCACGGAAAAAACAGTTTAATATTATCCTGCCTTATCAAGCCAGCCGCGGCTGCGTGCATAATTGCAGTTATTGTGCTCAGGGGCCGGTAAAAAACCAGGATATGAAATCTCCTGAAAAAATAATAAAAGAGCTTCAAGAATACAGCCGCAGGTATAAGAGCAGAACATTTATTTTTTGTGATTGGAAGACAAATATGTCATCGGAACATATCCACAGGTTATGTGATCTGATAATTGAAAACGGACTTAATATATTCTGGACCGGTTGGGCGGATGTTACAACCGTTGACAGAAAATTGATGGAGAAAATGAAAAGCGCAGGTTGTTTTTCGTTGACGATAGGAATAGAATCAGGCAGCAATAAGATTCTTGAATCAATGAGAAGGGGTTATACGATCGAAGACTGCCGGAAGACCATAAGGTTGGCACATGAACTGGGATTCAACATAAAAGTAGGTTTTATGGTCGGATTTTTAAGGGAGACCATGGCTGATGTTGAAGATACAATAAGGTTCATAAAGGAGAATTATAAGTACATAGATATGGTAACTTCAATACAGCCTTTCGTGCTTGAAGCAGGAACATCTATATACAATAATCCGGAAAGGTACAATATCTATAACATAAAAAGCCTGAATGGCATTAAAGAAGGATGTTTTTTTACATTTGATGAAAAAGACGGTTTGTCATGGGAAGAGCGGTTGAAATTTCAGAAGAAAGCATACTGCAAAATACTGAAGATGGTTTTTGCGCAAGTATTTACGAGGTACATGAAACGTCCATGGATTCCTTTCTGGATGTGGTTCTTAAACAGCAAGGTCAAGGGAAGGTTCAGCGGGCTTTCTAAATTCTAAGTGACAGTGTGATCATATATGGATAAGATAAACAATAATCAAGAATTAGAAAAAACAGTACTCAGAGACAACGCTAAGAGCATATGTCCTACTTGTTATCGTGAAATACCGGCGGAGATCTCTGAAGAAGACGGGAAAATATTTATGAGTAAAGAATGTCCCGAACATGGCAGTTTCAAATTCCTGGTAGATAAGGACTCAGATGTGTACAAGAGGCTTATGTGTAACGATTGCCTTAAGTTTCGACGGCCTTATTATGCTCTGATGATCAACGTTACGCATGCCTGTAATCTCAAGTGTCCGGTATGCTACCTTGCGGATAGAGATACGCCGGATATGTCATTGCAGGAGATCAAGGATACAATAACCTGTTTTACCGGAGTGCAGATCCGTCTTTCGGGTGGTGAGCCGACGGTCAGGCCTGATCTGCCTGAGATAATAAAGCATATATGTGATTTAGGCAAGGATCCTGTTCTAATAACAAACGGATTGAAATTTGCTGATAGAAAATATGTCAGGGAATTAAAAGAAGCCGGACTAAGGATAATCCATTTTTCATTCAACGGTTTTAGCGATGACATATATAAGAAGATCAATGGCGCCCCTCTTCTGGATGTTAAACTGAAGGCTTTGAGGAATTTAAAAAAAGAGAAAATGAGTGTCAGGCCGTCAATACTGCTGGTTAAAGGGGTAAATGAACAGGAACTGGGCAAGTTATACCGGTATAGTCTGAGGAATACCGGGTTCATAAGCGCGATAAGGATCAGGACTGAAGTAGCTGTCGGAAGATACGATCGGGAATTGGATCAATTGTATCTGTCTGAACTGATAGACCTTGCATCAGAAGCAATAGGTATCAGCAGGGACGTTATGTTTGATCATACCCTGTCTTTGCCCAGGGGGCATCTGCCTTGCGGTTGCGGAATAACCGTTAATGTTATGGATATGCTGCTAATGGGTACTGATTATAAATACAGCAGGAACCCGCTGAAAAAGCTGATGATAATACTTAACCTTTATCCCAAACTCGGATTAAAATGTACGCTTAATGTAATGCTCAAAGCAATAGCCGGGAAGAAGGAACTTCTGAATATGTGGTTATTTATAAGAGTATGGCCGGACAAGCGCAGTATGGATTTAGATGAGTTTAAAAGATGCCATTCCGCTTTTTTGGATAATAACATTAAAGCGATCATGCCGTATTGTTACGGATTGACCATGCAAGGCAAAGATTGCAGCGGATAGGCATCTCAGAGATGAATAAATAATAGGTGTATATTTATATCGGCATTACTTCAGAAAAGATTTCAGCAAAGAAAATAAATCGACCATAGCAAGAATTGATCTTTCTTGTGGCAGTAATAATATTCCGGCTTGCTGATCGCATATATAATTAAAGTTTCAGGTATTATGATACTTGAATTATAAAAAAGGCTTTCTTTATTTCAGAAAACACAAATAAACCGGCTGAATGGGGAAATTAAGAAAAAACTGATGAAAAAAGTATTAACATTATATGAAAAGTGTGTTGAGAATAAGATGGAAGCGCTGTTGTATGAGCAGTATTTTAAAAATAACGGTTATATCAAGGCCCAAAACCTGAAAGAAGCGGATATTATCCTGATATTTACATGCGGTTTTAAAAAACTCCGTGAAAATAAATGGATAAGGATCATCAACTATGTAAACAAAAAGAAAAAGGAAGGATCTGAAATGATCATTTGCGGATGTCTTCCGGGTATTAATAAGGAACGAATTCAGTCAGTATTTGACGGAATAACGGTAAAACCATATGAAGTGGAACCTATTCGAGACAGATTCCGGCTCAAAGGAGAACTAAATAGCATAAAACCGGTAATATTCCAGGATAAAAAACAAAAGAAAAAACTGCCGGGCAGGGATTATGCATTTAACCTGTACTACAATCAGATATGTAACCAGAAAGCCTGTATAATCAAGGCTGGAGTAGGGTGTTTAGGAAACTGTTCGTATTGCGCGATAAAAATAGCAAAACCGGTATTAACAAGCACGCCGATCGGTATAATAACTGATAGTTTTAATATGGGCCTTGAGAAAGGCTATAATAATTTCATTCTGAGCGCGGATGACCTGGGATCATACGGGCAGGATATAGGTACAACTTATGTAGAGCTGATATCCGGGCTCATAAGCATAAAAGGCGACTATAAGATCGAGATCAGATATCTGGAGCCGCAATGGTTGATAAGATATATTATAGAATTAGAAAAATTGCTGAAGAATAGTAATAAAATATCATTTATAGGTATCCCGATACAATCGGGCAGTAACAGGATACTGAAACTGATGAACAGGGACTATGATATAAAAGAATGTATTCAGAATGTAAACAGGTTAAGTAAAACTGTACCTTCAGCATTTATCCGTACACATTTTCTTGTAGGATTTCCGGGTGAAACAGAAGAAGATTTTAAACAAACACTGAAACTGGTAAAAATACTCAAATTCGATGTCGGGCAAAGTTTTATCTATACAGACAGATTTAGTACCAGAGCATCAGCAATGGATAATAAAGTTCCGGTGAATGTTAAGCAGAAGAGAAGTGAAATTCTAACAAGAAAAATGGAAAATAAGACAAGAATCCGGAGTTTTATAAAATATCACAGGTATAGATATTGTAAGCTGTACAGATGAATTGCTGCCGATTTATCAGCAGCAATTCTATTCGAAGCGGTATATTGACCTGCTGATTGCAAATATTTATGTGAGATCAAAACTATGGGATATAACAAAGATACAAAAATAGCGCTTATTGCGCTATTCGGGCTTGATTTCGGCATAAGGCATATCTCCTCTTGTCTAAAAGAGGGCGGCTATGAAACTGATCTGATATTCTTTAACCGGCAGCGGTTTTCGGTCGAGTATTATGGAAATGATTATTTCAGTCCTCACATTCTGAAATATGATATATGTTCAAAAAAGGATTCAGAATTACTGATATCTTTGCTCAGGGATCTGAAATCGAAAATATTGGGTATCAGCGTAAGTTCCGTGACAATGCAGTCGGCAATAAATATAACGAGAGAAGTAAAAAAACATCTGGATATTATGGTCGTGTGGGGGGGGATTCATGCGATACTGGCGCCGCATGAGTGCATACAGTACGCGGATGCTGTGTGCTTGGGCGAGGGTGAGATCCCTATGCTTGAGCTGGCAGAAAAATACGATGCCAATGACTCCATCAGCGGGATAAAAAACTTTTGGATAAAAACAAAAGGCGGGATAGAAAAAAATGAGATGAGAGATCTTGTCAGTAACCTGGATGACCTGCCTTATCCCGATTTTATAGACCGTGACAATAAATATCTGATTGATCGGGGCAGGCTCGGAAAGGATATCCATCTTATATCGGCCAGTCAGAGAGGTGTTTATCCCGTAATGTCTTCCCGCGGATGTATGTATAGGTGTTCATTCTGTACCAGCAGTGTCATAAGAGAGAGGTATAAGGATAAAGGCGCATATCTTAGAAGGCGAAGTGTGGACAATGTAATAAACGAATTAAAGCTCGCAGCAAGAGAGAGGGAATTTCAGAGTATCCGATTCTGGGATGCAGTCTTTACATACGATAAAGAATGGATAGAAGAATTCTGCCGCAGGTATAAAAAAGAAATAGGGAAATTGTTTACATGTTATTCACACCCAAGACAAAAAGATGAAAACATAATGAGAAATCTGAGAGAAGCAGGGTTAAACTGGGTACATATGGGTTTGCAGAGCGGCAGTGAAAAAGTGTCAAATAAAATATTTTTCAGAGAGCAGTCAAATCAGGAATTCCTGGAATCGGCAGTATTTATGAAAAAACTCGGTATTACCATGCGGTATGACATGATATCCGATAATCCCTACGAAACAGATGATGACCAGGAAATCGCAACTGAATTACTGATGAAACTGCCTTATCCGTGCAGAGTGCAGTTTTTTTCTCTCTGCTGGCTGCCCGAAACATCTTTGACCGGGCGGGCACTGAAAGACGGGTTGATTACTTCCGGCGATCTTGAACAGCATACTTCAAAGGCCCTGAATAATTTTCACATGTATGTGTATTTATCAAAAGGCAAAAGAGAACTATTCTGG
>JBDRKX010000079.1:0-14044 GCA_043813605.1 Elusimicrobiota bacterium | reverse complement strand
AGAACAGGCCATATAGACAGGTATGATCTGAAGAATATCAGTCCGATAATAAAACTATCCCAAATGGAAAAACTTGAGTCTATAAGCTATCTGGAGTATATGATGATGTCGGGATCTGCCGGCTCGTCGGATCTCGTTTTTATCGCTGAAAAAGTTACTGAAGGCATGTCTCTGAAGCAGATATCTGGTGTGTATAAGAACTGGGCAGTAGAAGGTACCGGTGATTATGTGCCGCTTCTGGCAGATGAACTGCTGAGAATAGTACCGGGCCTCGATGCCAGACCGGATATTTTAAAGAATATTGACAGGTTTTTCTCGGGAACCGGATTGAAGCATGTTGAAGTCGGAGACAGGAACAGTTATTCACCTCTCAAAGACAGTATTACTTTAGACAGGGCGACCGCGGCAGCCGTTATGCAGCTTTACATGGCGGATAAGGCTTTTGCCGATAAGGCACTGAAAGCAGTGACAACGGTTATTATGGCGGCGGAAACAGAGCCGTCCGCTCTGGAAAAAATCATCAGTGCAAGATTTGCAGATGGTGAAGATAAGATAGAACTTTTATCAATGGTACTCTGGTTCGATATCCTGTCATCCGGTGCTGTGCACAGCGATATGATCATCAGAAAATACATAGAGACACGGCTTAAGGGATTCAGCCCGGCGAAGAAAGAAAGAGTAGCTGAAGAAGTGAAGAAGATAAACGGTGCTTTTATAGGTAAAAAACGGTATGTGAAACCCGCTTCAACCGGTATGATCGAGGTTAAGGAAGCTAAAAAAACTGTCGAAAAAGCCCAGAGAGCGGTACATATCTTTGTAAATATCATAAGGAGCCTTGCTAATATAGCAAGAACCGGTACTCTCATGCCGGCGGCACTGGCCCTGACAGCGGCAGATGGGGATACCGGATTAGATTCGATTGCCGCATATGCGCTGGGTGAAAAGAGGGCCAAGTCACTGATGGACTTACTCTCCGATCTGGCGGCAAAAATGGATACATTGCCGGGCAGAAAGGCGGATATGCCGAAAAGCCTAATCAGCGACTTTCTCGTCAGAGAAATACTCGAAGCTACGTAAGATATTACATTCCTTTCACAATTCGGGCAAAACCCCCATATCGGTTCATCTTTATTTCATATTATAATTGTATATTCTTCTATATTATAATCGCACATATTAATATGTCTATATTAATTAATAAAAAACTGTTTTCTTATCTATTATCATTGACACTTATAGTGTTTTTTTTAGTTTTCACAGTAATACAGTTCTATGAGACCGGTACCGGCCGTGTTTCTCTCCTTACAAGTGATTCGCTTGAGTTTTCAAAGACAGTAAGCATTTTTTTTGAAGTAACAAGGCGCATATCAAAAGGGCCGGATCAAAGCAGTGTACCTCCCAAACAGGCGGATAAGGAAAAAAAGAAAACAGATTTTTCGAATCTTATGCTATACCTGATAGCTTCACTGATAGTTTCCGGTGATATCGGAATCGCTGCAGCGCTGGTATTATCGGCGGCAGTATTGTTCAGGATCGTATTTCTCGCTATCGGAGACAGGATGGTTTTTACGCCGCCGGGCATGAAAAGCTACAGCAGGCAGAGGCTGAGGTTCCTTACGCCTGTAGAAAAATGTATCAAGGGGAGAGCCAATGAATATGATACAGACCATGTCTGTATTTACGGGAGGGGTTTATCGTCCCGAGTAACAGATCCCGCACTTTGGAATATCATAGTGCGGGATTTTTTTATTTATATACCATGAAAACGGCAGTTAACAGGTTGAACAGGACCATAAGCTGGATATTGACAATATCTTTTGTCGTCGTATATATCATGAATAACTATTCATATGTTTCAGCAGCCGCTTTTAATATCCTTCCTGCGGCAAAACAGATCCAGATACCCCTTGATTACGGCAGTGTTATAGAATCCTATAATCCCGGAGCTGTTCCCGGCCGTGTAATACTCATACAGGATCTTCATACCAACTATGAAGTACAGAATAATATAAGCAACATACTTGATTTTATTGATGAGAATTACGGAATAGGCAGCATTGGCGTAGAAGGAAATTCCTCGGATGTAGATGTATCCCTTGCATCTACAATACCTCATGATGAAGTAAAAGCCAGGGTAATAGAATATTTTATGACAAAAGGGCTTGTTTCGGGTCCGGAAAAATTCGTCTCTAAAAAGAAGGATCCTGTACTGAAAGGTATAGATGATAAAGACCTGTATGAGCAAGACGGTCGGCTTCTGGTCTCTTCATTGAACCACAGGGCAGAGTTCGTTGAGATACTGGAAAGAATAAAATACACGATGAAAACAGTGGAGGCAAAGATATGTTCTCCCGACCTCAGGCGTTTCAGGGATCAGTATGTCAGGTACAGGCAGCACGGGATAACACCGCATGTTTTTCACGAAAACCTCCTGAAATGGGCTGAAAAAGGCGGAAAGACTGTAAGGGAGATCTCACCAGAATATGCAAATTTCATACTGCTGACCAAAAAGGAGCATGCGATCGACTACAGGAAAGTGGAAAAAGAGTATAAAAAGCTGCTCGAACAGATGGGACTGTCTGATTCTGAAGGAGGCATAAGAGCGGGAATAAAGAAGTTTATGGATGTCTTTCGGGTAGAGAATTCTCTGCGGGAGAGGATATTCACCGAAATATATTCCGGTAACGGGTATTCCAACCTGAAAAGATACATAGAATGCGTAGAAATCTCCAGATCAAACAATCCGTACATCGTGGTATTGGAAGAGAACAGGGTTGTAGAAGAAGTGTCCCGTCTTTTAGCCGCCGATGAAGTTGAAGAAGCATATGTGTTTACAGCGGACTATATACAGCTTCTGGTGAAATTCCTTATGAACCAGCTGGCGCGTGAAGAACTGGACGAATTCTATAAAAGAGTAGACGGTTTTGAAGAGCAATACCGGATACTGGTTACTGAATATCCCGAAGAATACAGACTGGTAGGAGCGATGCTTGATACTCTGAAACCGTATGTAGAAGAGATGGGCAGGTTTTACGATATCGCACAGAAGCGCGAAGAAAGATTCATCGATACGTTTATCGAAGAAGATAAAAGAGAAGAAAACAGGGTGATGGTGATGGGCGGGTTCCATACACGCGGCGTAGCCGGGCAGCTTAAGAAAAGGGGTATTCCCTATACGGTTATTAAACCGGGGATCACTTCATACACCGAAGAGGACAGGAAGAATTACTATTCAATAATAAGGGGCGAAGAGATAGTAAGTTATGAAGAAGTTCTTTCCCATCTTTATGCTAACCCGACACTTTTTAAGAAAGAGTGGTTCAAGAAAAGGTTAGTTGCCGCTTCCGTATCGGAGATGCTTAGAAGAAGGCTGGAATCCCGTGTCTATGTCGCGGATAATGAAGTGTCCAGGATAAAGGATTTTATCAAAACATGGATAAGGGGCTATGTGCGTGTCAGGGGTAACGGAGAGGTTTTCGATTTTAAGCTTGATGAACCCATAAAGTATAAAGGGGAACTGGTATTCCCGCTCATGCTCGGCAGCGAAAGAGTAACAGTGTCAATTGATGATGATATGAAGATAGGACTGGTAACGCCGGAGCGTATGGATGAGATTGAAAACGAACTTGAATCTTCCGCAGGATCTCACAGGAGGAAACTCCGACTCCTGATCATAGGGCCGCCTGCTGCCGGTAAAGGTACTTTCTCAAAGATGATTTCGTCGGATTATGGCAATATTCACATATCAATGGGCGACTTACTCAGAGATGTAGCTGAAGAAAAAACATCGCTGGGGCGTAAAGTGAAGGATACTATGGCTGCCGGTGGTCTGGTGAATGACGAAGTCGTCATCGATATTTTGAAGAACCGGCTGCGGAAAGATGATATAGTGGAAAAAGGTTTTATACTTGACGGGTTCCCTCGTACCATTGAACAGGCAGGACTGCTGGATGAACTTCTGGGGAATCTAAAACTGCCCATTAACGCCGTTGTTAATCTGGAAGTGCCGGAAGAGGAACTGTTGAAAAGGATTGCGGGAAGGTTGATATGTCCCGATTGTGGTGCTGTTTATAATATTCAAAGTGTGGCACCTGAACAGCCCGGCATCTGCGATAAATGCGGTGCGTCCCTTGTCGAGCGTGAGGATGATAAACCGGAGACAGTGAAAAAAAGGCTGGATGCATTCCGGCAGAAAACCGCGCCTCTGCTCGATTTTTACAATAAACAGACAGTAATAAACTGTGATGTTTCAAGTAATAAAGCGCAAGTGAATTATTCGGTGATACGAAATCTGATAGAAAGGACGCTGTATGTACAGGACGAAGTAAAAGATAATAAGTTGAGTGTATTCCTGGCGAGGAACAGGAGATTATTGAAAACAGTTATAATCGCCGGCGGAGTTGTTGTATCGGCAGCGGCTTTTATGCTGTTTGGTACTGCCGCCGCCTCTATAACAGCTTCCTGTGCACTGGGCGCTGCTGTTACGGGATTAATCCTTATCGGACGGGATAAACCTCTGAGACATTTTTCGGAAGATCAGCTGAAAGATACAGCTGATAAAGAATCGCTTGAAACTCTCATAGATTTCCTCGCCGAAAAGAACAGGGAACAGTTTACAGGTAAAGAAGATATGAACCGCCATCACGGACTGCCTCATTCTTTAGCTGTATGGAATGAATTGGAACGGCTGGCGGACAGGTTCTCTGCTGATAAGGAAGTACTGGCAGCGGCTTCGTTCCTCCATGATATCGGTATAGCTCATACTCTGAACGAGAGACACGGGATAGTGAGTGCCGATGTCGCCGGTAAGATACTTTTGGACAGTCTATTTCCCGAAAACAAGATAGAGCAGGTCCTTACGGCTATCAGGGAGCATGATGATTACACATCTAGACGGGATACTATAGAGAGCCAGCTTTTATTCTATGCTGATTGTAAAGAGGCATTTGGCGCTGACGGCCTCGACAGGTATCTTGCCATCTACCGGGAGAGGGGAGTGCCTGAAACCGAACTTTATCCCAGGATACTTTCAAATATAAAAAAACGGTACGATAGCGTATCGAACAAAGAACTTAAGGCCATACTCAAATCCGGGTACGAAGAGATCCGCAGTATCATACATTCGGCTATGGGGGAAGTTGCTTATGGTAAGTCACCTGAAAGAACGGATATAGAGATCGACACTGATTCGGAGTCTTCTGCCGGAAGAGGATCTTTAAGTATACCGCGAAATATAGATGAACTAAAAGATATCCTTAAAAATTTCACCGGAAGAAAGACACTTTCGGTATTAAAGAAACATGGACTGCCGTTTATAATCATATATGGAATAATATCAATCCTCGGTCAGTATGTCATCCCGCGTATTATCTGGAAACTATTCGGTTGGGAATTAGCGGTCACCGTAGCCGGATTTTTTCCTGTACTTATAATATCGCTGGGCATATACTCCGGATATACCGCCGCCGGCATAATACTGAAGGGGGACACGGTAAAAGAGGCTGTAAACGAAGAAAAACGCGAGATACCGAAAGAATATAAGGATGAAAAAGTTAAAGAAAAAATAACGACGGTAGCGGATAAAACCGGCTATTACAGCGTTGACAGGTTAAATGAGGATCTTGCCGATTATCTTATTTCAAATATCGTCTGGCAGCGGATGCCCGAAAAAGACAGAAAGCTTCTCGAGAGTATAGACAGGAAATATTTTGAGCCTCTGTATGTGCCTTTCGCGAATGGGGAATCGGTTTTTACAGGTGAGATAACCGGCATGTCCGGAGACACTGACAGACATGACCCTGCATCTGACAGGATAAACCGGAAACTGAAGCTTATACCGATCGATACTATATCACTTCAGGAAGAAGTACTGGACATTTCGGCGGTAAATGTGAGGGAACAGATCGAGAAAAAAGGTTTCTTTACATTCCCGATAATTGTTGACAAGAGCGGTCTTGTACTGGACGGTTCTCATCGGATGGCTGCGATGAAACAGCTTGGTTACAAATATATACCGGCATATGTGATTGATATGAAAAAGGACCTGTCGCCGGAAGGTATCGGTGTCTGGTATATCTCTCCCAAAACGGTGTTCCCTCAGCAGGATATAGATGAACTCCTGAATAAATACAGATTCCTTGAAAAGACTTTAAACCGCGATGAAGCTGTTCTGACCTATAGAACAGGTGAGAAACCTGTTTATTATCGGGTAGATGAGACCCATAAAGATTTTAAACGGATAATAGATGCAAGTAAGCTCAGCGGTATTCAGAATATAAGTATCGGCGCGATTATCTGTTATGAGAAGTACCGACTGATCCAGCGTATGATGATTCAACTGGATATTGCCGGTAAAAAAGATATGTATAGTACAGAAGTGCCTTCAATGATTGAGGATGGGCAGTTAGTGCTGTCGCCGCCTGTCTGGTCAAATCCGGATTGGCTTATCAAAGTATGCCACAAGGACTACGGGGATATGAACCTTCCGCCAAAAGGGAGCAGGTTTGTGCTCAAAGAAAGGCCTGTCAACATACCGTTTAAACTTGATCTGATAGAAACTCTGGGGGAAAACGCGGGTGCTGTTTCCAATAACGGTACCCTGTTCAGCCCGGTCATGCATATTACTTCAGAAGGCGCTATAGGTAAGGGCCCTTCTAAAAAGCTTGCCGGCACCGTGAAAACGGAGAAACTCGATGATGGACAGTATGCTTATGTGAAACTCATGATCGATTTTATCTACCGTAAGGTGAGTAATACCGGGTTTGATATGGATGACGAGGTCATTGAGGTGATCGATATACTGGCAGCCTATTTCAAGGAAGGGAGGATAGTCGTTTTTGATGATATAGTAAAATCCGATGAAGATTATCTTCTTGCTTTTGCCGATAAGGACCGTATAGCTGTTTCCCGGAATTTTTTTAACGGTGTAATAGCGGAACATCTTGACGAGATACTTTTCCACGAAGTGTCAGAACTCATAAAACAGTATACATATGGCGGGGATTTTCACAGGGCTGCATATGAGGGAAAACAGCGAAAAATATTCGATCCGCGCAATCCGCTTAAAGTGATCCTGAGAAATTATATCAACATCCGTCTCGGCAAGGAAGATGAATTACTGTCTAAGAGGTTTCTGGGAGTACTGGCGAGCAGGGTCGATCTGATGCAGCGCACTTTCAATATCTCGTACGCTATCATGAAAAAAGGTGAGCCTCTTAATCCTGATCTTGATGTGGAATATATGTACAGAATACAGGCGATGAAGTATCTCGGGGATAATGTCATACCACTCCTGACCGGTAGTCAATTTATAATGGAAGGGAAACAGAACATTCCTGAAAATATGATGAATCTCTTTTTAAAGACCAAGGCTGATATAGACAGGCTGCTGAGAAAAGGGTTGGATGATTCATCTGTAGTAGTAAGAGAAGAAGCGATACTTGCTGCCGGCAGATATTCCGGAAATCAGGCGATCGAAATAGAACTGTATAAAAAAGTTTCAGACGGATTCGTGTCTCCGGCGCTGCGTGGTGCTTCCATGCTTTCACTTGCCCGGCTCGGTTTCAAAGAGATACTGCCCCTGGTGCAGGCGTCGTTGAACAGTAAGGATAAGACATCGCGGGATTACGCAAATCAGGCCCATGCGCTTCTCTCTGTAAAATTGTCTCCCGAAGAATACCGTAAGACTTCAAATATCTTTAATGGGATTCTATCCGGGATCTTAACATTTATTACCGTCGGTCTGGGTATAAGTGTTCCTGCAGAAGCGGCAGAAATATTCAGTTCTCCTTATTCAAGTGGAAGCCTTATTGCGCTCGGTATAGCATTAGCGGGATTCCTGTTCTTGTTTGTTGCTGTAAGAAACCTTTTTAGAAGAGGTATGGGGAGGATAAAAGATCGGTTTATTGGGGAAATCAAAGAAGAAAAATTAGATGCTGAAAAAGTCGTTGATCTTGATGAGATTATACAGGAAAAGATTGTTTCCGATGATCAAGCTGCTGAAGAACAGGAAAGAGAGCCGGTTGAAGTAGTTATACCTAAAGAAAAGGCAGTTTTCCGGCTGGATGGGAACGGCAAATGGTGGAATGTTCATGGGGTATTTGAAAACAAGAAGATCTCAAACTATTTTCATTCTTCTATCAAAAAAGACGAGAAAGGGTATTATGTCGGACAGGAGAACGGGAATGTATATGAAAAGGTATATTTCCATTATGAAGACACGGCTCTTTTTGCATTTTATCTCATCAAAGACGGCAATAGGATGTTGCTGGAACTTAATAATAAGGTCAGGATAGAACTGGATAAAGAAAAACTCTTTATAAAACATGATTGTCTCTATATGAAGTACGGTGAAGAGACTATCAAGTTTAGCGCCGAAGCAATGATAAGCCTGATGGACAGGATCGATTATGATAAAGTTGTTGATCTGGATGAGATCATACTTGAAAGGATCGTCTCTGATGCACAGGATGCGATAGACAGGGGCGATGAACCTGTCGCTGTGTTCGATATTAATTTTACCTTGCTCGATAACCGCGGTAAGATGCAGAGGATAATAGAGGAATTTGCAGCGGAAAATGAAGATAAATACCCGGATCTTAAAAAACAACTTGTGTCACTGACAGAAGACAAGATAGTATACGATATCAAGAATAGTCTCAGAAATATAGGGCTGGAAGATGAAAAACTGCTTTCTGAGATAGAAGAGTACTTCTTTGAGAAATTCTTTAGAGGAGAGTTTCGGGATTATGACAGGCCTGTTCCCGGAGCGGCAGAATATGTCAACAGGCTGCACGATATGGGGGTAAAGATAATATACCTGACCGGCAACTGGGAATCTTTCAGAGATACCAGAGCCGCCGATCTTGAAAAATTCGGGTTCCCGCTTGATGAAAAATCGGTGCTCATGATGAAACCAGATGATGACCGCAGTAAGACACATGTTTTCAAGCCTATAGAAATAAAAACTATTAATGAACCTGTTATTGCAGTTTTTGACGATCAGCCGGCTGTTCTTAATGAGATAAAAAAACAGTTGCCCGCTATAAAGAACCTTGTATTTATGGATACTATTCATATATCGGGCTCACCTCAACTGGATCCCGGTATAGAGAAGATCAGCCATTATGCAGTGCCGGATGCAGGGATAGAAAAAGATCCGGATGAAATAAAAGCGGAAAAGATAATGGATGATACCGAAAATAAGTTTTTAAGATCAACTTCTGTAAACAGGCTGCAAAAAGTAGACGATTACCTCTTTGATTTTCAGCAATATGTTGATTTGAAGAACAGGAAAACTGTTATGGTAGATGTGGGTGTAGGAAAAGACGCGTCGACGACACGCAGACTTGCCGGTAAATTCAATGAACGGGATTGTGACGCGGAGGTTATAGGTTTTGACATTAAAGTTCCTGAAAACATTGAGAAGTATGAAAAAGAGTATCCGAATTTCCGTTTTATAAAGACAGATAAAAGAGATTTCAGGATACCGCTTGAAAATGTGGATGTCATAAGATGTTTTCATGTATTGATAGACCAGTATTATAAACCGGAATACCATATGGCGGCTGTCAACAATATGGGAAAAAGTCTCCGTGAAGGCGGTATACTGATCGCAGGGAATATCGGGTTCGGCAATTCCGGTATATTCCAGGTGTATCAGAAGGTCGAAGGGAAAATGGTGTTAAGAGAAAGAGTTTCTTTTAACGATATGCTGCTGTCTTTCGGCCAGATAACCAATCAATTCAGGGATGAGATCGGAGAGGATAGAATATACGATGAAGTTGTTGATGTTTACAGTAGGCTTGAAGATGATGGTTCGATGGATGATGTGAGACCTGAAGAGATGAAAGGATTTTTTGCGGGGGAATTGAGAAAAGAACTCGGGGACAAATACAATATCAGTTATCACAGGGATTCGGGATTCACTGTGATAAGAGAAATGACGGAATATGCCGGGAAATCAGATGTGAAACAGGCAGCGGACAGAGGGACTTTCTCCGAAATACTGATTAAACACGGGATATCACCGGAAGATCATTACGCTATAATTTCACAATATGATGAGGTGAGCGAACTGAATGATAGAATAGAAGAGATTGTTAATGTAATAAAAGAAATAGAAAGAACCAGTGGTATTCCTGATATCGATCCCGGCTGGCAGATGTCCGGTTCTTCCAGGAGGGCTATACTGAAGAATTATCTGAGGAATAGCTCAATGGAGATATCTCCGGATTCGGTGATCCCCAGGCCTCTGCAGGATATGCATTTAGACCTGGCTAAGGCTGAAAAATGGATCAGAGCTCAAAAAGAAGAATCAGAAGAACTGGGTCTGTTGTCAGAAAAACTGGTGAAGATGATGGAAAGCGGTTATGTGGATATAGAAGCTTTTGAGGATCAACTTTACAAAATACTCATATCATTCAGAAAAGAAATAAAAAGTAAGCCGTATCTTCTGGTGGTCCGTGGTAATCAGCCCGGCAGTAAATGGGTATATGATCTGGCAAGGGAATACGGACTGTCTCAGGCCCTGGATATTATCGATATAAACGATGTCGCCGGAATCAGTCTCCTTCAGGATTATATAGATAAAGGCATTACGGATATGGCGGTGATGGATGATGTCGCTTTTGACGGTGCCAAGATTGCGGTTTCAGCCGGTATAATTCGGGCAATAGCAGAAAGAAAAGATATTAACATTCACCCGGTCATACCTTTTATGACCCGGGAAGCAGAAGACAAGATAAAGAGCGGGCCTTCGGATAATATAACTATTGAAGTTTATAAACATCATAGAATAAAAACCGTAAAAGAAGAACTCGAAAATACAGAGTTTAAAGATTCTTTTATTAAATTTTACAGGCAGCAGCAGATTGAAAGATGGCCGGGATATTTTCAGCACAGGTTTTACGATTCAGAGCACCAACCGGATCAGGTAATAGAAGGCCGTATCCTGGATAGGGATGGGTTTCATAAGATTGATGATGATTGGAGAAGGATCACGTCAGATTCTTTTATGCCTTATATCGATCCGGTTTACGGGCGGGGAGCTACGAATTGGCTGAAAGAAAGATCCGGGAATTTCTTTCTCAGGTACCTGGGCCTGGATTATGAAGATATAGAGCAAATACTGTCCGGGTATTCCAATGTAAAAGATCTTAAAGACAGGATAAGAGAGATCCTGAAAGTAATAGAGGTAATAGAAAAAGCAACAGGTATTCCGAAACTGGCTGAAGAAACCAGGCTTTCTATTCTTAATACCTACCTTAGAGATGTAAATAGAAAATTATCACAAAAGAGAATTATACGGGAATTTTCAGACGAATTAGAAGATCAAAGAACACTCATTCTAGCTTCTTCCGAGAAAGAAAAAGATAACCGGCCGGATATCGAAAACGGATCGGCAGAAACTGCCGAAATGCTAACTGATAAAACTGACGGAATAAGCAAAGAGGCTAAAGTACTAAATAAGGTTATACGGGATGCGGAAAATGCAATTAATCGTGGACAGGAACCTGTTGCTGTATTTGATATAAACTTTACATTGCTGGATAACCGTAAAAAAATATTAGCGATACTCCAAAAATATGCATTTGAGAATAAACAGAGATATCCAAAACTATCAAAATGGGTGAAGTCTTTAGAAAGTGACATGGTTGTCTATGATGTTGAGAATACCTTAAGAAATATTGGAATTAATGACAATAAATTAATTAAGGAAATGCAGGAATACTTTTTTGAGAAGTTCTTTACAGATGAATTCAGTGAATATGAGGAATCAATACCCGGCGCCGTTGAGTATGTTAATAGACTGCATGACATGGGTATAAAAATAGTTTACCTGACTGCCAACTGGGAATCATTTAGAGGCATAAGAACAAGGAGTTTAAAGAGGTTTGGATTTCCGGTAGATAAAAAAGCTGTTCTGGAAATGAAACCGGATGATATCCGAACTAAAATTCATATTTTCAAAACAGAAACCCTTAAAGAAATGAAAGACCCGGTTATTGCCGTATTTGATGATCAGCCGGCAGTATTAAATCATATAAAAGATACATTACCTGCTATCGAGAATTTTATATTTTTGAATACAATATATACGTCTGGCGCGGATTCACTGGCTGAGGGTATTTTTAAGATCAACGCTTATACTGAAAAAACAGCGCCGCCTGCTGATACGGAGGCTGTTGTTGAAAAAGAGCAGGAGCCGGCTGAAGACACCGGAATTCCTGCAGAAAAAGCCGCGAGAGCGCCACCCACTATTGAAAGCGTCCCTGCAAGGAAGCTGGATGATCTTCAACCTGCGCTTCTTGACGGGGATTTAAGTCTTCATATAGATGTGAGTGAAGACCTTAAAACATTGACATATTCCCGTGTAAAAGATGATTCCGGAGTTTTCGAAGGAGAAGAAATAAATTACGATGCACTGGATTTTGAAGAAATTGAAAAAATTCCCAGTTCTTATCTTCTTTCACCGGAACGTTATTTTTCTACTCACCTTAAAGGTAAAGCCAAAGAGATAATCTACAAAATCTGGCCTGAAGGCAAACGCTATACCAGATACGATGGTGTGACAGTATCCTGGGACAAGGAATTAGATAGGAGAGTATGGACTACCAATATCGATACGCTCTATTTTCACCGTATACTAAAAAAGTTTAATGTTTTTAACGATTCAAAAATACAGAAAGTAATGGAATTGGGAGTAGGCGGCGGACACCTGTCTACAGCTCTTGCGGCAAAACTTCCCAATCTCAAAGAATTAACTATTACTGACATCAGCCTTAATGCCCTGAAGGCAGCTAAAAGAAACCTCCTCCCGCACCTTAAATCCCGCGGAATCCAGCTTCATTCCTATTGGGGCAAAGGAATTATGACCGTAAAAGAGATTGCCGATTTGATAATTATCAATCCTCCATATATTCCCATGCCTGAATATATGGCACAGGATGCGAAAGACCCATATCGGGGCACAGGGCTCATCCGCGAGATCTTAAAAGAAGGAATAGATAAACTTAATCCGGATAATCCGGATGCAAAGATCATAATCAATGTAAGCAGCCTGGCGAAAAAAGATCTTGAAAAGTATGTGGCTGAATTCGGTGACCGTTTCACGATAGAACCTATGGGCGAACCCCTGGAGGTCCCTCTCAAGATCTGGTCGATTGATAAAAAATGGAAAGATTGGCTTGTTAAAGAAGGCGGGCTTAAGTACAAAAAAGACCATGCGCCCGACGAGGAACCTTACTGGCATATGCTCCAGATGTACACGATAAGGCCCAAGCCGGATTATCAGAAAAAACTTTCGAAGGAAACAAATACCGACAGAAGAATAAAAATTGCCGGAAGAAAGATCTTTAAAAAAATAATTAATTTAAGAAGTATTAAATCAGGAAAACTTGGAGAATATTTTACGCAATACGGATTGCCGTTTGGTATTTTGTATGGGATCAATACCACATTAGGCCGTATTGCCGCGATCAAGATATTCAATCATTATTTCGGAACAAAAGCGGGAGTGATTGTAGGGGCGGGATTCCCTGTGCTTATATTGACGCTGGGGATGTATCTTCCTGTGTTTTTCCTGATACGGTTTATCGGCAGGAAAATACGCAGAACCAATATCGAAAAACAGGATTCTGCTGATTTAAAGAAAGGAAAAGAGACCGGTGCAACTGCAGGGATCCGTCAGGAAAAACCACTGGGGATCATCCCGGTTTTCTGGTCTGAAAGATTCGTCAAAAGACATCCGCATTTTGCAGCAATAAGTTTTTTTATTGGTATTGGGATAATCATATTGCAGACATCAAGCTGGCTGGCCGGTACTGCAGCGGCTTCAGTGATACATATCCTTTTCAACCGCGACAAGTCAGAGCCCGATGTCCCTGCCTGGAGTGAAGAAGCACCCGGGGCGGATACATACCGTTCGATCTTCAAATGGGGTTCGCCGTCTGAGTTTAAGCATCCGAACAGCCGGCTGTATGCGCTCCTTAAAGATAAACTCGGTATGAGTGATGAGGATTTCACTGAGAAGAAGTATGAAGGC
>JBDRKX010000078.1:0-24579 GCA_043813605.1 Elusimicrobiota bacterium | reverse complement strand
TAGAACAACAGAAAAAAAAATAATGCTACCAGGGAGGCAATTCTGGACATGAAAGACAGAAGGAAATATATCAGGAATGAAATAAATGCTGTGGCGGACGTTTTTGATGACAGGAGCCGTCTTATACACAGGGGTGAGGTTTCAAATGTTAGTCCTGAAGGTTTTGTAATAATGATTTCCGATCCTATGGAAGTCGGGACAAAAATAATCTGTAATATACTCCAGAGGGAGTCTATGAAGATCAGGATATTGATTGAGAACGCCACGGCTGAAGTAGTAAGACTGGAAGAAAAAGGCGCTGTGTGGCTGCATGCGCTGATATTTAAAGATATAAGGCTTGAAGACAAACTCCAACTTGGACATGTAGAAAGCTGATAACCTGTATTCCTGGTATTCTGGAAATATAGGGTACTCTTTTAATCTGCAGGAATTATTCCAACCGTAAACAGTTAACAATTACACAATATAATTTATCAAAAAAGTTTATAAGAGGGTATACTTAAAGGGATATGAGAAAAAATACAGTAATTACTAATCGATTGATAAGAACTGCTATCATCTCTTCTTTCAAATTGTTCTTATTTGCATGCTGTTTATGGGCAGGAGAGACAGTTGATTACGGGCGCTTCCCGGCAGAAGGTTGCGTCAGAAGCTTGTCCAAAAGCAGGATGCGTGATGCAGCCGGAGCTTCTCACATTATGGATCAGGCTGAAGTCCGGACTGCTCCTTATATGTATCCTGCTGATTTCAGTATGGAAGTCAGGATTGTAAACGACAGGATCAACAGTTACCGGCGCATTGCGGATACAGTAGGTTTCACACGCGCTGAAAAATATCATTTCGCTGATATGTGTACTGATTGTTTTGACGGCCGTACGGTGAATAATCTTATAACAGTATTCGAGAGGATATTGAACGGTTTAGGCAGGCCTTCCATGATTCCTTTTGATCTTGCGACCGAGGTGGAATTTGACTCGATTCCCAGTTATCTGTTTGGTGAAAACAAGTCAGCTCCTATAAGAGATTCGATCAGAAATCAGATAGTGAACATTTCTTACTAAAATGGCTTCCTTAAAGTATGCGCCTGTTTCTTATAGGTTCAATACCGGCACGGTGGCGATTTGTCTTCTTAAAAAAATATTTATTAGTTGTGTATATTGAAAAGTTGTGGTGCCGAAGGTGGGATTCGAACCCACATGGTGTAACCACACGGTCCTGAACCGTGCGCGTCTGCCAGTTTCGCCACTTCGGCAATGAAATAGATTTTACGCAGAATTAGCCCTGTTGTCAAGTCTATTATATTTTGATAGAATAAATCATATGTATAGAAAACTTTATCATCTTGGTGGATTAATATTTCCGGTTATCCTTCTTGTTTTTTCAAGAAGAATCGCTATATATACATGCGGTCTGCTCTTTCTGATAATAACGACATTTGACCCTTTCAGGCTTCAGTGGAAAGAACTGAATCTGCTGGTTATAAAAAAATTACCTATTAGATTAAAGAAGAAAGAAGTCAAAGGCATGTCCGGCAGCCCATATTTCCTGGGAGGCTGTTTAATCACTTTAATTTTGTTCAAGCCGGTTTCTGCCATAGGAGGTATAATATGCCTTTCTATCGGAGATATGGCTGCCGTTACTGTAGGTAAAAGATTTGGCAGGATTAAAATAGTCCGCGAAAAGACACTGGAAGGTACATTAGGTTTTATCTTTTTTTCTCTTTTGGTTATGTTCGCTTTAAAGCATTTCGGAGTGATTTATTTTCCTGCGGCCGGTATAATAGCGGCTTCAGTTATAAGCGCGTGCATAGAGCTTGTGCCCTGGAAAGTAGATGATAATCTGACTATACCGCTTACAGCTGCGCTTGTATTGAACTTCTTTGGTTAATCATGACTCTGAAAGTCCTTGTAACCGGCGCAAACGGTTTTATCGGAAGCTGTCTTGTAGAGAAGCTCATTGAAAAAGGTCAAGATGTCAGGTGTTTAGTTAGAAGGACATCAAATCTCAAATGGATCAATCAGTGCGATATCGAGATCATATACGGTGATATATGCCGGACTGAGTCTTTGCTTGATGCAGTGAGGGATGTTGATGAAGTATACCATGTCGGCGGTATAGTAAGGGCAGTAAAAAGCGCTACCTTGTACGATGTGAACACTATCGGTGCTAGGAATCTCGTGGAAGCTGTGATCAAATGTAATCCCGGTATAAAGAGATTTGTTTATGTTTCTTCACAGGCAGCCTGGGGCCCATCCGGTAAAGGTGCCGTTTCTCACTATGGTAGGAGCAAGTATAAGGCAGAAGAGTGGGCCAAGAAGATTGAAACATATTCAATAGTAAGGCCTGTTGCTGTATACGGACCGCGGGATATGGATCTTTTACCTATATTCAGATTGGCACAGAAAGGTGTCTTTTTGAGACCGGCATCGGGAACAGGTAAATTAAGTTTTATTCATGTGGATGACTGTGTAGACGGCATAATCAATGCTTGTATCAGTGAAGAGAGTTTTTTAAGTGACGGGACAGATTATAGATGGCAGGATATTATTGAAGTTCTGGAGAGAGTATTTGTACGAAAGATAAGATCGGTAAATTTACCGCGTAACCTGGTCAGGCTCATGGGTGCAGCAGGTACTCTGAAGGGTATACTGACGGGTCATCCTGCAAAACTGAGTTATGACAAGACAAGGGAAATATTCGCAGGGGACTGGATCGTACCCGGGTCTTCTGTAAAAGCGAAATACGGGCTCGAATCGGGTTTTAGAGCGACATTGGATTGGTACAAAAAGGAAAATCTGATCAAGTAATCGGAGATTCAACTAAAGATATCATCAAGAATAGGAGGGAAATCTGATGGCGGATCTTTTTGATAAGTGCAGGAATTTTACAACAGCAAAAGAGGTTATGGCACTGGGATGCTATCCATATTTTCATATAGTAGAAACAGGCCAGGATCCTGTCGTAACCGTTGAAGGCAGGAAGATGTTGATGCTGGGTTCGAACAATTATCTTGGCCTTACATCAAATTCTGCTGTAAAAAAAGCAGCTATTAATGCAACGGAGAAATTCGGAGTGGGATGTGTAGGATCAAGGTTTCTGAACGGGACTCTTGAAATGCATGTTGAACTTGAAGAGAGGCTGGCTAAATTCGTCAGAAAGCCGGCGGCTCTACTCTTTACGACAGGAATGCAGGTTAATCTTGGTGTTATCAGTGCCCTGGTTGGAAGAGATGATACGATAATCACGGACAAATACGATCATGCTTCGATTATCGACGGTTGCAGGCTGTCTTTCGGGAAGATGAGAAGATACAGGCATAATGATATGAATGACCTGGAAAGAGAGCTTAAAAAATGCGATATAGAAAAAGGCAAGCTCATTGTAGTGGATGGTGTATTCAGTATGGAAGGGGACCTTGCTGATCTGCCGGGTATAGTGAAACTTGCTGAAAAATATAATGCCAAGGTTATGGTTGATGATGCTCACGGGATAGGTGTCATGGGAAAACATGGAAGGGGAACAGCCGAGCATTTCGGGCTTGAGGATAAGGTTGATATCATCGTAGGTACATTCTCAAAAGCTTTTGCATCCATAGGAGGTTTTGTCGCGGCGGACGAAGATGTAATACATTACCTGAAACACAATGCCAGGGCACTGATATTTTCTGCTTCTCCCGCACCCGGGAATGTCGCATCAGTCCTGGCTGCGATGAATATAATCGAAAAGGAGCCGGAAAGAATAAAGTCTTTATGGACAAATACGAAAAAACTGAGAAAAGGTTTTAAGGAAATGGGATATAATACCGGCGAGAGTAATACGCCTATTATACCGCTTATAATAGGCGACACGATCAAAGCATTTCAGATGTGGCGTCTGCTTTTTGACAGGGGGATATTTACTACTCCGGTAGCATCGCCTGCCGTACCGGAAGACCGCGCACTGCTAAGAGTTTCGGTTATGGCAACTTTAAGTCAAAGGCATATTGATATGGCGCTCGAAGTCTTTGCTGAAGTCGGCAGGATGCTGGCTGTCATCCCGGGAGAGCCTAAAGAAATGGCCGGTCAGCCTGAAACTGTCAGGAAGAGACTCAGAAAATGGATGAAACATGTATGGCGACTAAGATGATGATTGGGCTTTTGCCGGAGGTTGATATATGATAGAAGTAAAGCCATTCGATATTGCATCACAAGAGGACCTGATGAGGTTCATAAAATTTCAGTGGAAAGTCTACAAAGGAGATAAAAGCTGGGTGCCGCCATTGATTATGGATATGAAAGCCAAATTCAGTTTAAAAGCAAATCCTTTTTTTCTGCACTCCCAAATCCAGCCGTTTTTAGCCTATAAAGACGATAAAATAGTTGGAAGGATAGTTGGAATCATCAATAATAACCATAACAAAGCTTGCAATGAAAAAACAGGTTTCTTTGGTTTTTTTGAGACTTTTCAGGATTATGAAGTAGCGGAATCTTTAATTGATAGGGTTGCCGATTGGGTTAAATCAAAGGGCATGGATACTTTGCGCGGACCGGCTAATTTTTCTTCTAATGATGATTGGGGTACCTTAATAGATAATTTTAATGAATCCCCGATGCTTTTAATGCCTTATAACCCGCCTTATTATAAGACTTTTCTGGAAAAATACGGGTTTGAAAAAGCAAAAGATGTTTTTGCATACAAGATGTTAACTGAACATGTATTTCCTGAAAGGATATTGAAAATAATAGAGTATGCTAAAAAGAAACAGAAGATAAGTATAAGAAATCTTAATATAAAAGCATACTGGGATGAAGTGAAGATTTTGAAGAAGATATACAATAATGCCTGGGAACAGAACTGGGGATTTGTTCCTATGACAGACGAGGAATTTGATCATATGGCAAAAGAACTGAAAGCTATAGTCGACCCAAAATTTTGTTTTTTTGTCATGTATGACAATAATCCTGTAGGGCTCTCAGTGTGTCTTCCGAATGCCAATGAAGCTTTAATCAAAATCAGAAACGGTAAGTTATTCCCATTCGGCTTACTAAAATTATTGTATTATATTAAGAAGGTCAAATCCGGCAGGTTGCTTATTCTGGGCGTGGTTAAGGAATTCCGGAATAAAGGGATAGAGCCGATGCTGTTTAATGTCACTTTGCATGCAGCTCGTGAGGCTGGCTGGGAATGGGGTGAAATGTCCTGGGTACTGGAAGATAATGTATTGATGAGAAATTCAATTGAAAAAGCCGGGGGAACTGTTTATAAAACATACAGGATATTTGAAAAAAATCTGACTTGACAAGAATAGCCTATTTTCGTAGTATTTGCAGAAACCTGTGTATCTGTATGGAATCAATGAATCTTTTTGATTAATTATGCATCAAAACTAATGGAGGCCTGGCGTGTGGTTTAGAAGAGATGACTAAAAAAGAAAATAAAACTGAAGAAGATAAAAAAGACAGGAATTCAGCTGAGTTAAAAAAACTGGGAAAAGAGCTGGGAACACTTAAAAGTGAGCTCAAGGAATCCAAAGATACAGAAGATCTTTACCTGGACCAGCTTAAAAGGCTGAAAGCTGAATTCGATAATTACAGGAAAAGGATGCAGAAACAGTCGGAAGAGAATCTGAAGACCGGGGAAAAGCGCCTGGCAAAAGAAATACTCAGCGTAATGGATAATCTTCACAGGGCAATGGACCACAGGCATATAGATCTGGAAAGTCTTTCTCTGATAAGAAAAGAGCTGTTCAGCATACTTGCCAGAAAAGGAATGAAGGAGATGGAATCAGAAGGTTTGAAATTTGACCATAACTGTCATCATGCGGTGGGTTTTTGTGAAGTAGATTCATCCAGTGAAGATGAATGTGTGAAAGAGGTGCTGCAGCGGGGCTACTTCTGGGATGATGAAGTATTGCGTCCGGCTATGGTCGTTGTAGGTAAACTGAAAGAAGAGCCCGAAAAAGAGGATGATGAACCTGAACCTGGATCTGATACTGCTGAAACGGAAGAAGAGAAAAGCGAAGATAAAGAGGAATAATAAAAGGAGATATTATGGCTATATTAGGAATAGATCTTGGTACAACAAATTCATGTATGTCGATAATCGAAGGTGGAAAACCTGAGATCATCCCGAATGCAGAAGGGAACAGGACTACACCGTCGGTAGTTGCTTTTACTAAGGAAGGCGAAGAGCTTGTCGGACAGGTAGCTAAAAGACAGGCAGTGACAAATGCGGAAAACACGGTCTTTTCGGTGAAAAGGTTCATGGGTAGGAAACTCGATTCCAGTACGATTGAAGAAGACCGTAAGCATGTACCTTATAAACTGACTAAGGCATCTAATGGTGATGTGCGTATTGTCATTAAATCAAGGGAGTACTCTCCTCCCGAGATATCGGCAAAGATACTGCAGAAGCTTAGAAAAGATGCGGAAGCGTACCTTAATACAAAGATAACAGAAGCTGTGATAACAGTACCCGCTTATTTTAACGATTCACAGAGGAAAGCTACAATGGAAGCCGGTAAGATCGCAGGTCTTGATGTCAAGAGGATCATCAACGAACCTACCGCGGCGGCCCTGGCTTACGGCCTTCAGAGAAAGAAAAACATTAAGATCGCAGTATTCGATCTCGGGGGAGGAACATTTGACGTATCTATACTTCAGGGCGGAGAAGAAGAAGGCATAAATGTCATCGAAGTGCTTTCTACAAACGGGGATACGCATCTTGGCGGCGATGATTTCGATCTTAAAATAATGGAATGGCTGATAGAAGAATTCATGAAAGACCAGGGTATTGACCTGAAAAGTGACAGGCAGGCTATGCAGCGTCTGAGAGAAGCCTCGGAAAAAGCAAAATGTGAGCTTTCCAGTGCGACATCAACAGAGATAAACCTGCCCTATATAACTGCGGATCAGTCGGGGCCCAAGCATTTTGCACTTACGCTTACGCGCGCAAAGCTTGAGTCGCTTGTCTCTGATCTGCTCGAGAGGACCATTGCCCCCTGCAGGAACGCTCTTAAAGATGCCGGTATCAGCGAGAAGGATGTTAATGAGATCGTTCTTGTGGGCGGCCAGACAAGGATGCCTCTTGTACAGGAAAAAGTCAAAGAGATCTTCGGCAAGGAACCGCATAATAAAGGGATAAATCCCGATGAAGTAGTGGCCGCAGGAGCTGCCATACAGGCAGGCGTACTCGGAGGCGAGGTTAAGGATATTCTGCTCCTTGATGTTACTCCTTTGACTCTCGGCGTAGAGACTCTGGGAAATGTGTTGACACCGATAATCGACAGGAATACAACTGTACCGGTTAAAAAGGGAAAAGTGTTTTCCACGGCTGTCGACAGCCAGCCGTCAGTGACTATACATGTGCTTCAGGGAGAAAGACAGATGGCTGCTGACAATAAATCACTCGGTCAGTTTGAGTTGACAGGCATACCTCCGGCACCGCGGGGAGTCCCGCAGATCGAAGTTACATTTGACATCGATGCAGACGGCATCATACATGTTTCAGCTAAAGATAAAGGTACGGGTAAGGAGCAGACGATCACAATAAAATCACCGAGCGGCCTGACTGAAGAGGAAGTAGAGAAGCTTGTTAAGGAAGCCAAGGAACACGAGGCAGAAGATATAAAGAAGAAGGAGCTTGTCGAAGCAAAGAACAAGCTGGAAAGCCTGATATACACGGTGGAAAAATCCCTCAAAGAGCATTCAGACAAGATAGAGGATAAAACAAAAGCTGAAATTGAAGAAGCCGTGAAAACAGCGAAAGAAAAGATGAATTCCGAAAATTCCCAGGAGATCAATACAGCTTTTGAGGGATTATCTGCTACTTCGCAGAAGATGGCGCAGTTTATTTATCAGCGGACACAAGAGCAGGCAGGATCGCAGCCCGGTGAAGCTCAGCAGGAACCTGCAGAGGATTCAGGCGGTACGGCCGAACCTCAGAGGGATTCCGGAGCTGAAAATGTGGTTGATGCCGATTACGAAGTTGAAAACGATAAGGAGAATTGAACCGGTATAGCGGTCCAGATAATAATTGAGTTCGCAAGATTACTATGAGCTTCTGGGCATCTCGAGGGATGCTTCACAGGAAGATATAAAAAAAGCCTATCGGAAACTGGCTCTCAAATACCATCCTGACAGGAATAAGGATGATAAAAATGCACAGGAGAAGTTCAAAGAGATAAACCTGGCATATCAGGCTCTTGGAGATCCTGAAAAAAGGAAAAGGTATGACCAGTTTGGCGCTCAGGGTGTGGATATGGATATGGGTGCGGGTGCGGGTTTCGGCGGAGTCGATTTTGGTAGTTTTTCGGATATATTCGAAGATATATTCGCGGGCGGCGGTTTTGGCGGTGCCCGGAGAGCTGGATCCCAGCGCAGGGTATACCAGGGAAGTTCATTAAAGTTAAAACAGAGCATCACGCTGAAGGAAGCAGCTGAAGGTAAAGAGATAAAGTTCAAGATAATGAGGCAGGATCAGTGTAATGCCTGCTCCGGTGAAGGCGGCACGCGGACATCCTGTTCATCCTGCGGCGGAACAGGCTCCGTTTCATCCGGCGGCGGTGGTTTTTTCAGTATTACAAGAACATGCCCTGCATGTGCGGGAGACGGAAAGATCGTCTCAAATCCTTGCGTGGAATGCAGGGGGACGGGTCTGAAAGCCAATAAGGATTCAATATCCGTAAAAGTCCCTCCCGGAGTATATGAAGGTACGACTCTGAGAATAAGTGGACAGGGCAATGTAGGCAGGTATAATGGACCGCGCGGCGACATATATGTTGTCATAAATGTGAAGAAACATGCCAGTCTTGTAAGAGAAGACAATGATCTCCTGACGGACATAAACATAGAGTTTCCTGAAGCGGTTTTCGGAACTTCCAGGGAAATAGAGACACTTAAAGGGAAAAGGACCATTAAAGTGCCGGAGGGGATACAGTCAGGAACAAAGCTGAGGATAAAAGGAGACGGCATGCCTCACCTGGACGGATATGGTAAAGGAGACCTATACGTTATTGTTCATGTCAATATTCCTAAACCAAAGAACCTGACTAAGGAACAGACCGATCTGCTCGGAAAATATGCCAAGCTCATGAATATCAACGGTAAGGGTTCTTCATGGTGGAACAAGATTTTTGAATGATAAAGATATTCGTCGATGAGAGCCTTACAGAAGGAATAAAGTTTGGGTTATCGGGCGAAAATAACCGGCATCTCAGGGTCCTCAGAGTATCAACCGGTGACGAAATAATAGTCGGAGACAGGGATTTCACGGAATATTACGCAACGGTGGCAGGGTATGAGAAGGGCATGTATCTTCTTGAGACCGGCCGGGAAAAACCGGATGCAATTCTTCCATCAAGACATGTAGCACTGTATGTTTCAGTTCCTAAAAAACAGAAGTTAGAAGATATTGTTTTCAGGTGTACTCAGATAGGCATATCTGAATTCAATCTTCTCACATCGGAACGTACTGTAAAAATTTTAGATCAGCATAATATCGGTAAAACTATTGAACGATGCGTAAAGAAAGCGCGTGCCGCTTCCGAACTCTGCGGAAGAAAATATATTCCCCGCATAGGCAGCAATATTGAAGATATTGACATTTCTCTGGAAAATTTCCGCAAGAAAGGTTTTTCTTCAGGTATATTCTTATGGGAGGAATCGGCCGGTGAATATATTTCAGGAAAAGATCTGTCAGACAGAATTGCTGTATTTGTAGGGCCTGAAGGCGGATTTACAGAAAGAGAAGCCCAAAAGGCAATAGGTTCCGGCCTGGTTGTCAGGAGTATGGGCCGACTGGTGATGGATGTAGAAACAGCTTGTATGGCAGCTTCAGCCTTGCTTTTAAATCAAGGAATATGAGTAGAAAATTCAAGTATTACATTAAAGAATTCGGGTGTAGGATCAATCAATATGATGCGAGACTGATGATGGAAAAACTCAGCCGGATGGGAAACTTGAGTAGTACGCCCAAAGAGGCGGATGTGATAATAATCAATACATGCGGTGTTACTCACAGGGCGGAAAGAGACGGCTATAAATATGCGAGAAGGATAAAGAGGCTATATCCGGACAAGGAACTTCTGGCTGCAGGTTGTTCGGTGAGGGCCAGCTCATTTGACTATGAGGTTGCCGGTATCAGTACACTCAAGCAGTCTATTTACCTGGCTAATCCCGCGGGCAGTATCAGCAGGTTTTACGGACAGACAAGGGCATTTCTTAAAGTGCAGCAGGGATGTAGAGGGAAATGTACTTACTGTACTGTCAGAAAACTGAAAAAACCTTATTACGGAAAGAATATGAAAACACTTATGCTGGAAGCTCGGGATCTTGCAGTCAACCATCCGGAAATAGTGCTTTGTGCTACCAATTTCAATGAATACTCTGAATTTACAGGACTTGCCGGATCGATGGGAAGTATCAGGGAAGATTTCCGATGGAGGTTCAGTTCAGTACCCGTGGGTGTGCTTTCTGACGATGTTATCACCATTCTCAGCGAAGACAGCAGGTTCTGCCGGCATTTTCATATTCCTCTTCAGAGTGCCAGCGATAAAATACTTACTCTTATGAATAGGGGTTATGATATTAAAAAAGTATCGGAAACTATGGGGAAACTTAAGACAAAGATGCCGGATACGGTTTTTTCTTTTGATATTATTGTAGGCTTTCCGGGTGAAACAAGGGCTGATCTTAAGCATACACTGGATTTTATCAGAGATACAGCACCCGTGAAAGTACATGTTTTCAGGTATTCCGAACGACCGGGTACGATCGCATGCAGTTATGACGGCAAGGTCCCGGAATCCGATAAACGCGACAGGATGCTCGAAGTGAAATCTCTTTCCGAGAGCATAAGATTGGGACATTTCAGAGATTCAGTGGGAAAGATAAAGGAAATGGCCGTAGAAAAAGGCGGCAGCGGTTATACTAGGGATTACCTGCCTGTGAAAGTGGATAATAGAGGAAAAACGGAGACTTCTGAAAGAACACTTGAAATGGTTCGTATAATAAATTATAATTACGGATATTTATCCGGGGAGTTCACCACAGGTAAAAAAGAGAAAAAACCCGTCTCTGCGAGTTATGATTGCAGGAGTTTATAATGGATGATTGTATTTTTTGCAAGATAATAAATGAAGAGATAGAAAGTAAGATACTCCACAAGGATGAGGATGTTATCGCTTTTAACGATATCAGTCCGCAGGCGCCTGTGCATGTGCTTGTTGTTCCCCGTGAACACAGTGAGACATTAAATACTGCCGACAGCAATACAATTCAAAAGTGTATGAATGTGGCAAAGGAGCTTGCTGTCAGTCTTGGAATTGACGAAGACGGATATAGAGTTGTGATAAATTGTAATAAGATGGGCGGACAGGAAGTCGGACATCTGCATGTTCACCTGCTTGGCGGCAGGCAGATGAAATGGCCGCCAGGTTAAATATAAGGCTTAAAGAAAGGAGGTGATGTTAATGACGGTCGGGCCAACAGTCAGCAAGAGAGATCATGAGAATATAAATTCGCTGCTGAAGAGGTTTAGAAGAGAGTGCAATAAGTCAGGTACAAAAAACGAACTTAAGCAAAGGCGCTTCTATTTGTCTCCCAGTGAAATCAAGAATGAAAAACAGTCGAAACTCAAGAGATTGAGGTTAAAAGAAGCAAGAAGAGCTATTAGACTGAAAAAGTATATCAAAACAAGAAAACGCCACGGTTAATTGAAAATCCCAGGTTTTAGTGCAGTGGGTGTATTTTTAAGAAAATACACATGAAAACAGCAGTAGGTTTTGTAGGTACATACATACTCCCACCCGTGCAGAAATTGCCTATCCATGCTGAACAAAGCGGAATATACCTAGGAAGAGCAAGAACCTGAGTACGAACACACTGCTGAATACTTAAGCGAACATAAGAGGCATCTGTAATGATTATGAAGATATGCATGAACAGATTGATGAGCCGGCTGGTTTATGAGAAGATCAGCCTTTGTTCCATGTATTTAGAAATAAATACCGGTATCAGGGACCATCTGTGCTGACAGGGAAAGCATCCGTGGTTTCCCCCGGGTAATTACCGGAAAGGAGCTGTAATGAAAATCAAAGACATCATGGGGCTTGCAGTGGATGAGGGAATTGCTGTAGATCCGCGCGGCAGAGATACGATTGAACGGATATTGTCTGAAAACAGGGAGAAGTATGATAAGCTTGACCCCGGTGAAAAGGAGATTTTTGATACGCATGTTCTGGAAAGCCCGTTTGCCGATTCAAGGATATTGAACGGAGATCCTGAAGCCGATATCAGTGAGGCATGGGTCGGGATCGATGTCGACACATCCGAACTCCTTCTGGTAAAGAGCATAGCGGGAAAAAGGGAAAGTTTCCCCCTTGTTATCTCGCATCACCCGTTAGGAAGAGCGTATGCCAATTTTTATGAAGTGATGGACATGCAGGCGGACATACTTGAATCTATGGGTGTGTCGGCAAGTGTTGCCGATAACCTGACAAGAAACAGGAAGGCGGAAGTAGCGCGAAAAGTCTCAGGAAGCAATCATTTCAGGGCGCAGGACGCGGCAAAATTGCTTGGCATTAATGTCATGAATATTCACACGCCGGCGGATAATCATGTGAAGAAATACCTGGCCGATCTTCTGGAAAAAGAAAAACCGTACAGGATAAAGGATCTTATAGACATACTCATGTCTATTGATGAATATAGAATATCCGCAAAAAACGGCCAGCCGCCTCACATACTGACCGGTAATGAGTCAAACAGATGCGGCAAGATATTCGTCGACATGACCGGCGGTACCGAAGGAAGCAGCGAGCTTATCGAGAAGCTTGTAGACAGCGGAGTATCTACAGTTGTGGGCATGCATATGAGTGATAAGCACTATAATGCGGCAAAAGATGTCAATATGAATGTTATCATCGCTGGCCATATATCTTCCGATAATCTCGGTCTCAACCTGCTCCTGGATAAAATTGTCAGCCGCCTGGGGGAATTGGAGATCATAGAATTTAGCGGATTTAACAGGGTAAGCAGAAACGGTTGATCAATATTCTCCTTCAAGGCAGTACGATGTCTGAAAGCAATGGAATTATGTGTCTATACACTGGGGACTGGAAAGAAATAGATTTTAACATTATAAATATCTAATTAGTTATAGGCAGAAGGCTTTTAACAAGATGCTGAATAAATGGACATAAACGAAAGAAAACAAATAGGGAATGCCGGTACCGGCCATGATATTGAATCTCAGCTCAAAATAAACCGTGAGATAAAGGAAAAGGTACGCAGGATCATGGAACTCGAGAAAAAAGAGCGTGATCTGAAAGCTTTATTTGAAGGCAGAATAAATGAATTAGAAGAAAAAAACACCGAGCTGGCAGATAAGCTCAATAGAAAAGACGACCTTATTAAAATCGAAGAGATAAATTTTTCAAAGAAAAAAGATAATATCGAAAAAGAATACCGCAGGAACCAGTCCGACATGGAAAAAAGGAGCACCAAACTCTTCAGGAAGGTAGAGTCGTTGAAATCCAAATTGGCAGAAAGGGAAGCTGGCCTTAAAGCAGGATATGAAAGGGAACTCAGCGAAGCAAGAGAAGAAAAAGAGCGGTTGGACAGTGAGATCGCCCGTGATAAAGGGATAATAGAACATCTGACATCAGAGAACAACAGCCTGTCAGCCAGACTCGGCCCCCTGGAAATAGGATCAAGAGAAACAGAAGAGACTATAGAATCTTTAAGAAAAGAATGTACCCAGCTCCGTAAAGTCGTAAATAGTGAACGGGAAGAGAGCTGGAAGAATTCTGCCGGGCAGAAAGAAGAGATTGCCGAAAAAAATGCCGCTATTGAGCATATGAAGAGCATGAATGCCGAGATGTCAGGGAAACTTGAAATGGCAAAAGAAGAGCTTAACAGCTTTATAGAAAAAAGTGAAAAGGAAAAGGGATGGCTTCAGGAAAAGATATCCCGCATGGGTAAAGAACTGGAAGTCGCCCTGGAAGAATCAAAGGAAACAAATAGAAAGAGTAAAGTCCTTATTAGTACCATTGATTCATTACGCACCCGTCATGAGAAGGAAAAGTCCGAACTGGAGTATTTAAACAATGAACTAACGAAACAGAAGGAACTGGTCAGGGATCAGAAAAAGGAAAGTACTGCAAAGATCGAAGACCTGATGGCGGAGATCAGTTCGAGGGACAGGATTATTAAGAAAACATCATCTGAGATCCAGGGTCTTGAAGAAAGGCTGAGAGAAGCTGTTACAGAAAAGGAAACCATTGCCAGGGAGAAGAACAGGTTTGAAGACAGGATGGAAATAGTAGAAGAAAACCTCAGCGCAAAAGTGTCTGAACTGGATAAAAAGGAACATCTGCTGGAAGAACTGGAGAAACAGAAGTGGAGTGAAATCGAGCAGTTGAACGGCATGATAGCAGAACTGAAAAAACAGCTCAATGAAGCAGAGTCCCAGGCGGATATTGCGGCAAGGGAAAAAGATACATTACTGAAAATGGTGGAATCCCTTAGGGGAAAGTCTGAAAGAGACATTCTGGAAAAGGACAAACTTGAAGAAAGCCTGCATGATATTCAGAAGAGCAGTAAAAAAGAAATGGAATCTGCAATGGAAAGGATCAGTGTTTTACAGACAGGAATAAGCAATAGAGAAGAGGAATCCCGTGATCTGGAAAAATCAATGGCTGTAATGCAGAGGGATCAAGTTACTTTAATAAGCGAGGCAGAGAAACTGAAGAGCCGTATCGTTATCCTGACAAAAGACCTTGAATCGATTTCCCGGGAACATGCAATAAAAGAAAAGGAAAATATCACGCTGTCCAACATGGTGGAATCGATAAGGGAAAAGGCTATACGGGACAGGGAAAAGATGGAAGCGATGAAAAATGATGTTGACGAGACAAGGAAGATGCTGAGGGAGGAAAGGGAGCATTCTGCAAGAAAAATGGAAGAACTTGAGTCCATGATGATGAAAAGGGAAAGGGATACAAGCGAACTCTATATGGATATTGCAAGGCTTAAAGAGAGGATGTCTTCCGTTCAGAATGAATCGCAGCGCCTTGATATGAAAAATCGCGCGCTCCATGAAGTAATAGCAGAGACATTGATGACAGGCGCGAAAAAAGAAAGTGTCGAAGTGGCGGAAATAAAGAAAAGGCTCGAAGATAACACGGGAATTTTAGAGGAAGAAAGACAAACGAGTAGAAAACAGATTAATGAGTTGAGCGGAATTCTTAAGGAAAAGGAGATATTTGCCCGGGAACGCGATCAGCAGATGACAGTAATAAGGAAAGAACTTTCGTTTGCAAAGGAAAAAGCTGATATTACCGATAAGAAAAACCGTGAACTCGCAGAAGAGCTGGAGTCATTGAAAACCAGTCTTGCAAGTGAAAACAAAGAATTATTCGGATTGAGGATAGATCTGGAAAAAAGCAAAAACCTGCTCAAAGAGGAAGAAAAGAAGAATTCCGAAAAACAGGCCAAACTTGAAAGATTGCGGGAGGAATCACAAAGGGAGTCTGATGAACAGAACAGAAAAATAGCGGCAATAAAACAGAATCTTGCTGCTATGCAGAAAGAATACTCTGAAACATTCGGGAAGAACAATGAGATCCGGGAGACGGTAAATTCACTGAAATTTAATCTTCAAAAAGAGAACATGGAATTAGAAAAGGCCCGTACTGAATTATCGGAGCATAAAGACCTGCTGAATAGGGAAAAGGAAGCCGGCCACAGGATGATAGAAGATCTGTCAATATTGAAGAACCAGGTTGAAAAAGATGCGTCTCTTCAGCAGAAAAAGGTCGAAGAATTGCGGGAAAAATTAGGCATTGTACAGAATGAAGCAGTCTGGGAGAGAGCAAGCTCTGCAAAGAAGATGAACGAACTTATGCTCATGAAAGAGGAAGCGGAACGGGAAGCTGCCCAACAGGTTAAGAAAAACTCTGAGATCGAGTTAAGGCTGGCGGCTATCAAAAAAGAGTATGCCGAGACAATAGAGAAGAACAAAAAAATGAAAGAAGATGTTGACCTCTTGAATAGCGAACTGTCCGCAGAGAAGTCTTACCTGGAGAGGATCCAGGAGGAATTAAAAAAGAACCGGGAATATATTAAAGAAGAAAAAGCGGTAAATAGCCGGAAGATCGATGAGTTGATGGACCTGAAGAAGCAAAAAGAAACAGAAGCTGAAGAACAGAAGGAGAAAGTACGGGAAATACACGAAAAACTGAAATTGGCTCACGAAGAGTCCGCAAAAATGGAAGGAATGAACAAAAAACTCCAGGAAACAGTAAAAGAATTCCAGATGCAATTAGAACAGGAAAACCAGGAACTCCTGGAATCGAGGATCGAAGTGGTAAAAAACCGCAATTTTCTGAAGATACAGGATGATAAAAACAGAAAGAGGGTACAGCAGCTCACGGAAACAGTAAAAGAGAGGAATGAGGCAGCGGAAAACCAGAGAAATAAAGTATTGAAGATCAAAGAAGATATCAAATCAGCGGATACGAAAGTATCTGAAACGGAAGAGATAATGCGCGGTATGATAGAAATAAGAAAAAAATTGAATGATAAAATAAGGGCAATAGAAGGAGGGGGTAAGGATTAACATGGCAGAAGGGTATATACTTGTTGTAGATGATGATGAGAACACATGCCGTCTTCTCAGGCATGCAATTGAAAGACTCGGTTATAACGTGCGAACTGTGAACAATGGTACTAGTGCCCTTAATATGCTGGAATCCCAGAGGCCGATAGCGGCGATCCTGGATATAGTAATGCCCGATATGAACGGATATGTCCTGTTTAAAAAGATACGTTCCCTCCCGGATATGGAAGGCATGCCTATTATTATAAGTACAGGCAAAGAGTGTATGAAAGAATATTTCGAACTTGACGGTGATAAAGCTGTTCCTGATGCATTTCTTACAAAACCGTACAGTAAAAATGACCTGGAACTTGCACTTAATAAAATATTGAAGCGATGATCTATAAAACAATAATTATCAGTGCCGTTTATTTTTCTCTGATATTCCTGCCGGCAGCAGCAGAAAGCGCTGAGGACCAGGCGATAAGCAGGATATATTATCAAGCAGAAGAACTTTATGCTATTGGCAAATATGAACAGGCAGTCAGCAAGCTCGAAGAGATCCTGAAAACCCGCCCGGATCATGAAGACACATCGGTCCTCATGAAAGAATGCAGAAAAAAGATCGATCTTACAAGCGGCCTGTTAAATGAAGCCCTGCGGAGTTATATAGAGGGCAATCCCGTGTCGGCACTTGAAAAGCTCAATGTGGCGTTTTCAAGAGACAATAAAAACTATCAGGTGAATAAACTTCTGGTTAAAATACTCACTGAACTGGGCGAAGGGCAGAAAAATGCGAAAAATTATTCTGAATCAAGAAAATATCTGAATAAGGCTCTTGAGATCTCGCCCGATAATGAAAAAGCAAAAACAATATTTGAAGAAGTAAACAGGGAATTATCAAAAAAAGCAAAAACAGTGGAAGTACCGGCAAAAGAAAAAAATGTTGAGAAAAAGAAACTGCCGGTTCAAAAAATAAATGAAACCAAAAAGAAAGAACAACCGATCATAGACCAAAAAAAGGAAGAAGAACTTCTCAGAAAAATAGAACACGTTGAAAAAGAGAAGGAAGGATTGCTTAGAAAACTCGAAGAAAAAGAAAAAATAATCACACAGGTCACTGAGAAAAACATGGAACAGGAGAGAGGACCCGGAGTTTCATCCTGGTATAGGATAATTGCATTCATAATGCTTGCCATATCCGGGCTGACGGTTTTATGGTTATTCGTTTTCGGCCGGTATCCGTTCCGCCGTATAAGGGATTTTAAAAGCTACGATAAGATAGATACCGAATTCGAGAAGAAGATGAAGAAACTTGAGATCATCGAATCAAAATTTGCCGGGGAGGACCCCTACGAGAATCAGGTGGCCCTTAATATGCTCGAAGAGTTCGTGCATGATCCGGATTACAGGGTGAAACTTGTGATGGTAAAGATACTGCACAAGATAAGCCCTGAAATAGCAGTGGGTATTGCCGGGCGGATGATAAAAAGAGAAAAGGGAAGTTTCAAGTCTGCAGCGTGCAGGTTGCTGGGTGAACTCGTATCTCCTGAAAGTATCGATCTTCAGCTTGCTCTCCTGGAATCTGAAGATAAAGATATCAGAAAGTCTGCAAAATATTCGCTCTCACGCATGCTTGCTTCTTCTAGAATTGATGAAGAAACTAAGAAAATAATAAAGATGCGGATTGACGAGGCGGATGCTTCGGGCGACTGGATTGTATAAGAGTCAAACATTTGCATGTACGGAATAATACTATGGTAGATCATGATACTATTGCATCAATAAGGGAAGCCAGTGATATCGTCAGCATTATAGAGGAGTATTTTCCTTTAAAGCGCGCCGGCGCCAATTATAAGGCACTTTGTCCTTTTCATCAGGAAAAGACGGCCAGTTTTGTAGTCTCTCCGGAGAAGCAGATCTTCCATTGTTTTTCATGCGGGGAATCCGGTGATATATTCACCTTTGTGATGAAAATGGACAGAATGGAATTTCCGGAAACGCTGAAGCGTCTCGCGGACCGGGCCGGTATCAAGATAGAATTCAAGAGAGATAACAACAGGGACAAACAGCGTGACCGAAAAGAAGAGATCATAAAGGTAAATGAACGCGCAACAGCCTTCTATAGTAAGATACTTACGAGTAAAACAGGCAGTAGTGCATTGGAGTATCTTTCTCAAAGGGGAGTGGACGCCGGTATGATCGAAAGATTTCAACTGGGTTATGCCCCAGGCGGCAATATGCTTATTAAAATGGCGCTGAACGCCAAGGTAAATGAAGATATCCTTATAAGATCCGGACTGGCCGGCCGTGACTCAGCAGGCCGGCTTTACGATATGTTCAGGGGAAGGATCATTTTCCCGATACATGATGAGACAGGGAAGATAAGGGGCTTCGGCGGAAGGGTCCTTGACGATTCAAAATCTCCCAAATACCTTAACACGGCACAGACGGCTGTTTTCGAGAAGAGCTGTCTCTTATACGGCTTCTATCAGGGAAAGGAAAAGGTGAAAGCCGCCAAAAGGCTGCTCTTGCTGGAAGGATACATGGATGTGATTGCTGCACATCAGTATGATATTGAAAATGCTGTCGCTACACTTGGAACATCATTGACCTCGCAGCACATATATAAGCTTAAACACTGGGTGGAAGAGATAGTCTTCACGTTTGATGCGGATGACGCCGGAAGAAAAGCTACTGAAAGAGGCCTTGAAGCCGTACTTATGTCAGAGATGAGAGCCAAGGTGTGCGAATTGCCGAAGGGGAGCGATCCTGAAGACATCATAAGAAAAGACCGGGATGATTTCCTTAAAAAAGTTGAAACATCCAGTCCGATCATCGAATGGAGAATAGACTGCAGTATGGATAAGTATCAGCATATCGATGATAAGATCGAGAGGAACGTAAAGATAGTAAAAGATCTTTCGCCCCTGATCAGCATCGTAAGGGACAGGGAGAACATAGGCTATGTGAAAAGCAATGAGATAATGAAGCTCATAGCAGGGAAGCTTAAAATTCAGCAGAAAGACATCCTGAAGGAGATATCTAATAAGACGCGTTCTTTTAGTGAATCCGCTGCAGTTGAGACTCCCAAAGGGCTTAGGGATGTTCCTGCAGGAAAGCATGAAAGAATTCTTAAGGAAATAATGCATGTACTTTTAAAGTATCCTCAATTTATAGAGGATATAAGTGATCTTCCACTTGACAAAACCGCAAAAGGAAAATATTATGACTTATTCTTGGGATATACACAGATATACAAGGGGGATATCCACAGGATGTTACAAGAGATCGAAGATGATGCCGGCAGCATCTTTACTGGACTTGCTCTCACGCCGCTTTCAAGTACGATGAAACCACAGGAATATCTTGAAGATTTAAAAAAAACATATATTGAACTCTTGATAGATAAAAAAATACAGTCTTTATCCGACCAGATTAAATCGCTTCAGCATCAGGACAAGACTGTGCCGCGGGAACTGATTGAAAAGCAAAAACGGTTATTAAAAGCATTGTATAGCGGAAATAGTGATATAAAAATAGGAGGAGACCTTGTTTGATATAGAAAAACTGATATCAAAAGGTGCGGAAAGCGGCTTTTTGACATACCAGCAGATAAACACATACCTGGATGACGAGAATATTGCGCCGGAAGAAGTAGATGAGATCTTTAACAGGCTGGAGACAGCTCACATAAATGTTATAGATGAACGCAAGAAAGCCGAACTGGCGAAAAGAAGAACATCTGAAGGTATCAAAAGTATTCCTCCTCCATCCCTTTCTTCTACCGATTCTATAAAAATGTACCTGAGTGAAATGGGAAAAGAACCTCTTTTGACGCGTTCCCAGGAGATGCATCTGGCCAAAAGCATCCAGGAAAATGAAAAAAGCCTGGTCAGGCTTGTATTGGGTACTCATATAGGTATTGAAGAGATAAAAAGGATCGCACAGGATCTGAAAAATGAGAAGATATCTCCCAGGGACATAATGAAAAGAGGCCGCAAGACGAAACGGATCCTTGAGTCCATGAAGAAAAAGGTCGGTAATACATATTCGGAAATAAAGAGACGCCAGAATAAGATCGAGAGAAGGTGTACCAAGCTTATAAAAAGAAGTGTATCCACAAGTGAAAAAAGAAAGATCCAGAAAGAAATAGATAAGGAATTAGAGAACATTGTAGACAGTATTCTGAATCTTAACATAAGGAAGTCTGTAATAAAGAATGTAATAGAGACTTTTAAGGAAATAACTGATCCTGTACGCAGGCTTGACAGGCGCAAGACAAGAGCGGCATCCTGCATGAATATCCCGTACGAAGAGGCTAAAAAAGTGTTACGGTCATACAGGGGGGATAACATAGGTGAACGTAAATTCAGAGCCGTTACAGGAGTAACTGTCAGAAGGATAGAAATAATCAGGGACGATATCAGGAATCTGAAACTGAAGATGCATGCCGAGGCCCGGAAACTGAATATGGATCTCGATGAACTGACCCATGCGATAAGAAAGATATTTGCATATGAAAGGAATATAAATAACGGGAAAATGACGCTTGTAAGAGCCAATCTCAGACTTGTGGTCTCGATTGCTAAGAAGAACACTAATCCGAGCCTCTCACTCCTGGACCTTATACAGGAAGGTTCCATTGGAATGATGAAAGCGGTGGATAAATTCAAATACAAGAAGGGATTCAAGTTTTCAACATATGCGACCTGGTGGATAAGGCAGTCAATAAACAGGGCGATAGCAGATCAGGCAAGAACGATAAGAATTCCTGTTCATATGAAGGAGATCATTAATAAGATATCAAAAGTTACAAGAGAGTGGAAACAGAAATACGGCCGCAAACCTACTGTAGAGGAATATTCCAAAGAGCTGAAGCTTGATGTGGGGAAAGTAAGAAGGATAATGGAGATCAGGCAGAAACCTATTTCACTCGATACTCCCATAGGTGATGATGAAGACAGCAGGCTGGAGGATTTTATAGAAGACCAGGAAGGAACGACTCCTGATAACGCAACAATGCATTCCTTGAGGAGAAAGGAAATAGAAAAGGTCCTAAGTACTCTCAAAGAACGTGAAGCAAGGATAATAAAACTCCGGTTTGGGCTTGAAGGCGGATATCCCAGGACTCTTGAGGAAGTGGGAAAGATCTTCGGCGTAACTCGCGAAAGGGTAAGGCAGATAGAGGCAAAAGCCCTTAGAAAACTGAAGCATCCGTCAAGAAGCAAATTCCTGAGGGAATACCTCGAGATAGAAGAATAGGCCTTTTTCTGTAGCAATAAAGGGATATGCTGGTACTGTTTATCCGACATCCATTCTAAGTTGACAATTCCCGCAAAATGGCTAAAATTAAATGATTAAGAAAGGGCCCATAGCTCAGTTGGTTAGAGCACCTGACTCATAATCAGGGTGTCCCAGGTTCAAGTCCTGGTGGGCCCACCAGAAAAAATCGTTATTAATAGATAATAGCTTATTAAATAGAAGATCATTGGTATTTCGGAAAAGCATGAACTTAAGCTGTGAAGGGCAATTAGCTCAGCTGGCTAGAGCGTTCGGTTCACATCCGAGAGGTCGCAGGTTCAAGTCCTGCATTGCCCACCATTGATGAGTCTGACATGAATGAAGATATAAAGAAATTACTAGAACTGCAGAAACTGGATACGATCCTTGATGATGTAGAGGCACGCCTTGAAGAGATTCCTCAAATGATAGAAGAAGAAGAAGACCGCGCCAATGCCAAACAGCAGGAAATAGAAGACGCGAATAATGAGCTTAATGATAAGAAATTGCACATCAACCAGAAAGAAATGGAGCTCGGTTCTGCGGAGGAAGCTATCAGGAAGCATAATGAACAGCTGAATACACTTAAGAGTAACGAGGCTTACAGTAAGATGCAGATAGAGATATCCCAGAAGAAAAAGGCTATTGAGTCAACAGAAGAAACTATACTGGAACTCTCGTATGCAGTAGAAGAAAAACAGTCGGATATTTCAGTATTGAAAGAAGACCTTGAAAAGATCAAACAGGAGATAAAAAAGAACCAGTATGAATATGAAGAGGAGATCAGGAGACTTGAAGAGAACAGGGATGAGCTCAAAGTAGCAATCGAACCGGTCAGGGCAGGGATCAATCCTGAATTACTTGAGGATTATAAAAAACTGCGGGAAAGACGAAACGGGCTGGCGATGGCCGAGGTAGACAAAGACAGTTGCGGCGGATGCCATTGTCAGCTTCCTCCTCAGATGGTAAATGAAGTCCTGAAGGATCAGGTAGTATGTTGCGAGAACTGCAGTAAGTTCCTGTTTTTTAAGGATGAGTGAACCGTTGTATAAGTTATACACTGATGGCGGATGTCTTGGAAATCCCGGGCAGTCAGCAGCGGGAGTTGTCATACTGGACAGTGCGGATAATGAGATATTCAAAGGATCTGTTTATCTCGGTGAAGGTACAAATAACACGGCGGAGTATGCGGCCGTATTTGAAGGGATAAAGATAGCAGGTAATCTTAATATTAAGCGCCTGGATGTATTTTCCGATTCCGAGCTTATTATAAAACAGCTGAATGGACAGTACAAGGTCAAATCCGTATCGTTAAAGGAATACAAGGACAGGATAGAAGTACTGAAGGAAAATTTCAAAGAGATCAAATTTAGACATATTAGAAGGTCTCATACTGAAGAACCGCATAACCTTGCAGAGGCTATGCTGCAGAAGAGAAAGAAATAATGGGGAATACTGCTGTTCGGTCGCTCCCGGCATAGACCGGGAGAGGAAAGTCCGGACTTCACAGGGCAGGACAGGAAAGTGGCACAGAAACCAGGTCTGCCTTGTACCCGAAGGGGTACGGGGTAAGAGTGAAAAGGCTAAACCCTGTCTGAAGCAAGGTAAATAGGAGCTGAGCTGCTGCCCGCGGCGCTCGAGGCTCGGGTAACTGCAAAGATAAATGACCGTTAGAACAGAATCCGGCTTACAGGCAGTATCCCCCATCAGAAACAAAAAAAGATTGAAAGAGTTCAAGCGAAAAAATTTTTTCATAAAAAAAAGATATCAGTTGAAATATACGCTGATAATAGTGGTATCAATGCTGCTGATCGCTGTTGTGATCAGTGCTACGATGTACTGGGATCTTTCCCAGGTCTTTTTCATCAAGCGCCTGAGCGAGCCGGTAGACTGGGAGAAATATTTCATAAGAGTGATACTGCTTTTGTGTGCGGTATTCATCTCAGGAATATTTTTTTCTCATAAGATAATAGGGCCGTTAAGCCGCCTGGAGGATATGCTCAGGGATATGAACAGGGGCAAGTTCAAAGGCAGGATCAAGCTCAGAGACGGAGATGATTTTAAGGACCTTGGAGATGAACTTAACACCCTTTCCGATAAACTGGAAGCTATATCGGAAAAATACCCTGAAGTAAGCGAAAAATTCCAAAAATAATTTGAAAGAAAATCTTAAAGAGAAAAGGGCTGAGAAGTTTCCTTATCTCTGTTTGTAAACACCTCTAAAGAACCGTTCGTTAAAACATATTGGACTCTAAACAGGCTTGTTTTACCTTTGTCATGAAAATCGACATAATATGGTGAGAAGGTATCCCGTTGACGGCCGCTTAAAACCGCCTTGATAGCTTAGGTATGTATATATTCAGAACTCCTGACATAGGAAACCATATTCGACGATGCAACAAAAGGCTATGTCCGAAAAGTGTCCCATTTAATATGTCCGCTTTTTTTGCAAATTAAGCATCAATATCGTCGCTATTAAAAGTACGGTAACGATTCTAAAAATCCCAAGAACTTATTCTATTTTAGATTTAGTTATGCAATCACTCCCGGAATTTGTAATTACAGTATTTATTCCAGGTGTCCCATTTAATATGTCCGCTTTTTTTGAAAATTAAGCATCAATATCGTCGCTATCAAAAGCACACTAACGATTCCCAAAAGGCCAAAAAACGTTTCTGTTTTACGTGTCTGCCTCAACCATGTAAAATGTAATAATGA
>JBDRKX010000077.1:0-14943 GCA_043813605.1 Elusimicrobiota bacterium | reverse complement strand
CGTGATGCGTCCCGGATAGCGAAACTGCAGGAACTGCTGAAGGGCGGGGATATACTGCAGGATACACTGAAGATAGCCGAAAAACCTGTTAAAAAGAATTTCCTGACGAGGTACCGTGTATTATTGATAACCGGCGCGGGTGTAATCGGAGCGGGTATATCGGCTGTTCTGCTGGTTAGCGCCGGCCCGCTGGCAGCGGCAATAGCGGTGATCGTGTCGGCCGGGATAGTATTCACGCTTAACGTACTGGGCAGGAAAAAAGCCCGTAAAGTTCGTGTCATTTCGCAGAAAGAGACAGAGGCCGCTCCTAGAAAAGAAAAAGTAGGAATAGAAAAGATTAATATCGAAAAGATCCAGGAGTTACTTAGAAATGAGGGGAAAGATGGGTGGCTCTTCTATGATTATAACGATTTAAATTCTTTTGCCCGCAGTATATTGGGAATAGAAAGCATACCGGCTAATCCATGGTTTTACTATATACCGGCAAAAGGTGAGCCGGTAGTATTAACTTCTCAAAACGACCAGAAGATATCGGCAGGTCTGCCTGGTAAAAAGATTATATATAAACAAGATAAATTGGAAGAAGAACTTAAATCTGTGCTGGGTAAAGCAAAGACTATAGTTATGGAATATTCTCCGAATGCCGAGAATTACAGGGCGTCATATGTAGATGGTGGTACTTTTGAGGTTATTACAGGTATGGGCATTAAGATTGATACGTCTGTAGATGTATCCCAGTATCTGATAAAACCGCTTGGTCAAGAAGAGATCGAAAGCCACAAGAGGGCAGCTAAGTTGGTAACCACAATAGTAAGAGACGATGCATTCGGATATATCAGGGATATGATAGTAAAAGGTGAAAAAATAACTGAATATGACGTTCAGCGGTTTATTATGAATCGGTTTAAGGAAGAGAACCTTGAAACAACTGCGGACCAAGAAACAAATTTGTCAGAAGTGATAGTAGCTATAAATGAAAATGCCTCAGATCCGCATTATATACCAAATGAGAATAAGTTCAAAGAGATTAAGCCCGGTGATCTTGTATTAATAGATTTATGGGCAAAAGAAAAAGATAAAGAAAATGCTGTTTTTGCAGATATTACCTGGATGGCGTATGTAGGTAAAAAAGTACCAAAGGAATATACTGAAATATTCAACATAGTAAAGGGAGCAAGGGATGCAGCGCTAAACGCTGTAAAAGATGCATTTTTTAATAATCAGCATATGCGAGGAGTAGACATAGATGCGGCGGCAAGGGACTATATAAAAGAAGCTGGTTACGGAAACTTCTTTGTGCATGGTACAGGACACAGTATAGATGGGGATATACATGGTGGTGTTAATAAAGGTCCGTTAGCTAATGAAGTTGATACAGGAAAGTTTTTTCCGGGGTACTGTTTTTCTATTGAGCCGGGTATATATCTTGATTCGAAATTTGCAGAAGACAGCGATATCCAGGTTAAAAGAGTTTTTGGTATAAGAAGCGAAATAGACGTTTACCTGGATGAAAAAGGTGAGCCCCGGGTAGTAACAGGTATCCAGGACAATATTATACCGTTAATGGAAGGTATAGAAGATTTTGAGGATGTTGAGCTTAAAGATGCTGTTGTTGCCGAATCAATAGGAAAAGAAGTTGTGGTCCGAGAAAAAGTATCCGCTGAATTTTTTATAGGAAACGCAAGTGTAAAACAGATCCAGCGGGAAATATTAGATGCCGGGCTTGACGGATGGTTGATATACAGCGGATATGCCAAAAACCCGATTGCTGATAAGCTGGTTTCACTGGGAAAAGGGTTTTCAGGAACAAAGTCGTTCTATTATATACCTGTGAAGGGTGAACCGGAAGTGCTTTATTCAATACTTGATCAGCGGATTTTTGAAGATATTACAGGCAATAAAAATATCTATGTAAATGGAGAACAGTCCAGGGAAAAACTAAAGAAAATACTGCAAGGTGCCAATAAGATCGCCATGGAATACGTACCCGGTAAGATAGGCGCCCGATATTCGAGGGTAGACCAGGGTACACTTGATCTTATTAAAAGTGTCGGAGTGAAAAAAATAGTATCATCTGAAAACCTGATAAAAAAAGCACTTTTTGATAGCCAGCCACTTAGAGCGAAAAAACTCCGTAAAATACGCGTTGTAGTGCAGAAAGATACCATGGTTTCTGCAGAAAAAATAAAAAGAGATATATATGGACGGCCTATCCTGAAAAATCTGAAAAAATATATCAACCGCATATTCGGATTGGTAATGGTTGTTGTGATGGTGGTATCTTTTGGAGTGATCAGAAACAATTATGCCAAAGCTGATACTGATAGGGATATGAAACTGGAGCAGCCCGCACATGATTTCGGACAGGCAATAAAAACATCAGCGGAAGAAACCGGAGATACTCCGGCCACGGCCAATGCGGCGGTTATTGCGAAAATAGCAGTTGATGTGAACAGGGCATATCCTGAAGGAAGAATAATACCGCTACTGCATGTAATACACAGGCTTCCCCCCGGCGAGTATACAGGAGAACAAGTTAAAGATGCGATGGATCTTATTAACTGGAAGCGAGGAGAATTCGAAGAAAAACTCTGTGATATAAATGAAATAAAAAAAGACGATAAAGGGTTGATTACCACAACCAGTATGGGAAAGGAAAAAGTACTGCCGCTGGGAACATTTATAAAATTAATACTCTCAGGTGAAACACAATACAGGGTATATATTGACGAGCAGGGAAATCCTTTAGTCAGGGATATCAAGGGGATATCAGGGACATGGTTGAACATAATAGGCGGGCCGATACATGAAATGAGTTTTTACCGTGATGAAAAAGACAATAAAGAGTATGTCAGGGCGGAACTGAAGATAAGAATATTTGGGATACCCTTCAATAAGACTTACATCAAACCGCTGCCTGATACAACTGAAAAAGAAAAAGGCAGGGATTACAACGATTTTACTGCAGCAGGATTATGGATGTCTGATACTATAACTGATCACATTGGTTATGTCGGCGAGGAAACAACCGGGCAGGAGATGGTAATCGATTCTGCTTTTATAATTCCGTTTTTAATGGCAGGCGGAAGAGTAAGGCGCAAACAGGATGAATCTTCCGAGATGTCACCTTCTGTTGATAAACAGCCTGCGGATACTGCCGAGGTGCAGAAACCCGTTCAGGTAGCTGGGCAGGGCAGCAGGATTTCAAAAATGCTGAAAATAATTTTTTCTGTATTTCTGGTAACTACTCTGTTAGGGTGTAACGCTTTTTTTACGAATTTTATGAAAAATCCCAATCCCCGCCTGGACAGGCCGTTGTCGTACCGGTCGGGAAAAGATGTACAGAAAAAAAATAAAATAGACAAAAAGACCGAAAAGGAAAAACAGAGAACAATAAAGAACAAGACAACAATAAAAGACATAAAGAGACCATCAAGTATCCAAGGGCCGCGCCTAAAACAGAGAAAACCGGCCAAAAGAATAATAATTAAAAAACCGGCGCCGATAAAGAAAAATATACCCGGTCCTGGGTTAAGTATGACCGATGAGCCGCTTAGCTATGAGAAGAAAATCATCTCGGAACTAGCCCAGAAAGATATTCCCTTTATAGCAGGATTCATGCTTCCGGGTTTCGGGTTGATGCTGCCGAGGAAAAAAAGCAAAAAGGATTCAGCAGATGATGATATTGATACCGGTTCCCTGAGCCTGGAAGAACTTCTCAATATAGTCAATTCGGCGCTCGGAGATAATGATGTGATGAACAATCCCGAATATTCGGGTATTCAGGCCAGGTTAAGGACTCTTAAAAAGGGATTGACAGATTCAAGAGACAAAAGAAACGGCAAAGCCTCAGATAAAACCCGTAAGAAGATCGCAAGAGAATTAAACCTGATAAACCGCTACAGATCAAAAAAAGCGGACATGCAGGAATTGTCCTGTAAAAAACCGGAAGATGAAGGCAATACTGTCCCGGAAAAAGAAAAGGGAGCAGAATACAGCCACAGGTTTTTGGGCTTATCTTTTCCTTTTATAAGAGCCCGTCGGATAACAGAAAACGAAATAGTAAAAGGTGCATTAGGTAAAGGGAGTTCTATTAAAGAGGCAAAGAGTATGCCGACATATAGACTGACTCTCGATGAAGCAAGGCATGTAGAGGCCAAAATTGCTGAAATAGAGCATAAACTGAAAAATAGGATAATGCCTGAGCGTCAAAAAACACATGCGGACATGGTGCTTAAAAGGTTAAAGGAATATTATGCGCGCGGAGACATAGTGACATTCGATGGCCTGGTAAAGGGAGCAGAGGATTACTCCCTGGGTTATACGACCAACCGTAAGATAGTACTCTCCAAAGATTTTTTATCCCGACCGGCGTTTTATGATTATCTGGATGAACTCCTGTTCCATGAAGGTTATTCTTCCGTATTCGGTGAAGGCGGCTACAGGACACACCAAGCCATAGTAAATGGCATCCAGAGGTTTTTATTCGGCAAAGAGAATCCCCTGGTAGAACCTATCAGGAAGTATATTAAAGAAAAATTCTTTGAATCATATGAAGAGAAATCACCCGAATATTATACGCAGGTAATCAATGAGACCAGGGATATTCTGAAGGAAAGATTTGATTTCAAGGTACAGGAAGAATTTGAAGCTCTTGTAGTAAATCCTGATGTAGGAGATGAATTTTTTGAAGTAGTTCACTATTTCCGGGACATGTTTGGTATAGGAGACCTGATTCACCGTTCTCTATTTAATGTGAGGATCGGTGACCCCGGAGCAAGCACTGAACTCTATAGGGCATATCAGCTGGAGAAACAGGGATATAAAGTATTGAGCCTCGGCCTGGCTGTAAGTGATAATAACCGACAGGTTGTAGATATAGACATAGTGGCTTATAAAGACGGGGAGTTTTACTACTTTTATGAGGTTAAGTCCAGAAAAGGGAAAGAGGGGTATGACGGAAAGAAGCTGGAAAGGGTAAAGACAGCTGTAAAGATACTGAAAAAAGGAGATATATCGAATAATGAAGCGGCATCACAGGTGGCTTCTCAGCTTTCATCCCACAGAGCGGATATGCTTAATATACTTAGGACCTCAAAACTAAAAGGGAAAAAACTGGAATCACCGCACGGAGTGATCATACTTGAGACTCTTTCCGGTGTGGATCACATGCTTTATAAGGCAAAGAACAATAAATACTATTCAAGCTTTAATGATCTGGTACGCACGAACAGAAGCGAAATCAGCCAGCCGGCAATAGTTGTATCGGATACATCGTTAAAAAATACTGCAGTTGGAAGCCCGGGAAAAGTTGCAGAGATAATAAGGAAGAAAGCGCTCGGCCTGGGGTTTAAAAATATCGTCATAGATCGTGATTTCAGAGATTATGCGGAGGTGTCGTCCAGGGTAGACACCTATACCGTAAGGATAGGCAAGCAAAAATTCGTAGATAATCTTTCGATGTTGTACGGATTATCTGATAAATGGGATCAAAGAGTGGAACTGATCATCAATAAAATCCTGCTCCATGAAAAAGGCCATCTTACTGAACCGGATGATGTGAGAATAGAGCTTGGAATACTCGGAAGATATATCAACAGGATGACAGATGCTGTCAAAATTGCAGATAAACTGAACCGGAGTTTTAAAGAAGATGGCACCATGGATAATGTGTTGAAATCCTTGAAAAATGCCATAGCTGTCCTGAATAGAATCAAAGTTCTTCATGCCGTACAGACTACAGGGATCTCTGAAGCTGAAAAAACATTTAAAGAGATAAACAGGTTGGATGCGGATCTGAAGAGAACGATCACTGATGCACAGAATGCTTTTTACAGTATAAGAGGGTCTTTAAGAACAGGCCGCAATATGGAAAAACTGGAAGCGCAGATCGGAGGATTACATAACGTGATCATCAAAGTTTCCATACCCAGGATAATGAGGATAAATAAGGAATCGCAGGCGAACTTGTATGCGATATCGAAAAGCATTAGGAACGGCGCGGCTCCAATGGATATTATGGCGCTCTGGTTCTGGTTCGATATCTTCTGCCATGCGGAAAGCGAAGAAGAAAGAAACAGGCAGATAACTGAATATATGAGGATGAATGACTGGCTCTGGTTTAAGAGATTAAAGAGAAAGGAACTTGCTGAAAAGATCAGGAGTATAGAGCGAGAATATTCAGAGGATTTCGGCGAGACGGAAACTGATGAAGAAGCGCCTGCCGAGGAACTGGCGGTCGATCTTTCGCATCTTTCAAATGATGAGATGGCGGCCCTGGAGTATGTCCTGCTTGCAGTCAATGGAGTCAAAGAACTTATAAAAATGCAGGCTCCTGAAGGGACCAAAGAACTCCCCGGGAAAGGCCTTTATCCTGCGGATCTGACTGCCGATGAGCTGGAAGAGTATATAGGTGAACATCCCGAACAGAAAGAAGAACTTGAGAACAGTTATACCGTGATAGAAAGAGAGAACGGGAAACTGAAAGCAGTGCCTTATGCCGTTAAATATTCAGAGAAACTCACAATGATCTCGGGATATCTAAAGAAGGCCGCATCAGTGATAAAGCGAAAAGATATGGCTGTTTATTTTAACGCTCTTGCAGACGCGTTGCTGGAAAAAGACATTGAAAACATATATCCCGCTCTGCTTGAAGCCGAAAGACTCTGGCTGGAAATGGAAAACGCGCCGTTTTATTTAGTAATAGCGCCGACAGATTTTTATAGTGACGGATTACTTAAGCACAAGCCGTTTTATGAGGCTTTTATATGGGTGCAAAACAGCACTATGGGCGGTAGGCTCGAAATGATCAACAGCCTGATGGATGATATGGGTGATGATCTGAAGAGTATCGAGAGTATACGGCCCCATGTAAGGACCGAAGATAAAAACGGGGAAAAGAGAATAAACAAAGCGGCAGTCTATGACACGCTTCTGGAGATAAATAATTATGACGGCCAGCCGACGGGTGGTATAAATTATCCCGGCGAGGACTCGCTTCAAAAAAATAAAAATATCGCGTTTCTGAATGTGCTGAAACCGGTATTCGAATTAAAAAAATCCAATGCCGCATCTTTTATGGCCGGAGAACTTCACGGGCTTGTTACTTTCAGAGCTTTTGTGATGAGATACCTGCTTCATGAGCTGGGGCATTTCTTTCTGGTCCCCTCTGACGAGAGAGCTGACGAACTGGGCGCGAGTTTCCTGAGTATATTCGAAGCTGTTGCGGAAATATATTCTCTTTATCAGGTTGAATTCCTCCGCAGCAAGTCCGCTATCAGTGACGCCGAAGCCCGCGAGATGTACGCGACTTATCTCGCTTCTGAATTGTATGAGTATGTCGGTGAGAAAAGTGATTATAGGATAGGACCAAACAGGATAATCGATTCATTGATGCAGAACGGCATAATCATTTACGAAGACGGCATGTTTGATATGGATCTGGAAGACCTGGGAGAAATACACCGGATTATCAGAGGACTCCTCGAAGAAGCCGTGAAGATACAGGAAGAAGGGACTCCCGGGGAAGTAACAACATTTATAAATGGCTCTCCTGATGAAAAGGAGAGATTTGAAACAATCAGGGGAATTGCCCGGGGAGTTATAGGGGACATGCAGGTCCGGCCGGATCACAGGTATGTGACAGCGGAGGAATTGCTGCAGAAAATCGAATCGGGAAAAATCATCGGATCTGATAGTATCACTGCCGCCGAGTCAGATACCGGGGTAACAGCTGAAAAGGTCCGGATAGAAACTGATATTTCCGGCCTGAGTGATAATGACAGGGAAACTCTTGGTTATATATTGAAAGCAGTCGAAGGGGTAAAGGATATCTTAAAAAAACAGGCGCCTGAAGGGACGCATCATCTCCCCGGTAAGGGATTGATGCCGGCAGACATGACATCTGAGGAATTCAACTTATATATTAGCTATTTTACCGACAACCAGACCCAGAATAACGAGTTGATGAGCAGGTACACTGTAATAGAGCGGCGCGACGGGAAGCTTGAAGCGGTGCCGTATGCCGTGAAGTATGAAAAGGAACTCTTTCTTGTCGCGGGCGAACTGCTGAAAGGCGCCGAGGTGACCGACAGGGATACTATCAAAACCTATATGACACTTCTTGCCGATGCCCTGGTCGAAAAAGACCTCGATGAATTCGATAAGAAACTCAAGAGGGCCCGTGAGGCATGGTTGGAGACCCGGGACGAACCTTTTACGTTCCTGCTGGAACCCGATGACCGCTATCCCGACGGAATTTTCAAGAGAAAAAGGTTCTACGAAGCGTATATATGGATAGTAAATGACAGGTATGCGGAACGTTTTAAAATCTTTAGCGATCTTTTTAATGAAATGGATGTCAATCTGAATGCGGTAGAAAGATTTAAAGAATACAGGGACTATAGGGATCTTGCGGGCTTCAGAAAATCCAACTGGTTCAGGGCATACGACATGCTTTATCATGTAGGCTTTGACAAGGCGCCTGCCATGGGGCTGGACCATCCGAGAGAGAGCGATGAGAGAATAAGCGGTAATATGAGCAGCGTATTGATCAATATAATAGAAGACTGCAAGTACGATGAATTCCGTCAGGTCGCAGACAGGATGATGGTGAGTGAACAGGCCCGGATGCTGGATATTGCATCGATAGTGGATCTGACGGGACTGCATGAGCTCGGGCATCAACTGTTACTCGGCAGTCTGTCCAGCAGGGGAAAACTTGCCGGTAATTATACTTATGTGACAGAACTCATTGCGGAACTCAACGCTGTATATCAGGTGCCGTTCCTCGTCAGCAGGAAAGTTATCAATGAGCAGGAGGCCCGGGCTATTTATGTCGCTTTCCTGGTAATGATGCTTAGATCAGGAGCAAAAGATGACGAAGATTACTGGATGGGCTACAGGATAGTCCTTCACAGGCTCATTGAAGCGGGCTTTCTCATTAGAGAGAACGGTCGGTACAGGCTTGATCTGGAGGATATAGAAGGGCTGCATGACTTGGTAACAGATCTCTTGAGCGAGACTCTGAAGATACAGGAATTCTCAACATCAGAACAGATCCGGGATTTTGTTGACGGCGGCGAGCCGGTGAAAGAAACGGAGCGTGAAATACTTGCAGACCTTGACGGGAGACTGCAGTTTGAAGAACAGCCGGTGGAATATGTAACCGCTGCTGAAATCCTCGGTGAAACAGATGATATCCAGGCTACCCGGCCGCTTGTACTGGCCGAACAGTGTATTGATTTGGGTGACAAGATAAAAGCAAGGGAAATATTGAAAGATTTTATCATAAGCGCTGGGATGGAAACACACAAAGCCCGCTCTAATGGAGACCTCAAACAGGCGGAATACCTGAGCGGCCAGCTTTCCCGGGCCTATGACATGATACTGCATAACGGGCTCTTTGCTTTTGAAGACACAAGCCTGCTGGATGCGGAAAAATATTTTCCGGTTATCCCGAATACCATAATCACTGAACAACGTAGGAATGAAATTCAGGCTGAAGTCACAGGAAAAGTAAAGGAAGGTGAAAGTGTCTGTGTGGCGGCGTCTCTTAATGAGGACACTCTTGCCGTGCTTAAAACCTATTATGACGAGATTATAAATAGGGGCGGAATACCGGTATTTATCATAGGAGAAAAGAGGGCCTTCGATGATCTTATGCCTTATGACAAACACTATAATGTATTATTCGACCTCAGGTCCGGTATAGGGGGAGAACAGCGCTTCAGTCGGATAGTGGGATTATCGGAGGATATCAATAAAGCGGCGGAGGCTGCGGTTGAGAACCTGCTGCAGGCCTCATCATCTGATGATGTTCTTATAACCGGAAATTTCGGAAACACCGAGGGATTCAATGTCGCCATGAGTCTTTACGACGCGGCGCTTGAAAAAGGCGCTTTTCCGATGATCGTTCTTCAGCCGATAAAGCACACAGGCGAAAATATAGAAGATCCGTTCAGGGGAGTGCTGGAGAGGGTGGCCCTCAGATCTGAATCGGCAAAGCCGGTTATCCATGTATGCCTTCACAAGGACAGGTTCGGTCATGATCCCAAAACTGACAATGACCCGGATTACAAGGAAAAGGTGATGGGCGACAGGAATGCTCCATACGACCTGACGGATTTTATCAATGCGACCACTAGGGACTATGAAGTGGCGGCTCCCGGTATAGGCACCCGCACATTTATCCAGTCGGCAGGTGCTGATTATGAGAACGGTATGAAATATTCGCGGGCGCTCCTTGAAAGAAGCTGGAGGGGAGTCGATACCGTTGATATACTCGATTCGGAAGGCAACAAACTCACTGTTGACCTGGCAGGCAGGCAGATCAGGGATGATGTGGCGGTCAAAGATTCTGTTACCGGGGATTGCAATTTGCCCGGCATGGAGGTGTTCGTGAGCCCGAACAAGGCCAGTTCCAGGACCAACGGCGTGTTTGTAGTGAACCACGTCATGATGGCGATGGGCGAGAACACGATCCTTGCGGATGAACCAGTGAAGCTGACTGTAGAAAACGGTTTTGTTACGAATATCGAAGGGGGAGCCGCGGCGCGGCTCCTGGAAGCGACTCTTAAGAACGCGGAAGAGAAGATAAAAGAGCTCTACAGGAAAGGAGATATAAAAACCAAGGAAAAAAAGGAGGAATGGCTAAGGAATGTCCGGCATATAGGGGAGTTCGCCTGGGGCGTGGATACCGGCGGGAAAACTCTGATAAACCTCCTGAACGACGAGAAGATAGGAGGTACGGTGCATATAGCGCTGGGATATAATTACAGCGTAGATATTGATAACAGGGCGATGTCGCTGACGCATTACGATCTGCTGGCCGAGGACCGGACCGTTGTAGTAAATTACACGGACGGATCGAGCGAGACCGTATTCAAAGACGGTAATATTGTGATGGAAGAAGCCGTTCCTTTCGCTAAGAAGAACCTTGTGAGGGTGGAAAAAGGAAGCGCTCGTGAAACGCTCATAACGGACTCAATAAGAGCACTTTCCGGACAGGAATATTCTACGTACATTCAGAGAAATGACGGAATTAAAGAAAGTCTACAGCTGCAGATAGTATCCGCTGAAATGGATGAAGACAGGACAGTGAATATCGTATACAAAGTCAATGGAGATAAAAAGACCATACCGCTCGGCGTGATAAACGATACCGACTTGATGAGGTCGGCAAAGAGCCTGGTCCTGTTTGATGTTATAACCGGCCGGATACTGATCCAGGACCTGGCATTAGCGGTATTGGAGCCTGTGGAGATCGCTTCGCTCATAATACAGAGACTGGCGGAAATGGAGATGCTTTCCAGGGGACAGCCGCTGTATAAGGCAATACCCAAATCTGAAGAGATATTAGAAACCTACCTTAGATCGAATAACATAGTACCTGCGAAATTTAAAAATAAATTGTCCGATTTTGTCATATCATGGAAGAATTATTTCGAAGCGGTAGCCATTCATGCGGATTCAAAAGATGAAGCAAAGATGAGGGATTATATTACAGCTAAACTGACCGGGATGGGGCTTACCTATATAGAGGGAGGGAAACTTGTTGACCAGCAGGATCCGTCCGTACCCGGTATCTTCACGGTAGATGACACCGGGAACATCCTTGCAAGGATATATCCCACAAACGGGATGGAGGAATACATACTTGTACAGGCACATATGGATATGGCGCTGATATCCGATGATAAGGAGAGGGACTGGAGTCTTCCGGTAAAGACAAAGATAATAGAAGAAAATGATGAGTTCTGGATGATGGGCGAAGGGGCGAACCTCGGCAATGATAATGCTATTGGAATAGCCGGTATAAACTGGCTGGCTCATAAGGTGCTGAATGATACAAAGCCTCATATCGGTCTGGAGTTTGCGTTTACGATAGATGAGGAAGAAGATTTTACAGGCGCTTACGGCATAGACATGAGCCAGTTCAAGTCAAAAGATATCATAAATACAGACGGTGATATTGTGCTTGATAAAGCGGGTGAAGGAAAGATACGGGTAGGCGCGGCTGCTTATGTAAGTATGACATCAGAGATCAAAACCGGATTGGATGTCGAAGCGGCGCCCATGTTCAAGCCGGTTACATCTGGTATGCAGGCAGTAAAAGTAGATATAAGAGGCGGGAAAGGCGGCCATTCCGGAGTGGATATAGATAAAGGCAGGATAAACGCAATAAACGCTCTTATAGATATTGTCAGTAAAGTTCCGGGTAGTGAAGTTGTCTTGTTTGAGGGCGGTGAACTGGAGAATGCCATAGCAAAGTCTGCATCAGCGCTGATCCTGACACCCGACCCTGATAAAACGCTGAATATGATCAAAGAAACAGCTTCCGGGATTACCGGTGAATACAGGGATATAGAGGATGAATTAACTATAACGGCATCTCCGTATTCTTTAAGCGAAGAATCGGCGGAAGCGTACAATTCCAGCCGCGGTAATAACGCGATTCAGGAGATGATAAACAGCATTTTAGGACAAGAATGGGGTGTAATAGCAAGATACGATGACGGAAAAACAATGAAATCCACGGTCAACCTCGGTGTGCTGAAAGGTGATGCCATGAATGCGCGCGCGGATTTTCTTTTAAGGAGCGTGGACCAGGAACATCTTTGGATAAAAGCCGACGAATATCAGAAGGCAATACCCGGTACAATCGTTAATTCATCTATTGATGTGTATGACAGTCCGCTGGATTCAAGGATAGCGCAATTTTCAAAGAAAGCAGTAGAGGAATTGACGGGTTCAGAATTTATAGTGTACGGGAATGAAAAAGGCGAGCAGGATACCGTAGAGCTCGGTGTGATGGCGAATGAGAAGAATTATTACAAACAGAAATTTAACGGTATAATCATTGGTGCGGATTCCAGGGAAGCGCATACGGTGAATGAAAAGGTAAAAGTCCCGTCATACCCGCTCTACCTTGAATGGATGTACAGGATAGTCGAAGAATATTCAAAACCTGCTGCTCCCGCCGCTAGCTTTCTTATGATGGTGAAAGAAACAGCGCGTAGGCTAGGGTTTAAAAAAGTGGTTGTAGCTCCTGACCTTAAAGATACCCCCGCAGAAGCAGAATCGTCCCTATTTATGCAAAAAGACCCGATAGGACTGTCTGAAAGCATAGTAAAAGAACAGCCTGTTCTTGGCAGATCCGCCCGCCGCAGGTACTCTAATATTTTAAATGGCCCGTTTATGTACTACGACATATTTGTTAACGCATTTCGGGAAGAAACCGAGAACCTGCCGGATGAGATTGACCCAAGGATGGGCTTAACCGTAAAGACAGCCGAAGAAGGATTGATAAACGAACGCGGAGCGGACTTCCTTCCGCCTGACAACATAATACTTAACCTTTCCAGGTATGACAGATTAAAACTCAGGGTGTTGTCCATTATATCCGTACTGCCGTTATTAGCCGGCTATGCGGAATCGGAGATAAGAAACCTGATAAAGGAAAAAAGCAAGATCGACCACAGAACTTCTCCGACGAACATAGGACTTAATGTGCTTATGTCTGTAATAGAATGGCAGAGTGGGCGCATAACAGAAGATGAAGCGCTCAAAAGGATAAAGAAAATCGTTAATGTCATTGAAAAACTGCCAAAATACAAGGGGCATCTGTATAACTGGTACAACACACAATATTTATATGTCTATGAAGATAACTGGTATAAGAATGGAAATAATAAGCAAAAAAAGTTAATCCATCCTGATGATTTTGTAGCATCCATATCTACGGTTGATAACGGTAATTTCGCGGCATTTATGTTAATAGCGGCAAACAGCATTTCTGATACTGAACTGAAATCAAGGTTGCTGAAAATAATAAGGGATATGCGGTTCGACAGGCTTTATAATGAAGAAAACGGACTCCTTCATTTCGTCGGGCAGCACGCTGACATCAGGAAAACTGAAGGTTTTGAAAGCGGGCTTCATGGCAGTGACGGTCATTATAACCTTCTTTTAAGTGAAAACAGGATAGCGAGTATGATGGGAATAATGATGGGGCATCTGCCTGCGGAACACTGGACCTATCTGAAAAGGTTTGTCGGTGATTCAAATGAAGAAGACAGCGGTGCCCCGGCTTTACCATGGCACGGCTCATCATTTGAGGTCAAGCTTCCCGGGATCATTATGCGGGAAGATGATTCCGAGATGCTGCACAAAGTCCATGCTGTAACAACGGGTAAACAGCTTGCCGCCTCAATGAACGGTGTTTTCGGCAAATCGGAGACCGCTTATGATCCGAAGGATAATGGGGATTCGGTCGGTTATGGACCGGTAGGTGTCGCTGAGAATGCCCTGGATACGGCAGATAAGGTTGTAAGACGTGATGTGTACTCTCCATATGCCGCTCAGCTGGAGGCTCTATGGGCTCCTGAAGAAGCACTTCGAGCTCTAAAAGAGTATGAAAAAATGGGATTGAGGACTCCGGTAGGTTACTATGAATCGGTTGAGTTCAAGGAGGACGGCAGGACTGTTATAGTTCCCAGGGTATATGCGCATCATTCTGCCGGAATGGGGGGGCTGGCTCTCTTTAACCTGCTAAGCGGCGGGTATCTGCAGGAGTTATTTCATACCAATCCTTTTAACAGAGGAGCTGTATTTGAAGATGAACTGGAAGGAATACCGGCTCTTATTGATAAAGGATTGATCCGGGAAGAGAGCCCTTATTATATAGTGACAGGGAGTAAAAAAGATATAGAGGAAGCAGGATTGGATAAAAAAACAGAGAAGGCTCTTTTATCGGCTGTTTCCCGCATCGGTATAGTTGAACAAACTTTAAATACGCCTCAATCTGAATATGCGGTAGAAGAAGAAAAGGTTGAAAGCGATATAGCTAATGCCTATGACTATCAATACCAGTACAGGCAGGAGCAGGTAGGAGTTGAACTGCCTGATGCTCTTGAAGGACATCACGGTTATACGATCCATGCT
>JBDRKX010000076.1:0-3465 GCA_043813605.1 Elusimicrobiota bacterium | reverse complement strand
ATTTCTTTATACCCTCTGTTAAACTCATAAAAAAGACTCGGATCGGATCCAGGTATAAACGCATCTATGATAAACCGAAAACCCCTTTTCAAAGACTCTGTGAAGCCAAAGACGCGGATCCAAAAAAGTTGAAAGAACTTGATAAAATCTTTAAATTTGCAACAAATATTAATGATCTCAAGGATTAAAAACATGATATTTATTTTTCAAAAAACGCGCTTTACTAAAGTTACATTCTTGCATGAGTTGACAGGCCCGGGGAAAGAAGAGATGGACCTTAGTTGAACATTATCTCTACTATATCGCCTTCCCTTATAATATATCCCCGGCCTTCTGTTCTGACTTTTCCGGTTTTTTTAAGGACTTCTATGTCAAAACCGGCATCTTCAAGCTCTATATAGTTAAAGACTCTCGCTTTGATAAAACCTTTTTGTATGTCGGTATGTATCTTTCCTGCAGCCGCAAAAGCGCTTGTTCCGTCCGGTACATTATAACCTTTGATCTCCCTGCCGCCGACAAGCGTATAAAAAGAGACCATATTCAACAGTTTTTTTACATCATTCATAACAGTAGCGGCAGCTGACTCCCATTCAACCATTTCATCCCTGAACATGTTCGCTTCTTCCTCTGTCATTCCTGCCAGTTCCTGCTGAAAAGCTACATCAATATAGATTACACCTGAGCTTTTTACTTCAGGTTTTTCCATGCCTGTTGTAATATTCAGTACTATTATCTGCTGTTTGGGAGTTAAAAGAACATCCTCTTCATCTTTGTCCGGAGCAATACCGTTTTCAAGGGATTCAAGAATGCTCTTCCAGTGTTTATCTATAGGATCGCTCTTTACCCTTCTTCTGGCTATTTCCATATCTGACAGGAAAAGCTCGGTCTGTATCAGTTCAAGATCCTGCTGGGGTGTTGACTGAGCCTGATCAAACCGCGAAACCTCAGTGGAATTAAAAGCTCTTATGACATGGAGCAATACATCTGCATCCCTTATATTAGATAAAAACTGGTTTCCTAATCCTTCCCCTTCGGAAGCACCTGGCGGGAGGCCGGCTATGTCAACAAATTTTATATGCGGATAAGTTACTTTTGCCCCCGGTACTATTTCCTTAAGTTTATCTATCCTCCGGTCATTCAATACTGCCACACCGGTATTCGGTTCTACTGTACAGTACGGATAATTTGAGCTGGGAGCGCTATTGGAAGTAAGCAGGTTAAAAAGCGCCGTTTTACCTACATTGGGCAGTCCTATTATTCCACAATCCATTTTTTTTTCTAGAAAAGCGTCTGCAGAAAAAAATGTATTTCCGATATAGCGCCTGAAAAAACCAGTGAGACCACTGCCATAAGCTTAAGCAGAATATTTAAAGAAGGGCCGGCTGTATCCTTAAAAGGATCCCCTACAGTATCTCCTATAATAGTTGCTTTATGGACTTCAGAACCTTTTCCCCCGAGATTCCCTTCTTCCACCCATTTTTTGGCATTATCCCATGCACCGCCGGCATTTGAAAGAAAAAGAGCAAGCGGGACTCCGGATATCAGGCTGCCGGCAAGGAATCCCCCGAGAGCCTGCATTCCGAGAACAGAACCTACGACAATAGGTATCAGTACTGCCATAACACCGGGAAGTATCATCTCCTTTAATGCTCCCCTGGTTGTTATTTCCACACATCGTTCTGAATCCGGTTCAGCATCTCCTTCCATAAGACCCTTTATCTCCCTGAACTGCCTTCTGACTTCTTCCACTACGCTGGCTGCCGTTTTGCCTACCGCGTTCATAGTAGCTGCTGAAAATACAAAAGGGACCACTCCGCCAATGAACATACCCGCAACAACGGATGGCTTCAGTATATCTATCATCTCAAGGCCTGCTGTTTTAGCAAATGCCGCAAAAAGAGCTAACGCCGTCAAAGCTGCCGAAGCTATGGCAAATCCTTTTCCCACGGCTGCTGTCGTATTGCCTATAGCATCAAGCGCCTCGGCACTTTTTCGCACTTCAGGACCCATCTCCGCCATTTCGGCTATTCCCGCCGCGTTATCAGCTATCGGTCCATACGCATCTACTGCAACGGTCATACCTGTTATTGAAAGCATCCCGATTGCTGCAAGTGCGACTCCGAAAACTCCTATAGTGCTATATGATATTACGATAACGATCGCTATTGTAATGAGCGGAAACGCAGTCGATATCATTCCTACGGCTGTTCCTGCAAGAATATTTGTAGCCGGACCGGTTTGTGAAGCCTTTGCTATACCCTGCACCACTTTTCCGGATGTAAAATACTCGGCAGTATATCCTACTACAAGACCTGCAATAAGTCCTACCAGCACCGCCCAGAAAGGAGAAAAATCAGTATACCAGAATTTAGACAGACAGAAAGCACCTATAAGCAACAGGACTGACGAAGCCACCATCCCGTTCCTCAGCGCCTTCTTCGGATCCGCCTTTCCTGCCCTGACAAAGAAGACACCTGCAATGGAAGATATTATACCCCATCCGGCCAGGAGAAGTGCAAGCATTATACCCTGAGTATTTGATGCTGCAATAGATATAACAAACGCGGATATGATAGCGCCTACATATGATTCAAACAGATCCGCGCCCATTCCGGCGACATCTCCTACATTGTCGCCTACATTATCAGCTATTACCGCAGGGTTACGGGGATCATCTTCAGGTATACCGGCTTCTACTTTGCCGACAAGATCAGCGCCCACATCCGCCGCTTTAGTATAGATCCCGCCGCCGACTCTTGCAAAAAGAGCCACAGATGACGCCCCCATACTGAAACCCATGATCAGTTTGGTTGCTTCTGTTATTTGACCTAAAAGATGATACTGATGAAACCCGGCATGCCAGATAAAGAACCTGTATACTGCAGTAAGTCCCAGTAAACCCAAAGCTGCAACACTTATTCCCATTACAGCGCCGCCGGAAAAAGCGATATCCAATGCTTTTGACAGGCTTTTTGAAGCTGCCTGAGCAGTCCTGCCGTTAGCTGAAGTTGCTACTATCATACCTATATAGCCGGCCAACATGGAACACCCGGCTCCAACGGTAAACGCAAATGCTGTTTTCTTTGCTATTACAAACGATATCAGCAGAGTAAGAACTGCTACAAATATGAAGATCCATTTATACTCCTGCTTCAGAAAAGCCATAGCGCCTTTCTGTATCATGCGCGAGATCGCGCGCATTTTTTGATCACCCGGATCAGCTCTAAGTACACTTTTTGCGGTTATCCAGACAAAAATCAATCCGATCACACTGCACATAAGTGCTATCCATATTGAACTAAATTCACCTGCTAACATTTATTGTTCCTCCCATAATAGTTGTTATAGTTATGCCGCCATAGAAAGACCATCTTTCAAATGGCTGGACAACTGTACTTCTTTGTTTATAATTTTAAATCGAGGTAATGAGGAACACGCCTTTATTTTTAGTGTGGCACGACCACG
>JBDRKX010000075.1:0-3583 GCA_043813605.1 Elusimicrobiota bacterium | reverse complement strand
GATATAAACGAGATAATCAAACGGGGCGTGATGATGACACCGGGACTTGCGGTTGACGGTAATCTGATCTTTTCCGGTAAAGTCCCGCGAAAAGATGAATTAACAAAGATTTTTAAGGACAAATAAAAATATGAACGGACCGAATAACAATTATAGCGGGCAGAATACTTCAGAAATACTGAAGATAACCTGGATAGGCGTAGTGACCAATATTCTTCTGGTTATAGTGAAATTCGTGCTGGGGGTTTTCGGCAGGAGCCACGCCCTTATAGCGGATGCGGTGCATTCGTTGAGTGATCTGGGCTCCGATTTTGCTATTATATTCGGAATAAATTTCTGGTCAAAACCACCCGATGACGATCACCAGTACGGACATAGTAAAATAGAGATACTGGTAGCAGGGTTTATCGGTACGGTTCTTCTGTTAGTGGGGCTCGGAATAGGATTGAGGGCGGTATTGAACATACATGCTGATAGCCATGCCGCTCCGAGATGGATGGCTTTCTACGGCGCTATGATATCTATTATTGTAAAAGAGATCCTTTTCAGGTGGACAAAGAGCGTGGGTAACCGTGAAAGGTCATCGGCGCTTATCGCTAACGCGTGGCATCACCGCTCGGATGCTCTCAGTTCACTGCCCGTGGCGATAGCGGTGGCTGCCGGAATTATTAATACAAAACTGGCGTTTCTCGATCATATAGCGGCGTTTGCCGTTTCTCTTTTTATTATATACGCCGCCTGGAATATACTTAAAAAAGCCGTGCTGGATATAATCGATACCGGTGTGCCGGAACAACATAGGAACGAAATCAGGGGTATAGTGACGGCGATAGAAGAAGTGAAAGATGTACACGCTATCCGTACGAGAAGTATGGGAAGCGGGCTGTTTATCGATCTCCATGTACTCGTCGATCCGGACATGACCGTAAAAGAAGGGCACGATATATCAGGCATAGTCAAAAAAGTACTTAAAGAAAAAAATCCTCACATAATGGATGTGATCGTACATATAGAACCGCATTGATCCGCATAGACTGAACATAAATCCTTCTTTATCCAGGAAACCTTTAAAAAACTTTCCATAACAAAAAAAACGTTTGACATCAAGATATAAATATATTAAAATAATAATGACCGACCGGTCGGTCATTATTAAACAAGGAGTATAAAATAGTGCCGAAAATAGTCGATAGAGAAGAAAAGAAAAAAGAGATAGCGCTTATTGCGCTTAACCTGTTTGCGGAAAAAGGGTTTGATGGGACTTCTATAAGCGATATCGCCAATGAAGCGGGGATAGCTAAAGGGTCGGTATACGATTATTTTAAATCCAAAGACCAGCTGATATTCCACGCGTTGAAAGTATGGTTAGTGATGATCGAACAGGTGGCTGCGAAAAGAGCTGAAACGGTGACTGATCCGGAAAAACTGTTCAAGATGACGCTTGTCGGGTGGATGGATGAGTTTCTGAACGATAAACGGATGGTGAGACTCTCCAACGCGATATTCCAGTTACTGATGAGCGATAAAGTTGATGATAAACTTAAAAAGGATTTTTATGAAGGGACGATCACGCCGGGCAGAGATTTCCTGATGAAAATATTCAAAGACGGTGTCAAAAAAGGCGTGTTCAAGGAATCACTTCTCAAAGAAGGGCCGGAACTCGCCGTGAGCATAATGGCGTATCTTGACGGGATAGGGTTCTATTATCATATAACTAAAGACGAAAAACAGATGAGAAACCGGATGAAGATATATATGAAATATCTACTGTTAAGTATAAAAAAATAAAGGAAGCAGGAATAGAATGAAAAAATATGCGAAAATAATTACTGCAGGGGTCATGTCGTTAACTATCTCTTTAACTACTGTTTATGCTGAAGAAATATCCGCCGAAATAACTGCTGACCAGATAATAAAGAAGATGAACGATACGATGAATGTGGATACGATGCAGGGTAAGATGAAAATGACCATAACAACGAGTTCGGGCAACAAAAGGAGTTTTGTCTACGAATCGTATTCAAAAAATAAAGGTGAAAAGAACCTTATAAGATACCTTGAACCGGTACGGGCTAAAGGGCAGGCTATGCTTATGCTCAATAACGCCGATGATATATGGGCTTATTTCCCGCGTACCAAAAGAGTGCGTAAACTCGCTACACACGCTAAACGGCAGAAAATGGAAGGGAGCGATTTCTCGTATGAAGATATGGGGTCTGGTGACGAGTTTATCGAAGAATATGACAGTACGCTCATCGGTACGGAAAAAAAAGAAGATTACGAATGCTATAAGATGGAACTCTCAAGAAAAGAAGAGAGTGATACGGGATACTCTAAACTTATCATATGGATCATAAAAGAAAATTATGTGCCGCTCGTTATAGACTACTACGATCTCGATGACAGCGGACTGCTTAAAAAAACGCTCATACAGTACGATGTTAAAATGATAGAAAATATTCCGACCGCGCATAAGATGATAATGTATAACAGGCTCGATACCACCCAGACTGAAATGGAACTGATAGAAGTTAAATATAATGTCGAATTGGATGACGACCTGTTCACCGAAAGGTCTTTACGGAAATGAGATTACGAGTCTTTATTCTAATATTGTGTGTTTGTTTTCTTACAGGTAGTGTTCATGGCATCTCGTATGCCGAATTTTCTCCTAAAATATCTCCTGAAATATTTGGATACTATGAACCGCAGTATATGCTGGCATATCTTGACGGCAGTACATATAACATTATGACAAACAAACTGCGGGTCGATCTTAATCTTACTTTGACCGACAGGATAGAATACGGGATGAACTATAATTTCTTCATATACAACGGGAACAGGGACTGGAACCTGCTCGATTTTGTTCCTGATACTGTTTCCGACACGGTTGCACCGGCTGACAGAGATCTCTATAAATTCGAGTACGAGAATGATACGCTCCTCGATAACCTTTATATGAAGATGTCGCCGTATTATGGCGATATAACCATAGGTAAACAGCAGATATCTATGGGTACCGGGTATGCCTGGAACCCGACGGATGTGTTCAATACTAAAGAGGTTTCCGATCCAACATACGAACAGACAGGAAGATACGCCGTGAGACTGGATCTTCCTGTTGCTGACAGGACCACAGCCGTTATGATATACGGGAGTGACGATGATATCAAAAATTTCACGAGTCTTCTCAAAATAAAAAGCGGGTACTCCCGGTACGATTTTTCGCTCGTCGCAGTGCGTACCGAAAAGACTAAAACGGATTATATAAATTTTGCGAGTAAAGAACACGACCGGATACTGCTCGGAGGCGATGTTGTAGGCGAACTCTTCGGGCTCGGCGTATGGTGCGAATACGCGTACAATTTTATGGAAGATACTTCCGATTATGCCGAAACTGTTATAGGAACCGATTATACCTTAACAAACGGGGTATACCTGATGAGTGAATACTTCAGGAACACCGCCGCAGAAGTGAACCAGGAAAACTACGATTTAAACGACTGGCTGAAATATATGAGTGCCGAGCGGAAATCCATATCAAGAGACCAGCTCTATATGCTCGTAACCGTGCCGGCAA
>JBDRKX010000074.1:0-19292 GCA_043813605.1 Elusimicrobiota bacterium | reverse complement strand
GTGATAAAGGGACGAAAAATCGATTGAAATACTCCTGACGAAAAATGGTAAAGAAGCATTGGATTTGACAAACGGATAAATATAAGTATCATAGTGGAACTTAGAAATGAATAATATTTTCGAACATATCATAGCAGGAGGCAAGATTACCTCAGAGAAGAATACCCAGTAAGAACTTATCGACCGGATCTTTTCTTAGTTAGATTTTCCATTGATTAGTAGATTATGTTTATGAATAAAATAGAGAATAAAAGGCAGTATCATAGGGACACGGCCATTTAAATAAGAAGGAATTTAGAGGAAGAAGCAAAAGGAGAAAAAAATGCCAAATTCTAAATTGTATGTAGGAAACCTTAGTTATTCTACAACCGAAAGCCAGTTGCAGGAAATGTTTGCGAAGTATGGAGAAGTTAAGAGTGTCGCCGTTATCACAGACCGTGACAGCGGAAGATCGAAAGGATTCGGTTTTATCGAAATGTCGACTCCGGAAGAAGCCAAGAAAGCAGTAGAGGCTTTAAACGATACCGAATACGAAGGTCGGAATCTAAGAGTAAATGAAGCACGCCCGAAACCGGAAGGTAACAGGGGCGGCGGCGGCGGCTACGGCGGCGGCGGCGGCGGCGGCGGCTACGGCGGCGGCGGCGGCGGCGGAAGAAGATATTAATCGTTAGTAATAACTAATCAAATATCAATTCTGACGGATTTTGCCGGGTTTTATTAAAATCAGAGCAAAGTCCGCTTCAATGGCTAGAACGGGGGGGTGAACGCATTCTTGCCGGGAAGATATTCCGGTAGGCATATGGGCGGTCCCCGTTCTAGCCAATTTTTTTGTCTTTACAATATTCCAGTTTGCCTGTGTTATGATTGTTTTCCCGGCCTGGATAATATCTGCCGGATACTACTGAGAGTCTTTATCCTTGATCCTGATCCCTTCTTTTTCAAGGAGAATGAGTTCTTCGCGGTATAGGGCGCCCAGGGCTTTTTTATAGGTTTTCTTGCTTATCCCGAACATCTTATAGATGGCTTCAGGATCACTTTTATCGGTTAAACCGATAAATCCACCGCTATTTTTAATGCTGTCCAGGATCATTGCTGAAACTTCTTCGATCTGCGAGTAGCCGGGTTTCTGAAGACAAAGATCGATTTTACCGTCATCCCGTATTTTTTCTATAAAACCTTTTATTTTCTGTCCCTGTTTCAGGGTTTGAAAAACCTCGTTTTTATAGAGCATTCCCCAGTGGGAATTATTGATTATCGCTTTATAACCTATATCTGTATCATTACATATGAAGAGATCCACTTCTTCGTATGGATCGTATTCGGGGGGGAGATCGTTAAGAAACTTGTCGAGTTTGGCGGAAGCGGCTATCCGGTTACTTTTATTATCCAGGTAGACCCGGACAATATATGACCTGCCTTCCTTCATATCAATGCTCTGTTCGCGAAAAGGGACAAGGAGGTCCTTAGATAATCCCCATTCCAGGAATACTCCTACAGGATTAACAGCAGCGACTTTAAGGAAAGCGAAATCATCAACCTCGGCAAGAGGCTGTTCGGTAGTGGCGATGATACGGTCCTCGGAGTCATTGTAAATAAAAACCTCAATAATATCGCCGGGCTTGCAGCCGTCAGGCACATATCTGGTAGGAAGTAGTATCTCACCTAGTTCTTTACCGTCAAGGTATAGTCCGAAATCAACCGTTTTAACTACTTTAAGTTTATTGTGTTTTCCGATCTGTGTCATATTTTTTGTGTATAGTATTGTCAGCAGGCGGTGGAAAGAGTTTTATTGTACTGCCAGCAGGCGGTACTTTAAAGACAGATATTCAGCCCTGACAGCCGGCATTGCCGCTCGCACGGATATACTCATCCGTCAAAGTCGCTATAAGTTCTTTGACCGGGACAATACTTTCTGTCCGGAATGCATTTGTGCCGGCAAAAACAAAGCCCTTATCGAGGTTTCCCATTTTTGCATTAGTAAGTGCAAGGGCGATACAGTATGGAGCATTTTGAAAATCACATGTTATAAGACATTTACATGGGCAGGTAAATGTCTGTTTTATCCCTGCAGCGACATCATCAAGGAATTTATTGCGGATGGCCCTGCCAGGAAGGCCTACGGGGCTTTTTATTATCATAAGATCGCTTTCGCGGCATTCAATGTACGCTTCTTTAAACTTGATCGATGCATCACATTCGTCTGTAGTAACAAACCTTGTCCCCATCTGAACACCGCTGGCGCCCAGCTGGATGAACTTGTAAATATCTGCCCCCGTGAAGATTCCGCCTGCAGCAATAACAGGGATGTTTTTCTGGAACCGGTCTTCGTAAGTCTTTAATGTATCAATCACTTCAGGCACCAGATTTTCCAGTGAGTATTCCGGGTCGGCTATCTGCCCGGCTTTAAATCCGAGATGACCTCCTGCCAGCGGCCCTTCAACAATAACCGCATCGGGGACATGATCGTAGTTTTTTGCCCATGTTTTGAATATGATATTCGCGGCTCTTCCTGAAGATACGATCGGAACACATTTGGTTACGCCGCTTTTTAACCTGTCCAGAGATATGCCTTTTGGTATCTTTAAGGGCAAACCGGCGCCGAGAAATACCATGTCCACTTTCTTGTCAAAAGCAACCTGGAAAAGGTCGTAGTAATCTGAAAGGGCTACCATAAGATTAACACCGATAATGCCGTCGGTCATTTCTTTGGCACGGTCTATCTCAAGTTGAAGGACTCTTGTGTTTGCGCCCATGAAATCCGCTTCAAAATCAGATTCATGCATACCGATGCCTGTTGCTGAGATGACTCCGATACCGCCTTCGTTTGCAACTGCAGAAGCCAGTCCGGAAAGAGAGACTCCTACACCCATGCCCCCCTGTATGATAGGCGGATTGATCTTTAAATCACAGATAACCAGGTCTGGCAGCATTGTTACTCCCCTTAAACATAAAGCAGTCTTCTGAGAAGACCCCTAAACAATTGTAATAATAATCGTTTTTATTCATTTTCATTTATATATTATATAATTACAATATTTTATTGCAAGAGACAACAGTAAAAGCGGGTCATTTAACGAGTCCTGTTATAGTCATAAAAACTGTAATATGGATGGTTCAGTATGCAGGAGTCAGACTATCCTTGTCTTTTTAAAAGTTAAAAGTTACAATAGAAATAGTCGTGTGAATATGATCCGAAATTTCAAGAAATTACAAATATGCGTCATTATCGCTATGCTCCTTTGTATCTGTTCAGAGAGTTCGTCTGCTTTCGGGCGCTGGTTTGCCGGTACCTATGGAGGACTCGTCATACCTGATGAACAGGGAAGCAGAGTACGCTTTGGCAGGGGTGTTGAATTCGGCAGGAACATGTCCGGTGAAATGGATGCCGGGATATTTATTCTTACTTCTGCCGTAAGGGAAAAGATTCTTTCTTCAAATGTAAAGGATGCTGATTCTTTTATTTTATTTTCGGTCAATTATAGTTTTCTTGAACCGGTAGAAGGTATTTATATCGGCGGGAAACTGGGTATTGTCGACAGAAGACTGTGGAATATGCCGCTGGCAGACGGTCAGACAACGGGAGCATCAGCACTCGGATACGGTATGGAGGCGGGTTATGAATACATGGTTTCACGGAATGTTTCTGTCAGCGGCGGGATCAGTTATCTCCATGCCGGAGAAGCGGAATCCACGGTAAGCGGCAGCAGTACAGTCTACATAATAACTTACGAAGCTATTAGTTATGTGAATATATTCGCAAGGCTCAGGGTATACCTTTAGGTCTGTCCCTGTGTTTATTGCGGCTGTTCCCCGTTAAAAACGCAACTGTATACAGCAAGATACTGATTGACAATCCATTTCCATGTATGTTCTTCAATAATGAGCAGCCTGAAATCTGCTTATGTCCTTCTGCGATTTATGAGCACAAGATTCCTGGCATATACTATCATGCCGCAGGATTGACCGAGTATAAATACAGGATCTCTGCGCCAGATGGCGTATATCAGAAGCATAAGGCCCCCCCCGATTGAAAAATACCAGAATACTACGGGTATTACACTTTCCCCTTTCTTTTCGGATATTATCCACTGGACAAGAAACCTCATGAAGAAACATATCTGTCCGAGAAAACCTATACCGAGCCAAACCGTTTCAATGTTCATAGTTCCTCCATATTATCTTTGAAAACAAGGCTGTTTTTCTTCAGCCAGGCTACTCCGAATATATCATATAAGCCCTTGAATAACCTGTTGGAAATATTGTATTTGGAATGGCCCCTTTTTCTCGGGAAATGGCTCACAGGCACCTGTTTTAGTGTATACCCGTTCAGTTTCATCAAAGTGGGGATAAACCTGTGGAATCCCCTGAAATACGGGATCGATGTGATGGCCTGGCGCCGGAATACTTTCAGCGGGCAGTTGGTATCGGTGATATTATCACCGGTTACAAGATTGCGAAAAAAATTCCCTGTAATAGGAGATATTTTCTTTATAACGGTGTCCTGTCTGCAGGACCGGATACCGCATACGGCGTCTATCCCGGGTTCGAGATGCTCAAGGAGAAGAACCATTTCTTCCGGAGAACACTGAAGGTCGGCATCAAGCATCGCGATTATTTTTCCGGTTGATTTAAGGAAACCTGCTGCCAGTGCTCCGCTCTGGCCCATATGTGAACGCAGCCGGATCACTCTCAGGGGATATCTTTTCATGTACTTCTGAAGTTCTTCAACACTCGAATCAGTGGATTTATCATCAACGCATATGATCTCTATCCTTCCGGTGAAGGCTGCAAGTCCGTCAACTGTCCGCTGAAGGAGTTCTTCTATGTTCTCACACTCATTATAAACAGGAATAATAACAGAAAGAGTGTCGCTGGTACTGATTTTATTGGTTTCGCTGTTCATTCTATATTGTTTATAAAATATGTTTTTTCTTTTAATTTTTCAACATCTCCCGAATAGAACGCCTCTTTTACATCCCTGTCTTTTGGGAATTCATTGAATCGGACCCATGTAATAGCCTTACGGTAACGGGTGAATCCGGATTCTTTCATCAGGGCCTCAAATTTCGGAAAATCATGTTGTGCAATATATAAAAGGGCATTGTTCCCGGCAGCTTTCTTGAAGGATTCTGTATCTGTGACATCAATGAACGGTTTCTGTTTTGTCTTGACCGCAAGAAAAAAAGGCCGTCTTCTGAAAGTGGCTGTTTTGCCGGTTTTTACCTTATCAGCGATACCATCCGGGATCTGCCATAAACCTATACCGGAGTAGATCAGCCCGATGAAAATAAATTCAAATACAGCTGTCATAGCAAAGGAAACAACCGGTTTTTTTCTATAGAAAAAATAGAAAGTTGCCGCAGCAGCTCCAATTGCAGGAAAAAGGGTAGGTAGAGGTATTATGCCCAGCTTAATACCGAGCCATAGAATAATAAGGGCAGGAACTGCCAGCAGGAGCCCGGTAAGCCGCATTATAACAGGGAAACTTCTGCCGAAATCTTTTATGTTCAAAGAGATCATGCAGGCAGCCGCAGGCAGCAGGGGCACCATATACCTCATTTTCTGACTTGTAATGAACACATAAGGCAGGATCACTGATATGATATATATTAGCAGGAACCTGTTTTCACGGGTTTTCTTAATAAAAGCGGTATGCAGGGAATTCAAGAAGAGCAGTGTGAAAGGAAAAACAAGTGCCAGGATCCCGACCAGCATTCCGATCAGATCGTAATGACCGGCTTTATATCTTTCGCCTACCAGTTCGCCGGTTATGTCTGATATAAAAGCGTTTCCGTATGCTGACAGCAGGTAAATATACCATGGAAGGACTACGAGAAGAAAAATAACGATACCCATAAGAATAGGGGCTCTGTTTTTTTTGAGTATATGCCAGTCCCGGTTAAATAATACCCATAGTAAGATGAATATGACGATCGAGAAAACAGTAGCGTGACTTTTTGTCATCATCGTCAGGCCGCTGAAGAATGAAGCGATGAATATGCCGAAGGGCCGGTCCTTTAAAAAAAATACAGCCAGCCCGTAAAAAGATGCAAGGGTGAAAAATAGCATGGGGACTTCGAGGGCGGCGATCCTGGAATATGTATAATAGCCGAAAAATCCCAGAAGGATAAGAGATGCGGATATACATTCTTTTTCGTCGGCATTCAATGTTTTCATAAAAAAATAAACTAAAAGTAATGATAGCGCTGAAAACAGGACAACAGGTAAACGTATCCAGAACAGGTTAAAAGAAAAGAGTTTTGCCGAACCAGCCATGAGCCAGTATACCAGTGGCGGTTTTCTGAACCGGGGTTTGCCCCATAATCTGGGTATAAAGAGAGCCCCGTCTGAAACAGTTTCTACTACTGTAGGAAGTGTCCAGCGGTATTCCGCCGGAAGGGTATAGGATGTCTCGCGGTTTGTAAGTGGAATAAGCATGAGAAGCGAGAAAAGAAGCAGAAAGCCCGGGATGATTTTACTGAAAGAAGATCTGCCGGTCATATCTCGGAAGGTTTCATCCTGGATATATAGGTCGTTCTTATCCGTATGATAAGCCCGGCCAGTGTCCATATCAGAACAGAATTTTCGGCATCGCTGAGGTATGTCTGGAAAATACCTGCTGCAAATACCGCGCCCAGGGCGAGCCAGCAGCAGATATGAAGTTTTAGTGATGCGGCACTGTACGAAGGCAGAGGATGCAGATAGAGCTTAACGAACCTGGCGGCAAGAAACAGGAATGCAAGAAAAGTAAATAATCCTCCTCCCGTCAGCATGCTGAGGTAGATGGAATGCGGATGAGACCTTGCGCCCAGGGTGCTGCCGGTAAAATTTTTGGAGTATTTTGTTTCAAAGATGGATGTAAATTCACCTGAACCTACACCCAGTAACGGGTGCTCGGCATACATAGACAGGGCCGCTTTCCATATTTCGATCCTGTCGGCAAGTTTCGTTGTTACAATGTTACGGGTACCCGGGATGATAAACAGAAGAATAATAAAAGAAGAGATCACCGCAGCTGCCCGAAAGAATCTTTTCTTTTTAATGAAATAAAAGGCGCTTACAGCTGCTATAAAACCAAACCATGAACTGTATGCAAAACTCACGAGCAGGCCCATTATGATAACGATAGCCGGCCATTTTTTTCTGAATGCGGCAAATGATATTAAACTCAGCATAAGCATCTGTCCGCCGAACGTGAGATGGCTTCCCAGTATACCTGTTCCCATATAAACGGGCAATCCGAATACCGATGTTATCCGTTCCAGGCTCCGGCTGCCCATCTTTATCCCGGCGATATCCAGGCTGCCCAGCATGGTGAACCCGGCAAATGACTGAAGAAGAGAGTAGACAGCCATGATAAACGCGGCAATACCAAGTGTCTTCGTGAATACCTGTATCTCTCTTTCTTCGAACAGGTAGACAACAAGGTAGAGGTGCAGGATGTACCAGTAGTTATCGGAGACACTCTTAAGGCTGGAAAGAGAATGAGCAGAAAAAAGAGAGCTTGTTATATAAAAAAGAAGGAATACAGCCAACGGTATTTCAATGCCGGTATGGATAAACCGTATCTTTCTCTTAAAAACAGCTATTAAGAATGCAAGGAAAAGAATACCAAAAGCAATGTTCATAAGGGTGATTGACATTGTAATACTCACTGCCAGAAGTATAGTCCCCCAGTTAAGCAGTGTGTTATATAGGTTATCTGTATTTATTTTCATATACAATAATCCCCGGTATTCCGGTTTTGAAAACAGGCTTTATCCCATTACTGCATATTATTTCATATTTTAGCTGGTTATATCAAATAGCCTGCTGATGCAGTGACAGCATGTAAGTTATTTTACATAGGTGCCGAGTTTTTGTAAAATACCAAATATCAATTCCCTAAAATCCGGCTTTATCCGGAAGAATGCGGCTGTTTATGGAGATTGTTATGGAGAAAAGTATAAAAAAGAATAAAGATATCCGGCATACAGGAAAACCTTCTAATTTTATACGGGATATTATTGAGGAAGATCTGAATGCGAATAAGAATGCGGGCAATATTATTACCAGGTTTCCGCCGGAACCGAACGGCTATCTGCATATAGGCCATGCGAAGTCGATATGCCTTAATTTCGGGATCGCCGGGGAACATGAAAAAGGAAGATGCCATTTAAGATTCGATGATACCAATCCGGTCAAGGAAGAGACAGAGTATATTGATTCCATAAAGGAAGATGTGAGGTGGTTGGGTTTTGACTGGGGAGAGCATCTCTTTTATGCTTCGGATTATTTCGATAAATTATATGAATACGCGGTAGACCTGATTAAAAAAGGCTGTGCATATGTCTGCAGTCTGAATGCTGACGAGATAAGGGCATATCGCGGTACTCTGACAGAGCCGGGAAAAAACAGCCCGTACAGGGACCGCTCGACCGAAGAAAACCTTGATCTGTTCGAACGAATGAAGAATGGTGAATTCGAAGCCGGTTCATACGTATTAAGAGCGAAAATAAATATGGCTTCTCCCAATCTTAATATGAGGGATCCTACGCTTTACCGGATAAGACACGAATTACATCACAGGACGGGGGATAAATGGTGCATATATCCGATGTATGATTTCGCGCACTGTCTTTCAGATTCAATAGAAGGTATAACACATTCCATATGCACGTTGGAATTTGAGAACAACCGTCCTCTCTATGACTGGATACTGGATAAGCTCGAAGTGGAAAACCATCCGCAGCAGATTGAATTTGCCCGGCTTAACCTTAACTACACTGTCATGAGCAAGCGCAAACTTCTCGAACTTGTTGAAGGAGGATATGTGTCCGGATGGGACGATCCGCGAATGCCTACTATCTCAGGTCTCAGAAGACGCGGGTATACACCTGAAGCTATAAGGGATTTCTGTGACAGGATAGGGGTTGCCAAGGCAAACAGTGTAGTGGATATAGCCTTACTGGAGCATTGTCTGCGCGAAAATATGAATAAAAAAGCCCTGCGGGTCATGGCTGTACTAAAGCCACTGAAGGTAGTAATAGAGAATTATCCTGAAGGTAAGATCGAAGAACTTGATGCTGAAAATAATCCGGAAGATCCCGGAATGGGTTCACGAAAGCTGGTGTTCTCCAGGGTACTTTATATTGAAAGGGATGATTTTAGGCTGGATCCACCGAAAAAATTCTTTCGTCTTGCACCGGGCAGCGAGGTCAGGCTTAAACACGCTTATTATATCAAGTGTGAGATAGCAGTAAAAGACGAGATTACAGGGGAAGTAACGGAACTCCATTGTACTTATGATCCAAAGACACGTGGCGGATGGTCTTCAGACGGCCGGAAAGTAAAAGGGACACTGCACTGGGTTTCAGCAGAACATTCCCATGAAGCCGAAGTGAGGCTTTATGACAGATTTTTTTTAAGAGAAAATCCGGAAGATGTCGAAGAAGGCGTTGATTTTAAATCCGGGATCAATCCCGATTCTTTTAAAGTGATTGCTTCCTGCCGGGTAGAGCAGTCATTGGCAAATGCTGAGCCCGGCAGCAGTTATCAGTTTCTGAGGCAGGGATATTTCTGTGTTGACCCGGATTTTTCAGGGACAAAACTGGTTTTCAACAGGACTGTACCGCTTAAGGATACCTGGGCAAAGATCGAAAAAATCAGCAAATAATACAATAATTTTCAGAATAATGCTGCTGATAAACCCATAGGTGCAGGGGACATTGAAAATTCTGTTTAAGAAGATTATGAACTTTAGAAATGATACTTTCTATTCAAAAGGTTGACATAACTACTGTTTTTGCTTAAAAATATATGATAGGTATATGTCAGTTACTGTGGAAGCCGGTTATAAAAACCGGGAGTATGGATAAATATATCTAAAAGGGAGAACCAATGAGTATACTGGGAAAAATAAATAATAGCCTGGCGGCAAAATCTATTTTAGGGATAACTGTTCTTATAACTGTTATTGTAGGCACACTTTCGGGTTACTTTATTTTCAACTATAAGACACAGATATACAAAGAACTGGAGAAAAGGGGAGTATCTATAGCAAATAATTTCGCTTATAATGCAGAGTACGGTGTTATGGTTAAGGATACCGACGGACTGAATGAGTTGATCGCTGGAATAATGAAAGAGCCGGATATTGCGTATGTGCTTGTTCAGAACATAACGGGGGAGATCATAGCGGCCGGAGGCGGTACAGAAGCGGAACAGGCAGTTACAGGAGAACTTAATAATCAAGCTGTCGGTACTAAAGAATTGCTTGCCAGAAAATGGATAGCGGCCGGCGGTACAGAAATATACGATATAGCAGTGCCGGTGACGACGCTGAGTGAATCCGGCTCGGATATGCTCATGCTTGCCGGCGGCGCAGATAATACTACAAAGACAGAAAAGATAGGTATGGCCAGGGTGGGTGTCTCGCTCGAGTCTACCAGCCGTATGGTTAAGAAGACGACACTGGTAACACTGCTATTGGCAGTTATAATAATTATTTTGAGTAATGTGCTTGTGATAGGGTTTGTGAGAAAAACGATAGGGCCGGTAAGGATCATTGCGGCTGCATCACAGTCTATTTCGGAAGGGGACCTGTCGGCGGAGATACGTGTAAGGAAAACGGAAGACGAGATAGGCCAGTTGGCGATGTCTTTCAGGAAGATGGTGCTTGCGCTGCGGGAATCCGAAAAGATGAAGGAATCTGAACAGATCCTGGATGCTTCTGCCTCAGCAATGAGGATAATCGATATAGATTTCAATATACTGAAGGTAAACAAGACGATGTCAGAACTTACAGGCATAAGCAAAGAAGCTGCTGTCGGTACGAAGTGTCACAAAAACTTTGCCAGCCCGATGTGTCATACAGGAGAATGTCCGCTAAAACGCGTTATGGAGACCAGGGAACCCCTCCAGATAAATATGGAAAAAAAGAACTCTGCAGGTGAAAAGGTTTATTACATTGTTACAGCGATGCCTTTTTATGACAATACCGGAGCGGCTGTCGGGATAATAGAGGATTTTCGCGATATAACGAGTCTTAAGCGTTCGGAAGAAAAGATAGAGCACACTGCCCAGGAACTGAAGAGAGCTACCAGTGAGTATTTTGAGGTACTTGAAAAAATAGGTGCCGGTGACCCTGCGGCAAGGGCTACAGTAGATTCCAGTATCGAGATAGTGTCAAAACTGGGCAAGGCTATAAACAAAACGGCAGAAAACATGGGAGAATTCATAGAACAATTTAATGAACTGGCAATAAGCACTACCGAGAAATTTGATGTTATCCAGCGCATTTCCCAGGGAGATCTTACGGTTCGTGCAAATGAAGATGTGCCTGACGAACTTATGTCCAAGATGAGCGAAGTGCTGAATGTCATGACAGATAATATGAGGGAACTGGTTCTGAATATCATAGACCAGTCCAACCTGGTAGCTAATTCGGCATCTAACCTGGCGCAGATAGCGGAACAATCAACTGAAACTATAGGTCAGCTTTCTTCAACCATGCAGCAGATATCAGAATCAACATCACAGGTAGCAAGCAGTTCACAGACCGCGTCTACTTCCAGCGGAAAAGCCGAAAGTGCGTCAAGAGACGGAAGAGCCATCATGGAAAAGCTGCTCAACAAGATGCAGTTGATACAGGACTCGATTAATACTGCGACAGACAGTATGCAGGAGCTTGAAAAACGTTCTGAACGGATAAGCGAGATAGTTGAAGTGATAACCAAAATAGCCGATCAAACCAATCTTCTTTCGTTGAATGCGGCTATAGAAGCTGCAAGGGCGGGTGAAGCAGGCCGCGGATTTGCTGTCGTAGCGGATGAAGTAAGAAAACTGGCTGAATCCAGTACACACCAGGCACATGAAATATCATCCATAATCCGGGAGGTGGTGAATAATACGCAGAAATCCGTTGAGACGGTTAACCTGGGCCTCAAGGAAGTAGTGGAAGGAAGGAAACTTGTTGACCAATCTCATCAGATGTTTCTTGCCGTAGCTGATAATATCGAAAATGTAGCGAGCCAGGTAGAAGGTATTGCAGGAGCTGCCGAAGAGACCGCAGCAAGTGCCGAGGAAGCTACGGCAGGTGCCGAGGAGCAGACTGCGGCAATGGAGGAGATCTCCGCTTCGTCTACAGAACTCTTTAAAGCGGCGCAGAAAGTGCAGAGCGCTGTAAATAAATTTAAGGTAAAATGACAGCGTATAGGATTCACTGTGGTTTAATAAGAGGGGGACGATAGATGAATCGAAGTCTTGAAAAAGTAATAATTACCTGTGCCGCCCTTCTTTTACTTATGTCATGCGGGGAAGAAGATAAGGAAAAACTTGAGAAAAAATTGTCGAAAACCGATCTCTCGGGCAAGAAAGCGGCATCGTTTATGGAAAATATATCTCTTTCCGGTGAAATGGCAAAACTGCCTGATATCGCAGGGACAAAAATACCCGATGTTCCGTTTGAAGCCTCCGGTTTAAAATTTGATCTTAAGGAAATGGAAGTAAATATCAATCCCGGCATTCAAGAAGTCCAGGCCATAACCGGGGTTAAAAATAGCCTCAAAGCTCTGGATGCAATCCCGCCGAAAATCAAATTGGAGAAAGGGTTACCGGCACCGGTTCTCGAATCAACTTTCCAAGTGCCTAAAGGGCCCGTGTTAACTATACCGGAGATACCCGATATCCCGGATATAGATTTTAAGGATCTGAAGGATATTGTCATACCGGAAATAACACCTGTATTTAATGTCACCGGGATCGACAAGGATATTCCGGAGATTAAGACTGAAGTATCAAAAACCGAGAAGAAGAAGAAAAAGAAGAAGTAACATTTCCCTGTGATCTTTCACGCGCTTTTATAATTTAAATGACAGGAACGGGTTACCGGATAAAACCTGCCCTGCAATTATCTGAGACAGATTGACATATTACAATATAACCATGTAGAATTCCGTGCAGGATGTACTGCCGGATTAACAAATTACTCGCTGTTCTGCTTATAGCCGGTTTTTCCAAAAAAACAACCCTGACTGTTCCATCTGCGGATACATCTTTACCGAACCTTTCTAACGACTATATACAGGTTGTAATGGATGATACCTCAAGTCCCGGCTTATTTTACTATAGGCACAACGGGTGGCGATCCGGCCAGTGAAAAAGACAATGATAAAAAGGTACTTTACGGGTTTCCGTCCCCGGGTACTTCCTGGACTGTTGTAAGGATAGACGGTACTGACAGCACCACTTTCGGCGCGGGCGGTACATGGAGCATCTCCCCTGCCAAGACGGGCAGTAAGCTGGTCGCGGAACATACATACGGAGATATATCCGTATACCAGGAACTCACAATTGTCGAGGGCTATTCTACCGGCCGGAACGATACGTGCCAGATACTGTATAAGATAACAAATAGCGGCGCTGTTTCACATGATGCCGGGGTAATGGTTATGCTGGATACTATGCTGGGAAATAATGACGGAGCGCCCTTTTACGCTCTGGATGCCGGTGAGATAACAACTGATACAAGATGGACTTCCAGTCTGCCTCAGTCCTGCCAGGTCTTTGATTCGCTTTCTGACCCGACCATCACAGGATTGATAGAGTTTACCGGTACCGGTTTTAATGATCCGGACAAAGTCATACTGGGATACTGGCCTGCTGTAGGATCTACATGGAATTATCCTTTTGATGCCACGAGGTCTTTTCTTGATAATGACGGCGGCGGTGTTATAAGCGGAACAAGCCCGGACAGTGACAGTGCCGTACTTGTGTATATGGGGACCTCTACTTATACAGCGGGATCGTCAAAGACTTATGCAGTACGGATAGGACTGGGCGAGATGCGTAAACTGAATTGGGGCCCGTTTGTACTGGGTATTTCAGCGCCGGGCAAGTTCAAATTCAATGATTTTTTATATGATTTCTATTATACGCCGTCTGATTTCAGGATAGTCGCCTATGTTCATAATAAGAGCGCATCAGCTGTCTCAAATGCTCAATTAAAACTGAATATCCATGATAATCTGAGACTTAAACAGGGAGAAACTGCAGTCAAGTATATAGAAAAAGATGCGGGCTCGCGTTCTATACCTCCTGACTGTATAGCAGTTATAGACTGGGCAATAGAATGCACCGGCAGGGTTGTAGGCGAGAATTTCTATGCAATAACCATATCGTGCAGTAATGTCGATCAGGGCCCGGGCACTATCCCGGCAAGGGTCGATGTGGAGGGAGCCGGCGGAGCCGTTTTCGGCATTGTTACAGACAGTTCAGGTAATCCTGTAAGCGGAGCGGATATTGAAGTCTACCGCGACGGGGTCTTTAAGCAGAGTTGTTCCGCTTCTTCATATGGCACGTATTATATAGGAGGCCTCATCTCGGGCGAATATGAGGTCAGAGTGAGTGCGCCCGGTTATGGTACGTACTCGTTTTATCATGCCGTAACGGTAGAGGCCGCCGGGTCTTCGAGTGCCAATGCCGTTTTGAGATCAGGTCAACCCGGAGCTGCAGGCGCACTCAATATTTTTTTCTATCCGAATCCGGTGAAATTGGAGAAAAATATCAACATAAGATTCAATACGGATGGTCCCGGTGAAGTGAAAATACGGATTTTCAACAGTGCCGGCAGATTGATCGATGATATTTCATATGACATCTCAGGGGCCGGAGAGCATTATGTCCCATGGAATATAGAGAATTGTGTTAACGGTGTCTATTTCTGCCAGGTGAGATTCGGTTCAAATATTGAAACAAGCAAGTTTGCAGTACTGAAATATAAACAATGAAGAGATTACTCCTGATAATAATCCTGCTTACAGCGTCTTCACTGGAAGCAGCAGATAACAAGCTCGCTGAAGGAGCAGCTTCCTATCTGGAAATGGGAGTAGACTGCCGGGCAGCGGCAATGGGAAACGCTTTTGTGGCAGCAGTGGACAATGCTTCTGCTATATGCTGGAATCCCGCAGTATTATCCGGTATAGGAAGGCATTCGGCAACTATGATGACATCTGTTTCATCAAGAGAGAGAAAACATAATTTTGTCGGGTGTGTGTTACCGGTTGATGATAAAACAGGCTGGTTGCCCAAAGAAAAAGGGCTTGGCATAGGTTGGGTTAACTACGGAATAGGCGATATACAGGGAAGTGATACATACGGCAATCCCACAGAAAAATTCTCAGATAGTGAAAATGCTTTATATTTTGCTTTCGGACAGCAGATCGCAGAAAAATATTCTGCCGGAATTGCTTTTAAGTATCTTGTACAAAGCCTTACTGCTGCTGCCGGTGCCAGGGGAATAGGCTTTGATGCAGCATTTTTTTATGATACAGGGAATAAACTCTTATTCGGACTGAACATACAGAATATTTTCGGCAGTTTGAAGTGGAAAATAGATGACCCGGTACTGCAAAGTGAATATGAGTACAGTGAGCAGGTCTTAGTGAACATCAAAGCCGGGTCGGCGTACAGGCTGATGGATAAAAAACTGTTATTGGCCTTTGACGTAGATAAGACTGTTACGCAGAAGATACGCGCTCATTTCGGGGGAGAATATGAGATCGCAGAAGATTTCCGGATAAGAACAGGTTATGATGCGTCAAGGATCTCGTTCGGGTTCGGCTGGGACCGCGAAGTGCTGGATTCAAAGTTCCTGTTTTTTAATTATGCCTTGTTGTATGAAAAATACGGGTTTGATACCGTGCATAGGATCTCTATTGATATATTTTCCGGCCGGAAGAAAAAGAAGAAAGAAAAAGGAGAAGGCATCAGTGATCCGGTAAAAAAACTGCTTATGGAAGAGCGTGAAAAAAACATGAGGATCCCCGGACGGACATATTGACCTCGGTTTTACCGGTCTTGATATAATTACGGTTGTGTGTTAAAACCAGGTACGATGACCCGGTTCTCAATTCCGTCTTCATTTACAAAAGCTTCAATACTAGGGAATGAATCCGTATGAAATCTGGTTTCGGGGATAACCGGAGCTACAGGAGCTGCGACAGGTTCCGGTCCCTCAAAAATCCATACCGGTTCTTTGGAAATATGACCTTTTCCCTCGATCTCTATCTCCGGGATCAATCCTTCTGTAAGGATGGGGGCGTGCCCGCCGGGCTCAGTCGACGTGCCCTTATTTTTTGATTCGCTTTCGGCCCGGATGAGTTTCGTAGTTTCCACTACCGGATATGAATCGGAGCGGCCGGTGTTATAATCAGTACTGGTGTATTCGCCGATATTTTCCTCGGTTGCAGTATCGGCAGAAGATTCCCATGTAAGCGCCGGTAAACACGATATTAATATGACATGTATCAGAAAAACAACTATCTTGTGGTGCCGTTTATAAATCACTGAATTTATACCTCTTTTATACTGATTACAATTATATCAGTGACTCAATTATACTGTTTGAATATGAAATAATAATGAATATTAACAGACAGAATTAGAATATAATTTTACAGTAATTTTACATATCTAAGGCTGAACCCATTTGATGCGATAGAGATGTAGAACCGAGACGAGAAAGATGCCATATAGTACACAGTAAAAAAGTGAGGTAATACTCATAAGTATTGACAAGCTTTTTTGCGACATAGGATATGGTATATTTTTCGTCGAATTCCATCTTTTATTGCAATAAATGGGTTGAATTGTCAGCTGAACAGGATCTCCTGTTCAAGAAACTTTCTGGAACTTTCCGAGATCGCATCGCTCATATAATGAGAGATTATTGAACCGCCGGTAAGATAATTTGTCATGCCAAGGAAAGACATGGCCTGATCAACAAAAAGGTATTTATCTGAAACAATACCGGGAATTTGTTTATGCAACATCGGCCATATCCTCTAATAAGATATAATAACAAACTGGGCGATGTCCGTACAGTTCTTTGAATAAAACAGTTTATTTCATATAATTAACAGTAAAACAGGATCGCATGAAAATAAAAAAGGGAAAAGGAAATAAAAGCATGTTATATACCGCAATAGCCGTACTGAGCGCAGTCGCTTTGATGTTGTTTATCAGCATATCAACCAAACCGTCCGAAGGCGGTTCAGAAGATAGTGTTTCTGAAAAAGGACCCGATGCTCATCCTGTGATAATAGCGCCGGCAAGGTATTCACTCGATGGGTTTTCTGTTAAAGATATTGCAGTATTACGCAGAGAAATAGTATCTAAATACAATATACCGGGCATATACCAGGGCGGGTACCATATGTCAGGGGAACCCGAGAACAGGATATACAGAAGTATTTCACCGGATGCCGGCTGGACAGATGAAGCGGAATTCTTTATATCTAATCCTTATTTTTTGATCATATTGACTTATACAGGATCGTCTACTCCGCTTGCATTCAAGTTCAACTGCGGGGTAGAATACGAAAAAAACTCCTTCCGGGAGACATATGAAGGCAATGATGCACGGAGATGGTTCTATAACCTTTATTATTATGAAGATTCCGCCGGAATGATAAGGATCAACATGGTTAATGCATATGATGCCGGATTTCTTCATGCCGGACTGGATGCTGCGTTAAGCGTGAATGTAGATGCAGAATGGAAAGAATCAGGCATAATACTGAACGGTATCTACAGCCAGCCCGGATTTTATCATGTCGGCCGCGGCGGGACAAACAATTTAAGTCCTACAGATCCGCGCGGCAGGATAAAACTGATCCGTAAGAACGAATATACACTGCTGTATATTAAATTATGGAGGGAAAAACCTGAAAACATCTCAGCAAAAGAAGACCTGTCATATATCATTGAGATAGCCCCCTGACTTTACAGGAGATGATCAGGGCATGAAATTATTGAAGACTTTTGTCCGTTTTCTTAATCCGCCGGCTTTGAGCATGTATTTTATTCCGGATAACCAGGTTATACTGAAAAATTTTTTTTCTTTGTAGGAATTAATAAGCATATCAGGCACTGCAAGAAGCTTTATAAAAGGCAGCCGGCAGAGTTTTTTTGCCAGCGGGATGAACCCGGGGAACATAACAGCGAACCTGAAGAGTATAAAAAGGTTCTCCAGTTCTCTTTTATGCTCTGATAAACAAACAGCTTCTTTAGGATAAATCGTATCATCGAGCATTTTTTTTAGTCTTACGTTGTCAAAAAAACCTTTTTTAAGGCCGTATTCGGCCAGTTCAGTACCGGGCAGAGGAGAGGCAAAACTTAATCTTACATGGTCAGCGCCGATATCGGCATTGAGCCTGATGGCTTTTATAACATCCTGAGGTGTTTCCCCCGGCAGCGCGATCATATTGAAAGTAGCCATAAAAAGCCCCTGTTTTTTTATCAGGCCTGCCGCTTCATGTATCACTGAATCCGAAAGATCCTTGTTGAGTATATATTTGCGGTAGTCCTCGTTGCCTGATTCTATTCCGATTGCAATGCCGCGGCAATTCGCTTTTTTAAGGGCTATTACTATGTCTTCATCTATAAGGTCGGCGGTTGCATTACAGGTAAAAGGGAGGTTTACCTGTTCTTTATATGCAACTGCAAATTTAAAGATCCAGTCCCTGTCGGATATGAAAATATCGTCTGAAAAATGAACGGAATTGAGCGCAGCATGTTCCCTTACATCTTTGATCTCGGATATGACGCGGGATACGCTCTTTTTTCTTACGTATGGCCCCATTCCGGAGTAGCGTTTCCTGAGCAGAGGGTTGTAACAGAATCTGCATGAATTTGCGCATCCTCTGCCTGAAGTAAATCTTTTCATGCTCATACCGCGAAGATAGGGGTATCTGAAATAAATATTCCTGTCCGGGAGAGGGAGAATATCAAGGTTGTCTATTAACGGCCTTAAACTGTTCCTCTGTATACCGCCGGAGGTTTTTATCCAGAAATTCCTGGTGTCGCCGGGATCCTTTCCTTTTTCGATTTTTTTCAGGTATTCCGGTATGGCGCATTCGGTTTCACCGATACATATGGCATCAACACCGGGAGAACTGATCGCATTTTCCGGATAAAACGATGGGTATGTGCCGCATAGGATGATATTCTTTTTAAAACGGCTTTTCAGCCATGAGGCAGTATTTAAGGTCCACGAAAGCGTTCCTATGTCCCAGGGTATTATGAATATATCCGGAGAGAAAGAGAGTACGGCTTTGGCCGTTTTTTTTACATCATTTTCAATGATAAGACTGCATGCGTGGCCTTCCCGTTTAAGGCAGGCCGACAGTTCTGTAAGGGCAAGAGACTCGTTTATGCCAAGATTTTGAATAAAGATTACTCTCATATGATTATTTGAAAAAGTTATAGATAAACATGTGTCCTGTAAATACGAAACCGGTAAATTTAACAGT
>JBDRKX010000073.1:0-4743 GCA_043813605.1 Elusimicrobiota bacterium | reverse complement strand
CTCCTGTGATTCCTAAATGCAAGGTTTTTTGGGGGTACCTTGCGCTTTCCTTGCACTTATTCCTTATCTACATGTCAATATTATACTTTTTTGTCGTCTATTATTCTATACCTTTTGCTTTTTTCCAGAGGCCCTAAGTATAGACGCCAGTACTGAAGGTGATGGCCCCGATACTATCAGGCCAAAACTGATGTCGGATCTGGGATTTATCTCCGGCCCGGTAGTCATAGATATACCGCTGACATGGCATCTGAATACCGGTGGTTCCGCAGGACTCACTGCCGGCGCCAGGTTCTGATGCGCCGCAGTATCATAGTTGTGTAAAGAAAATATATTGGAGGAATTACTTGCGGAAACCTGCTATTTGTCTTTTTTGCGGCCGAAGCCCAGGCCATCCAGCAGGTTCCTTGTTTTTGCCCATTTTTTAAAGTATTTCTTGGACGCTACTACTGATTGAGTCAGTTCTTGCAGTTTTTTCTCAGCCTGTTCTGCTTCTTCGGGGTCCTCTTCTTTAATGTAATCTACATACTCCCTTGCGCGCCGCAGAAATATCTCGTCATGGTAGTCTTCAAAAATAATATCAAAAGCCTCTAAACGCGGGTTCTTTATGGGAAGTACATTTGCGGCATTGATTAAGCCGGAAGCAACAAGTATGTCTTCTATTTCAGACTCGGTTTTCCCGGTAAAAACCAGGCCCGAATTGTAGCTGCTGCCTTTTCCTATCATCCATGCCAGCGTGCATTCCGTCCCGAGGGTGGTATTCTCGTCGAGCTGTATTTCTATGTACGCAGGACGGTATAAAGGCAGTTCTATATCGGATGTTACTTCGGCGCCGCGTTTACTTATGTTATTTACGCCTATTTTGATATAATGACCGGAATCATGTATGCATCCGGACAATTGGACATGATATCGCCGCAGTTTCCTGTTTTCTATACCGGTTCGTTTAACCATATAAAAAAATAGCTCCCTTTTTGGATATTAACCCAAAAACATGGATATGGCAAATAATGGTGTCAAAACAGCCGGGAGTTATTGCTGGTGCAAGAGAATTCATTGACCATTAATCCTATTTTCGTCCGGGAATAATCCGGAAAGAAGTTTATGTAAACCGGCCGCAGTGTTTTTCTCGCCGAGCGTATTAGCTATTCTGAGTGCCGCAGACCAGTCTTTTTCTGCCAGCAGGGGTTTGCCGGTTTCTTTGTATATGGTGCCCCTGAAAATAAGCAGCATCTTGTCAGCCGGCGAATATTTAAGGGCCTCTGAAACTATGAAAAGAGCCTCGTTGTAGTTTTTTTCAAGAAATAAGAGTCTCGCAAGATTAAAAGCGGCGAGAGGAAAATTGCTGTGCTCGTTCAGGGCTTCAGTGAAATATTCCCCGGCGCGGGCCCGGTTCCCGCGTGCAAGTTCTTTTATCCCGTCAGCATTGATCTTCCAGGCTTTCCGAAAAGACAAATTTTCTCTGACTTTCCAGATAAATACATTTTCCGATTCGCTGATGAAGACCTCTTCATATCTGGGATTATCTGCAAGGCAGAAGCGCATGAGGCTGTTCTTGCTGAAGTAAGTATAGAGTCTCTCGTAATTGATATGCGTTGGTTCCATAGCAAAACTTACAACATAATCAATGTTATTTGTCAGGAGGTTGAAGTAGAGTTCATCCGGTGTGTTGAAACCCGGAAAAACGACGCTCTTGCGGCAGGTGTGAAGGTATATCCTGGCCGGATGATTGGAGGATATAACCGATTTATCCGGCGTGTTTTCTTTCAGCCAGCGGAAGGTGCTGTATGTCCTGACAGGTGATGGCACTTTATCTTTGAGTGAAGTCGCGGCAATACGCATATCACTGGAAAGACAGGAAACAAGTATGATAAAACAAGCCGGATAGAATGCTTTTTTTCCGATCCTGCTCAGGCCTGACATGAAATAATATATGGAAAGCGGTAAAAGCGGCATTAAATATCTTATGCTTATGGTTGCCCACCAGATGTGAGCGGAAAGATGCAGGATGAAGTATATTTTAAAGGGCACCATATATTCAGGTTCCCGATTGGTTATCAGGCCGTAGACAATACATGCAAATACTGCCGTTGAGGCGGCATATACAACAGGTGCCTTGAATAATACGGAACTGAAGGAAGACGAACCTACGCCTATATTGAGTATGCCGCGGTAGATACCCCACTTGAAATAATAGAGCAGGTTGCCCAGGGGCAGGAGGATACGGGAAGAATGGCCATATGTCCTGTTTATCACTGACATATAACTCCCGATGGGATTAAGAAAAAAGACGGGTATCATAAATACAAGGAAGAATAGAGCGAAATAGATCAGGTCCTTTGTTTTTCGCTTCATGATAAAATATGCGGTCAGAGAAAAGAAAACAAGGATACCCTGGTTCTTGAGAAAAAACAGGTAAGCCGAAATAAAAGCAAGGATAAACAGCGGTAAAAGTCCGCCGGTCTCCTCTTTTAAGTAGTACCGGAACACAGCGATAGAAATTATGAGAAAAAGCAGATATGGGGCTTCGGACATTACGTTTGTACTGAACGCTACAACGGTGGCATTAAGAGAAAACAGGGCAATAAAAATGAGAAGTCTGGCAGGATCAAATATATCTTGCAGGAAATAAAATATGATAAAAGGAATAATAATGAATGCCAGAACGGATGTGAGCCTTAGTACGGTTATGCTGCTTGGGAAAAGACCCGCAAGTGGCGCAAGAAGCACTGGATAGCCTATATTGCGGGCTTTAAGTTCCTTTTGTATATCTTGTGATCCGGCCAGGTAACGGGCGGCATTTATATACCATGCGTCATCGTTATACGACCCCATAAAAGTGTAATCAAAGGAACTCAGGTAGAAAGCTAGGGTTATAACTATGATCGCAAAAAAGATAATTTTATGTATTTTTGTCATCTATAGGCCGAACCTTTCTTTCATGTCTTCATAAAAGAGACCCGATGCAAGTTCTTTGTATTTTCCCGGGAACCTGAAATATAGGAATGTTCTCAGGTGCATGCAAAGATGACAGGATGAACTGTATTTTTCCTCGGATTTATCTTTGCTCTTTTTTTCTGTAAAACCTCTTTCAAGGGTATATTCAAAAAGGTCGCCGAGCGTCCTGTTTATTAGAATATCCAGTATTGGGTATTCCTCAAGATCTATCCCGCGCCTGTATAATTCCCCGAGGTCGCATCCGGCCTCCTGTCCGATAGTCAGGCCGCTGCAAAAACCGGCGCAATAGTTACCGGCGTAATCAATATGCGCATGTGTTGGTGAAGACGCTTCACCGGCACAGTTCTTGCTGAAGTATCCGGCGGCGGGAAACCCCCCGATAAAATCTCTGAAAACAAAAGCCGCGCGTCCGGCCGGATGAATATATATAACATTTGTAAGTTGTCTATATATTTCTTCTGCTGAGAAAAATGAAAAATATTCATTTATATCTGATGTCAAGGTACAGGCGGTTTGTTTTATGAAATCATAATATGCCGGATGCCATGGGAAAATGCCGTCATTGCCGAATATATCAGTTATGAGAGAAAATATTTTTTTACTGTCTTCGATAGATATAAACTCATTATGGAAAGGGGATATGGACAATAAAATACATTTGAGTCCGAGGCGGCGTAGAGCAAGGAGTTTGTCCCGGCTGTCCTGACCGGATAAGAGGATGCCGTTGGTTTCAACATATTCCAGGCACAGCCCGTTCTGGAGGACCGTTTCAACAGTTGACCCGAGTAAGTCAAAATCAAGAAAAGGTTCTCCTCCGCCGATATGTATTGAACAGTGTGGAATCTCTCTTTTTATGTTTCGGATAATTTCTTTCAGTGTTTCAGGGGAAACCTGTTCTTCTACACAGGGAGAGGAACCATAAAGACAGTGGGCACATGTGTTTGTACATCTGTAGTTTGTTATCAAGCCGGCAGAGTCTGCCGGCGCGGGCTTGAAAAAACTGTTATTTGGAGTCATGCTAACTGAATACTTTAAATTTTTCAAATAGTAATATTATAGGAATTATTATCTATCAGAACAATACTCCCGGATTTATGTCAGAGTTGTAAATGTAAACGGATATTATGCGGCAGCCGGTTAACCAAGTTGCTTTTAACTTTTTATTTGCTTATAATTTTAGTTATCAGGTCCACTATAAGATGAAAAAGATACTTGTAATAGAAGATTCTAAGACAATTGCAATGGTGCTCGGGCAGTTTATTGGCTTAAACGGGTACAAGGTGGTCTATGCATTTGACGCTATGCAGGCAATAATGTTTGCACAGCGTGAATTGCCGGACCTGATAGTGCTCGACATAATGATGCCTGCCGGCGGCGGCTTTGCCGTTGTGGAAAAGCTCAACCTGGCTACTTATACCCAGGCAATACCCATAATTGTATACACGGCCGCGGATATTGAAGAAGTAAGGCAGAAAACTGTAGGATACGGTATTAAATACTATGTCCAGAAACCTGATCAGGAACTCGTCCTTCAGTATATTGAAGATATTATAGGCAGTACAGCCTGAGAAACTTTCCTGTCAAGCAGTTAGCAAACTGCTCCATGTGCTAACGATAATTTACAATGTATAAATGATACGGCGGTAATTAGGGCCTCTGGAAAAAAGCAAAAGGTATAGAATAATAGACGACAAAAAAGTATAATATTGACATGTAGATAAGGAATAAGTGCAAGGAAAGCGCAAGGTACCCCCAAAAAACCTTGCATTTAGGAATCACAGGAGG
>JBDRKX010000072.1:0-13756 GCA_043813605.1 Elusimicrobiota bacterium | reverse complement strand
CCTTTATCACTTTCCCCTTTTTATTGCGGGCCCAGCTTTTTATCAGAGCTTCTTTCTTTAAAGCAGACGCCCTGTCAGGTTGTTTTTCCTTCCATAGGAGCACAACCGGACCAAAAGACCGGGTATAACGGCAGCCGGTCCCGGAATTATGTTCGGAGATCCTTCTTTCTATATCGGTAGTGATACCGGTATAGTATGCCTTATTCCTGCATTCAGCTATATAGACATACCATTTTTGCTCAGCGGGTTTTTTCATGTTTCTCTATACTGTTTCAGCACCCTCAATCTCTCCGTTATCTCAGGTGTTTCTCTTATATTCTCTTCTTTAAGTTATAATTATTATGTTGTAATTGCATTAACCATTGAGTTGGCATCATGATTGAAATGCTGACCTAGAATACCTCAGGAAATATCACAGTCCGGTCAATTTTTTTCAGATATTCAGGATATACCTCTTCCGCTTTAATATCCTGTTGTATATAAAAAGCTGTTTCTCTGGCCAGGATTGTCATACCGCTCTTGTTCTTCAGGTATATCTTTGCCCCCATACATTCTTTATTGCAGCCTGTAAGAGCAAATACCGATGAAGCTAATTTTCTCGAGGCGAATAAACAGCGTCTTGTGACTGAGATCAAAGTATACGGGAGATATAGCGTTGTATATATTCCGTTTTTTAACAAATGGTCCGCATACAAACATGCACTTACACGGTTATCCATCTCCATGCGGTTAATCCCGTATTCTTTAAAAAAATCATAATATTCTTCATGAAATATCTGTGTGTCTAATATTTTTTTTCTTTTTTTCGGATTGATCCTGTTGCTTAAGCGAAATTGATGGTGACTTTGATATGGGAGCGTAAACCTTATTGTATTCAGGCGTCCCATAACGGGTTTTATGTTTTCATACCCTTCAGCAAGCAGATTCATTATTCCCATATCATTAACAGCAGCTTCAATCTCCACGCCGGATTTATATGCAATATCAAAAATAGCTTTTATTCTGCCCAACCCGGATTCAGTACAAACAGGGGTCAGCAAAGTAACTTTTTTATTATAACAGCAAGCGTATTCAAATATTTCTTTAAACTGGGCCGGGGACTGTATAAGTCTTTCGCAAACATCGTTTCCCGTATATATTCTATGGTAATGCACGAGATCTACAGTAGTATCTATTACCGGCATATATATCGCCTCTTCCGCCTCTTTAATGTGAAATCTATCTCTCATTTCTTATTGCTATTTTTTCTCCGTATCAATTCAGGGTAGTGGCATTCCGCGGCCCTGCATCGATAGCCGTAATTCCTGTAAAACGACTCTTGCCCTCTGTGCATGAATTCATTGTTATCGTATCGGCCGCTGATTAGGTCATCTCTTAATTCTTTGATGAAACTAATATCTTTTAGCTTTCTATTCAGGTGATACCCGCGACCTACTATTTTTACGTGGTTTATTCCCATTTCCTCATAACATGCCAGTGCACATGCGGCACAAATATTGAAGTACTTATTGCCCAGAAAATATGAAGGGCATATTTCTTCTTCTCCGGTTTCGGAATAGAATCCCGCTTCAAACCTCTGCATACAAGGGTATTTTGCTTTTTGTTTAATTATAAATTTATTAATTATTGGAAATATATATTTATATGATTTAGGAAAAATAGAAAATATGTTTTTTAATGCTTTTTTCAAAATGCTTCTATCTTGTCCCATATAAAACTGCGCAAAGGGCCCATGCATTAAACATAGCCCGTTTATATTTCTGCAAACAAAATTCAATATAAATGCCTCCAATTCAATATTAATATCCTTTCTTTTTATTTCGCTGCAAACAGTACCGAGCTCTTCAATAGTCATATACCGAGGGAATACCACTCTTGATATCCCGTACTTTCTATAAAAAGCTGCTGTATCAGAATTAAAACAGTTTCCCATAGTGCTCAATATAACAGGTATGTTTTCGTATTCTTTTTTTATTTCTTTGATCAGCGGCAGATGTGCAGCTATAAATCCGCTGACATTATTTTGCACTGCCTCCTTATAATCCTTTTTTGCAAGTTCGAATACAGGTCTAGTAGTATAATGCGCATTCAGGCACAAATATACCGGGACATTGTATTTCCCGGCTATACCTGTTATTTCCCTGAGTTCTTTAAAAGATTTAAGACTTGCCCATTTGGACACTTTTGCATTGGGAACCGCGCCGATTATTTTTGTCCAGTTTTCATGAAAAACACCGCAGTATAATTCATCTGCGCCCGCTTTTATAAGCCTTTCGGTTTCTGAGGGATTATTAATTGGCGCGAGTATCTTGATCATGATGCTGTTTTAGTATAGCATATTTATACTATGCCTTCATTGTGTTAAATATCAATTTACAGATGATACGCAATACTGTGGATTGTTATATAGGTTTTTTCTTCTTTGTCATTACATAAAAAACGGCCGGCACAAGAAAAAACGTGAAAAAGATGGATGCCAGAATACCGCCTATTACCACGGCGCCTATGGAGGCTTTACCGACAAATTTATCGAATATCTGGGGCAGTGCGCCGAACACGATAGCAAGAGATGTCATCAGTATAGCCCTGAATTTAACCGAAGCGCCTTTCCATAGCGCATCTTTAACATCATCTCCTCTTCCCATCCGGTGAAGGGCATAATCCAGCATAAGAATAGCATTATTCACAACAAGGCCGACTATCATGACCATAGCCATCATAGCGCCGATATTTATCGGGAATTCCATAAAGAACAAGATAAGGAAAACCCCGACAAATGATGTCAGTACCGTTGTGAGTATGACAAACGGGTATTTGAACGAATTCATTATGGAAACTAAGAGCATATAAGTAAAGATAACCGCCAGTATAAACGCCTTAAGGATCTCGCGGGCGCTCTCCGCCATCCTCTTCTGCATACCCACAAAATCATACCTGTAATTTTCCGGGAACTCTATTTTCTTGAATTCCCCGTTTAACATCTGTTCGACCTGGCCGGCAGTCGATTTTGAGAGCCAGCCGTTGACCTGTATTATCCTGGACTTATCATGCCGGCGTATCATGGAATATCCTTTTGTTTTGACTATATCTCCAAGCTCTGATACAGATAGCAGGCCGTCTTTTGTCATGACAGATATATTTTTGATATCTTCAACGTCTTCTTTATATTCTTCCGCCAGCTCGAAATTAATATTATATTCCTCTCCCTCCTCCTTGAACAGGTTGCGGTTATGACCCTTTACGGCAAAACTTATCGCATCGCCGACCTCTGCATTAAAAGCTCCGGCCTCTATCATCCTGCCGGCATCAGGTATAAAGCGGATCTCGTCTTTAGGTGATTTATATGAAGATTCCACACTCCTGAAATTTCCCGTTTTCATCATGATATCCATCATCTGTCCGGACATCTTAATCATCCTGTCGTAATCAGTGCCTGCAAGGTTTATCGATATGTCGCCGCCGAAACCTCCATGGCCGCCGCCGCGAGTAAGTGTTATAGTAGCCCCCGGGATACGGGCGGCCTGCGGTATTATAGCATTTATTAAATCGGCATCTGACCGCTCCCTATCTTCGCTCGGTATGAGATTAACTGCTATCTTGCCGTTTTCAGCGCCGTCTATTCCTATATAAGACAGATAATCTTTTACCTCAGGGTATCCCGAGACTATTTTTTCCATATCTTCAACAACCGACACAGTACGCTCCAGAACGGCGCCCTGCGGCAGTTCTATGTTAACGTTTATCACATCCATGTCAGACTTCGGCATAAACTCGCTGCCTATATATCTGAGCGGGTATCCCGCGGAAATGAATATGATTATCGAGATCAGTATGGTTAAACCCGGATGCCGTAAAATTTTACGGAAAATAATTCCGTATTCATCAAGCGCCCATTTCTGAATCCGCTGCGGGAACAGGAAAATCTTCCTCAGAAGACTTCCTTTACCGTTTTCGCCGGAATGGTCCCGGCGCTTCAGAAGAAGCCCGCACAGCATAGGCGTCAGGCTGAAAGATGCAAGTATGGAGAAGATTGTAGCGTATATCACTGTCAGCCCGAAGCTTCTCATAAACTGGCCGACAAGACCGCCCATTACCGCGATGGGAGTAAAGACGACAAGATTTGTCCCGGCAGAAGCCAGCACCGCCACCATCGCACCCTGAGTACCGTCTATAGCGGCATCCTGCGGGCTCTTGCCTTTCGAGAGCTCCCGGTCCACGCTCTCTATGACTACCAATGCATTGGCTATAAGCGTGCCGAGCGATGTGGCTATGGCAAGCAAGGTTATGAAATTTATGGTAAAACCCGAAAACTGCATCGGAAAAAACGCGGATATAAGAGATGTCGGGATAACAACGGCGGCAATAAATGTCACCCTGAGATTCTCGAGAAAAAGGAACAGTATTACGACAGTGAGCAGTATCCCTATAATGATATTAACAAGAGTATTTTTTGTGTCTTTGATCAGTCTCGTAGTAGAATCGTATGCGATACTCAGTTTCATGCCTTCAGGAAGAGTCCTCTCGATCTTCTTTAGAACTTCGCGGACCTCCCTCACAATACTCACGGCATCGCCGTCAGAGAGTTTTTTGACAGACAGGCCAACCACTTCGCTGCCATTGTACCGGGTATAGGTCTCTACTTTCTTATAAGAATCTTCAACTGTTCCTACATCCGAGATCTTAAGCGTTTTGCCTTCGCGTGACACAAACGGCATATCAGCTATATCTGATATTTTCTTGAATTCTCCGAGGAATCTAACATTCTCCTTGACTATGCCGCCCTCGATGTACCCGCCGGGCACGTTCATATTCCGGTCGCTTACCGTATTGACAATATCGTTAATGGAAGTGAAATATTTATTCATCAGCTGGTTATCCAGCTTGACGTTTATCTGTCTTTCTTTGCCTCCATATATATCCACAGATGCCACGCCTTCAATGACGGTTATCTGATTCCTGAGCCTTTTATCCGCGTATTCGAACAGCTTCAGGGTATCAATATCTTTGCCGGAAAGTATCAGGTCGACAATAGGTTCGACCGTGGGATCGAATTTGCTCACCACCGGTTTGTCGGCATCGCGCGGCAGTTCGTTCGTGACAGGCTCTATCTTGTCCTTGACCTCAATGGCTTTCAGGTTCACATCTGCCGACATCTCGAACTCGATCAGCATCATACCGTAATTTTCATAACAATAGGAATCTATGGACTCTATCTGCGATATCTCGGCTATGGCGTCTTCGAGCTTTTTTATGATCTGTGTCTCTATCTCCGAGGGTGATGCACCGCTGTAAAACGTCATGACAGTAACCATTGGAAAATTCATCTTGGGCGTTTCTTCTATTATCAGATCGGAGAAAGAGACGATCCCCATCACTACGAATACCAGGACGAACATCAATGTCATGGCGGGCCTTTTTACGAACATCCTGATCATCAATCGACTCCCTCGGTATTGCGGATCCTCACCCTGTCTTTATCGGCCAGTTCAGCTAATCCGTTCAAACATACCTTCTCTTTCAGCTCAAGTCCTGATACGACCTGGATATAGGCCTCGCAGTCCGCACCGGTCACGATATCCCTTTTTTCAGCAATATTGTCATGGACTACCCAGCAATATCTATGCGAATTATCCTGTACAACAGAAGTTTGCGGTATTTTCAGCACATTCTTAAGGGTATTGACCCGGACTTTCGCGACGACTATACTGCCATTCTTGAACCCGTTCGTTGTAGTTATCTTCAGTCTTGCACTGTAGAGCCCGGTAAGCATATCCCTGTTCCCGCCGACATTATCGACATATCCGTGAAGAAGTTTTCCTTTTAATAATGCTGTGAACTCCTGTCCCTGCCGCAGCTTTGCCGCAATATTTTCAGACACCTCGCAGTCTATGATATTACCGCTTCCGATTATGCCGGATATCTTCTCCAGGCAATGCGCGTCGCCTCTTACGGCATAAGCGATATCAACAGGTTTCCCGTATCTTTTCCATTCTTCTGTTATGCTGACTATTTCCTGTTTTTCCTTACCTTCCAGGATGCGGGATTTATATACTACCGAAAGTACGATAACCGCGAAAAACATAATATATACAAGTTTCCTTATCATCTCCTGTTCTCCGCTGTCAGTTTCTCGATCATTGCAATTACAATATTTATATTATAAAGGGTCGTACGTTCCCGCATCTTTGCTCCTGTGAGCTGCAATTCAGCGTCATTGAGCATTGTCTGCGATACAGCACCTGATTTAAAACTCGACAGCGCTATCTCGTAGGCCTCCCCGGCCAGCTTCACCGCACGCCGGTTTGCGTCATATATCTTTATCAATGCCCGGTATTCAGTAATTGCCGATTTCAATTCCACATCAAGGGCCCTCTCCATCTTCCTGTAGTCGAATTCAGCAATGTTCCTGTCGTTTTCAGCCTGCCTGTAGGAATTCTTTCTTTTCCCGCTGTCCCAGATATCATAGTTGAGCATAACCCCGGCTACAAGCTCGCTGTTCATGTCATCGGGTATTATCTTATCGTCTCCTCCGCCATAACTGTAACTCATAAATCCGGAAAGAGTAGGATAAAAACTGGATTTTTTCAGTCTTATTTTGGTATCGGCAAGGTTCAGTTTTTCCCTGTATACCATCAGGACAGGTTCCCTGCTCAGCATACTGCTTCTAAGGTTATCGTAATCGAATTCGGAAAATACTGTTATAAATTTTTCGGTAAGTACTATATCGTTTTCTTCGGGAACCCCGAGTATGTCACGCATAGTTACTTCTACAAGCTCGTAAGACTGTTCTGCCTGAAGCATGCTGGGTACCCGGCCGGAGATGTCGGCCTCCATCTTTATATTGTTTATATTAGATATCCTGCCGCCGCTGTAACGGCCTTTTAACGCATCCTTGTTCTTCAGAGCATTCTTGTGCGATTCTGTAGCTATTTTCGCAATATCATCTGCCAGGAGCATGGAATAATAGACCTGTTTTACTGCATATGTCAGCTCATTTCTCGTTATATCTGCCGAATGTTTTTCCAGGTTAATATAATTCTCGGCAAGTCGTATGACATTCATAACCTTGCCGAACGCCCAAAGTACCTGCGATACCTTCAGATCGATACTGCTCTCCCAGTCAGATGCCATGGGTATGGATACTTCTCCCTCCCCAAGATCTACTTTCATCACCGGCGACTCTATAAACCTGTTAACACCCAGTGCCCCGGTAACTTGCGGGAATACTGATGCGCGCACTTCACGGTAGATGTTATCGAGTTTTTTCAGGCTCTCCCTGTTTATCTTGATGTCTTCGCTGTTTCCAAACGCCATATCTACAGCGGTGGGGATATCTATCTCTACATTACCGGCATCTCCCGCATAAACAGAAGATATGTTTATACACAATGCGGTAATGAAATATAGAATAATTTTTTTCATTTTATCTCTTCAGTGTCTCTTTAAGGCATTTTATTGTAAGCTCAGCCGCCGCTTCGGGATCGGGCTCTTCACCGTGCTCTATACTCTTCATCATACCAAAGACCACCATCATGCATACCCTTCCCATCTCATCATCAGAAAAATTTTTGTTCAATTCAGTATTGCCTTTTATATCAGCGAATATCTGCTGCATCTTCTTTGTACGTATATCACGCATCTCTTTTATTTTGCCGAGTCCCTTTCTGCCTATCCCGAGCGGTTCGGGCATCTCCCTTTTTAAAATACACATCATCATTTTATCATCCATGAAATATTTCGCCGTGTTTCTTATGATATACTCGATCCTGCCCCAGAAATCAGCATCCATGTTAACCGCTGCTTTTACTACCGAATCAATATCCTTCTCAAAAGATAAGATCAACTCAATAAACAGTTCTTCCTTGTTCTTGAAATAGAGATACGGAGTTCCCTGTGCAACTCCCGCTTTTTTCGCTATTTCCTTTATACTGGCGCACGTATAGCCCTTTTTAGCTATTACTTGCTTTGCTTTTGCCAGTATTTTTTTTCTTTTATCTTCAGCCACACTAAACCCCCTCCTATAATGAATGAACGTTCATTCATTATACTTTTTTTCACACATCCGTCAAGTCATAGTAATAACTGGCTGTTTTTAGACTTTAGTTGATATGTGTCGGCAACCTGCTCCGGCCGGGATTTTCACAATAAAATCCCGAAATTATTCAGCAAACGTCTGTTTTTTATTGTTTTGTACGCTTTCAGAAAATACAATCTCCGGAACAAATTCATTCACCCTGCCGCTTTATAATACCGGACAGATATTCCAGATCCCTTATTTCATCCGGGAGTTCAGGATCGGGACTCCCGTATCTTGTGTCTCCAAGACTTTTTTCCAGAAGATATCTTGAAACATTGACGTAATAACTGCCTTTTTCGTCTTCAACCGGGGCATATACATACGCGAGCAGCCTGTCGTAGCTGTATTCCCTTTCCCACGGGATCAGCAAAAGTATCTTTTTGTTCAATACGAGCTCTTCATTCTCATCTGCAGCTTCTCTTGCTCCGATCTCTGTCCTTTCTCCCGGCGTGTGCGCAAGTTCGGGAGTGTCGATCCCTATATACCGGACAGCCGTTCTATCGGTCAATACGACGGTATCTCCGTCGGTAACATGAAATACTCTTGTGTATTTCATCTCATATTTTTTTCTGATAGATTCGATCTTTTTCTGCTCATCACTCAAAGACTCGTAGGCTCTGTTACTCCTGTCAAGGTATTCTGTGAACTCCAGCTGGGTTTTTCTGTAATCAATGTGTTTCTTTACTGCATTGTATAATATATATGACGGTACCGAAACGATCATTATTGTGCCCACAAAGACTGCCATGATCTTATCGGATGCTTTATCTATCCTTTCAGCCAATCTTGAATTCCTGTATCTCTGGGCGGTTTTCGCGCTTTTCACACTTTTTCCGGAAAAATATCTTTTCAACAGATGTCTATACGCGTATTTTTTTACGGTTCTTGAATAATGGTCCTGTTTCTTGACTGTTTTTTTCTTTTCTGCCGGGACAATTCCGCGCTCCGCATAAACTGATTCGAGGAATTCCCAGTCACTTCTTTTTATGCTGAATACATAGTCTGCTCCGACTACAGAATCCTCGCTCCTGACCTTGAATAACGTCAGGTAATATTCTTTCCCGGATATCCCTAAAACCAGGCTCGCATACCCTCCCCTTTTCCCCCTCTTATTCCACGCAGAACCTATACGCACATATCTGTCTTTTATGCCCTGGATAACATCAAATCGGTTTTCAGCGGCGCACTCTTTATATACGGCCACAAGATAATCCGGCTGTTTATCGGAATACTTCTTTTTATTTTCATATATAAAAACCTCGACTTTTCTGTCGCCGGGCAATTCAAGTATGCCCAGTACATATTTTTCCTTTGTATCGGGATTCTGCTTATCCCAGGCTTTGCCTGCGTCTTTACAGGAGGTATGATTCATTATGTTTTAGGAACTGCGGCTCAATCGTGTAAATTATATTTCTTTAAGCTATTTATGTCTTTTATAACTCCCACCCCGGCTTCTGTATTAAAAAAATAGCATTTTATCGTGTTTTCTATCTCTTTTAAAAGATCTACCACAGTCTTTCCGCGGCCGTCACATTTCAATGCATCGTGCGCCATTATCAAACCGCTACTTTTCATAAAAGGCAATACTGTTCTCATTTCCTGACGGATATTGTCATATGAATGTTCAGAATCATGAAAACACAGGTCTATCCGCCCCGCATTTTGACAGATTTTCAGAAGAGAATCTTTCACATCGCTGTCCCTGTGAAATTCGACATGTTTCAGCAACTCTTCCGGGATGGCACATCCTGTATCTTTCTCAATATCTATCGTTATCACCTTTCCTTTCTTATTGTCAGAGCATCCTTTTGCCAGATATGCTGTGGATGTTCCCGAAGATGTCCCGGTTTCGAGTATAATCTCCGGTTTTAATAATCTTACTACCATATATAATATACGGCCGTCATGTTTATTCATAAAGGGATAACGCCATTTTTCTATATCATACAGAGAGAATCCCGATGCCACATCTTCAATTTCAGCTGTTTTATCTTCAAATATCTCTCTCAGAACAGCCAATATCTCTGCATTCAGATCATCATCCGGAATATGTTTGATATCCAGCCTGGGAATAATCCCGATAAACCGGCTATTAATTTCATCTCTTTTTATGATATCGGGAGTAGCCTCAAGGAGTTTTATTATAAAATTACTGATCTCAGTAAGCATTCTTCTATTGTCATTATATCTTTGTATGGCTTTTTCAAGCTCGATCACAGCATAATCATAATCTCCTGCTCCCGCATATGCCAGCCCCAGATGACAACGCGCCTCAACATTATCCGGATCGATCCGGATAACCTTGTTGAATTTCTCTACAGCATGAGCATATTCTCCTTTCTGAAATTGTATCCGGCCGTATTCCTGCAGTACTTTTACGTTGCCCGGGCTGATCGCGCTCATTTTTTCTAATTCCTCTATTGCAAGATCATGTTTCTTCTGCCAATCATATATCCATGCCAATTCATTATGGGCCCAAAGATCTTCGGGGGTTTTTAATGTGTCATCTTTTAATTTTTCCACAAATGAACTATATCCCAGTTGACGGAAATATATAAGACCCGTTTTAGCGTATGCAGTGTCGTCTTCAGGATTAATCATTATCGCCCGTTCAAATTCCTTTATTGCCAGGTCATCTTTATGCCGGACATAGTAGATCATGCCCACATCATTTCGTATATCTGCCTGATCATATCCCTTAGCAATTGCCGCCCTGAATTCTTCCAGCGCAAGATCATATTTCTTAATGTCAAAATACATCTTCCCCAGGCATGCATTATGCAGTCCGTTTTCAGGCTCTGCTGCTATTGCATCTCCAAAATCCTTCTCTGCCAATTCGTATTTGTCTTCTCCGGAATACATATCCCGGATTTCATTATATATTTCTCTCGCGGCATATCCCCTACCTACTATTTCTTTAACCACACTTATGGCAGCGGTATTGTCCTCTTCATGTTTAGATAGTATTTCCTGCTCTATCTGTAATTTATTCTTCTCGGGATTAATCGACAGGGCTTTACTGAATTGTTCTTTTGCAGATACTCTGTCTTTTTTCTTTAAATACAACCTGCCCAGATGCATATGTGCCTGCTCATCTTTAATATTCAGCCTTATTGCCGCTTTAAATTCTTCTATGGCTTTATCAAATTCCCCTTTACTTTCATATATCTTTCCCGCTTCGAAATGATACTCGGATTCATTAAAATAGAATACGGTCTCTTTTCCCAGTACTTCTAGAGCCCGGTCATATTCTCCCATATTAGTGTATGTTCTTATAATACTTCCCCTTATCTGTTTATTGTCATATCCGAGCTCAGCTGATTTTTCAAGCTCTTCTATAACATTGCTGAATTCCTTTCTTTTTTCATAAACTGATGCAAGCGCAGCATGAACCTGTCCCTTTCTGTTAAAAATACCGGAAGCTTTTTGAAGAAGACTCAATGCTTTATCATATTCCCCCTGATCACAGCAATCCATACCCTCACGGATCATGCTGTGTCCTGCCTTGTACTTTTTACTATATTTTCCCAATGTCTTTTCCCAGACGAGCTGAGTATAATTCCCGATTCTGACTGCCAGGCCTCCGAAAGACCGGATCCGCCGTAATTTCATAAAAATACGATCTGTTTTCATTACTGCTTATTATACTACCTTGAAAAAATTTTATAAAGTCTGTGATTAAGATTTTTCATATTATATCCCCTGGAATATACGAATCAGCTAACAGCGCGCATGCTCTTAAAAATGTTCCCTGAAAAATATGTTGTTGAGATTTTCCTGCTGAATGTATTATCATTATATTAGAACAGTTATTCCTGTATCATATTAATGTTCAGTTTACAAGGAGGTTCCCCAATATGCCGGACAGTATTAATCACCTGAATCTCAAGGCACTTAAAAATTCTTTCAAACATCTTCTTTCCGGGTCAAAAGAACACACCGCGGAAAAGACAGCCTACATCATCGCTCACCTTTCGAGCACGGAGACATATAACAAAAAATACCTTGACGAATTTCTGGAGTTTTATAACAAGTCCCCTAAAAACCAGCTGGCTTTCTTCAGTGCCATTGCTCAGAGTGAGCAATACCTGATATTTGCCATCTTCAATAAGATATTTGCGTTAACCGACAATCCCCAGATGCTTCTTGATCTAAGAACGGATCTTAAACAGATCCTCAGGCAGAAGAATCCGGGCATTACTGCAGAGCGGCACAAGGCGCTGAAAAACCTGGACCTTATATTCAGGCAGTATCTGGAGACCATCTTTAATTACCAGTACCTGCTACTTGACGAGCACAATGCAGACAATACTCCCCTTAACCTGTTGAAATTCATCGCCGAAAAAGAAGGAGTACATCCTGCTGAACATTTCGCTAATTTTGAATACCGGCTCAATTCACCCGACAGGCTGGTACTCAGCCTCTCTCATTTCAAGTTAGAAAAGTCACCTATCGTATATATAGAGATCGCCCTGTCAAAAAAAGTTATCCGGGATATTCATGAAATACTTTCACCCAAACATCAGATCGAAGATCCTGAAAAATGCAGAACCGCAGTCTTCTATTCTGTGAATAAATGTGTTAACGGACTGTCAGGTGTAAAACTCGGCGAAAAGATGATTTTGAAAGCCGTAGAATACCTGCATACCCATTACCCGAAACTTAAGAATTTTATGACTCTGAGCCCGGTACCCGGATTCACTGAATATCTTAAAAAACTTATTAACAACGACCCTGACCTTACAATTCCTCTTAATAAACTTGGGTCGCAGGTTTTACCCCACAAAGACATCATCAGGGAAATAGACACATATTTTGACAGGAAATATTCAAAAAAGACAACTGGGATTTCCGGGACAATATCACACCTTATACATGACACATCATGGATTGCCGATAAAAAAGCGAGATCTCTTGTTTCTCCGCTAATATTCGGACTTTCAAGGAATTACCTGCTGGCTGAAAAACGGCATCTGCCCAATATCGATACTGCAAGTGATCCCGTTGAGAATTTCCATCTGAATAACGGTGGCGAACTCAGATACATCAATGTTTTTTCTAATCTTTCAGAAAAAGGGATCAAAGAGAGCCTTGGTACTATGGTCAACTATTCATATACCCTGGGAAACATAGAAAAGAACAGGGAACTGTATCATAATGGGACGATCATCCACCAGGTATAACGGTAAGATATAACTTTTCTTCAGCAGTCTTCTGATTCGTCTATGTTTTCCACGGCATGTTTAAACTTTTTGTAGAGCAGCTTTTTTCGCTTCTCCTCATCTTCAAAAGCCGTTTTAAACGCTTTATCCATGCCTTCTTTCTGTTTCTTATATTTACCGAGGAGGTTATTAAAATTCTCTTTCTCTTTTACCCTTTCCTCATGCCTGAGAATACCGCCGGTATCTTTATCAACAACGATTTTTGTTTTACAGCACGGACATAGCAGATTAAACTCTTTACTTTCCATAATTCAGGTCTCCTGTCTATTAATACTGCTTTATTTTCAGTATTTGCCCCACCTCGCTATATTTACCATAATTAGGGCTTCCTGAAAAACTTTTTGCTCTTATAAATTCCAAAAGTATATTTCCTGATTCTTTCAGCTATTGAATCCGTCTGCTATATTCTCTTCATCGCTGTGTCCAGATTCATCATCATTAGTCCCATTCTTACCCA
>JBDRKX010000071.1:0-8374 GCA_043813605.1 Elusimicrobiota bacterium | reverse complement strand
AGGTACGAAAACGCAGATCTCTTATGTTTGTGCGCTCCTCGAAGAGTCCTGCTAAAGTCTATAAGCCGGGACCTGACCATCCCTGGAAGACCGGATACAGACCTCAAAGTGGAATATCATGCAAATCAAAATAGGACATTTCTACTTTGCGGGTAATAGGACATTTTTACTTTGCTTTGACACCCTGAGAAAATGCCTGTTTTTCTTTATCTGAAAGCTGATCTTAATATACCTGCCTCAGCCGGACTCAGGATATTACGTATTGAACAGATTCTGCCTTAAAACAAAGCGCCAGATGGTTTCCAAAAAAAATATGGGGAGCTTTATTATCCTTATGACTCGCCACGGCTGGAGTATCATCCTCCATAACCACTCAATCCCTATGTTTCTGAAAAAAACAGGTGCACGGGCAAGCTTTCCGGATATCACGTCAAAACTGCCGCCTACTCCTATAATCAGTTTTGCCTTTATCTTTTTCTTGTTCTTTGCTATCCAGATTTCCTGTCTCGGCATATCCAGCCCTACAAAAAGGATATCCGGTTCTACAGAGTTTACGGCAGATATTATGTCATCTTCCTGTTCGTGAGTAAAATACCCATGATGTATACCGCATATGTCGGCTTGTGTATATTTCAATTTCAGTTGGGCGACTGCTTCTTCGGCGATCCCCTCCTTACTGCCAAGCATGTATATTCTCATTCCCAGGCTGATCAGGTCTTCCATCATCTCGATACCGGGATAACGGGATACACGCCGCCCATCAAGCAAGAGAGAAGCATAAAACACACCGATACTGTCAGCAGTTATAAGTGAAGCACTGCTAATAGCTTCGGATAACTCCGTATTATGCCACGCACATCTCAGCATAAGCGAATTAATTGTTACAATATTCTCCGCCTGTCCGCTCACTATAAATCTTTTACATTTTTTTATTATTTCATTTTTTGTGAGATTCGTAATCTGCATCAGGTTTTTTTTATTTTACGGTTATTATGACAGAAATTACTATGTTTCAATCAAAACTGATCTCAGTCCCAGCACTATTTTCAGGCAGTTACGGCCTTTGTGTCTTTTATCTTGACTGAAATCGTCTTTGAAACCCCAAATTCTTCCATGGTGATCCCGTAAAACGTATCACTCATTTCCATGGTATTCTTATTATGGGTAACAATGATGAACTGGGTATTATCTATATAACTCTTGAGCATTCTCAGGAATCTGTGAAGATTTGAATCATCCAGCGGGGAATCAACCTCATCCAGTATACAGAAAGGCGTAGGTTTTACTTCATATATAGCAAACATCAGCGCTATGGCGCATAATGCGCTCTCGCCTCCGGAAAACTGTATTATCGAACTCACGTTTTTTCCTTCAGGCTGTGCTTCTATCTCTATTCCGCTTTCCAGAATATTATCGGGCTCAATAAGCCTTAGATGCGCATTCCCGCCTTCAAACAGCTTTTTAAAAATATTCTTAAAATTCTCGTTTATTGCATTGAATGTATCCTGGAATTTATCTTTTGTCTGTCTATTTATTTTTCTTATGATACTCCTTATGTCAGCATCCGCTTCTTCAAGATCGTCTACATGTTTTTTTATAAATTCGAAACGCTGAAACTCTTTTTCATATTCTCTCGGTGCTTCAAGATTTACTTCACCTATTTTTGCAAGCTTTTCCTTCAATGACGCTATATCCTCATCATTAACGGGATCTTTGCTGTAGTCCTCCAGAGCTTTATCAATTTTCGTATCCATGTCTTCTTCAAGGCGTATCTTTATATTCTCTACCCTCTCCTTGAGCCTCTCTTCTGTCTGCCTCTGTTCTCCGACATTGTCCTTGATCTTTTCAAGGCGTACTTCATGCTCCTTCTGTGATATTTTCAATTCCTTCAATTCTCTTACCAGGTATCCCCTTTTATCTTCCAGCTCACCTACAGTACTCATCTGTGTCTTCTTCTGCTGTTCAAATTCTTTTATTTCATCCAGATCCTTTTCATTCTGTTCTGCCTGGAATCCTTTTTTATATTCCAGGTCAGCTATTATCTTTTCTGTTCTTTCCAGATCCTGCGCAAGCTGCTCCCGCTGCCTGGATATGTTTTCATAATTTTCCTTTTCCCGGCTGATCAGCTCATAAATCGTAGATTTTCTTGCTTCGATCATGGCTGTTTTTTCAGTTAATCCTGTTTGTTCAGCTTTCTTGTCTTTCAACAACTGCTTTTTTGTTTCATATTTTTGTTTTTCACTTACAATCCTGCCGGAGATCTCCTGGAGTTCTTTTTCAAGTTTTTCTTTTGATGTTATATTTTTCAGCTTATCTTCAGTCATCCGGAGTTCATTTGACGTGTAATCATAACTTCCTATCAGTTCTCCCACCTGCTGCTTCAGTGTAGATACCTCATACTGGAGATTATTCCTGTTCTCTATAGCCTCCCGTAATGAATCCTGGATCTTATCCTTGCCCCCTTTCAGGCTGTTTCCCGAAAGCTCGCATTTTTTAAGGAGATCCTCTATCTCCTCTATCTCGCTTTCAAGCCCGAGGATTTTCAGGACACGCAGCGGCATCTCGCCACCGCCGGAAATTATACAATCTCCGTGCCAGACGAATTCCCCATCCATTTTGAGATTGCTCATAAAAAAATTAATAATACTCTTCAGATACCCTTTGATATTTCCCGGCATATTAAAAGTGCTTTTTATCTCCGGTATAACATCTTTCAGTACGAATGTAAGAGGCGGTAACGCTTCTTTTTTAAGAAATTTTATTGCGTTTACTGCATCCTGTTTTGTATCTGCAACTATCCAGCTAATCTTTTCTCCGAGTATCTTGTTAAACTTTTTCATCTCATCTTCATTGAGATCCTTTTCCAGTAGAACCGATATAGATCCGTATATACCTTTCAGCTTCTGGTGAGCAAGCCTTTCTATGCTTATCAGCTGCGGAAGATATTTTTTTCCGGAATCGTACTGACTCTTTATGCTATGATACTTTGTGAGTAGTTCTTCTCTCTCCGTTTCCGCTTTCTGTATCTTTTCATTTACCGAATCCTTTTCTTCATGTAATTTGTCTATTTGCCCCGTAAACCTATCCAGTTCTTTTTCAATATCTTTCAGTAGATCGGTCTTTTCCTCCATCTCTTTCTTAAGAGAACCGGCAGACTTTTCAAGTTCTTTCTTCCTGCTTGTAAGTTCGTCCACCCTCTTTTCCGAAACTTCCTCCCGGGTTTTTAACTCCAGTTCCAGGTGGCGCATTTTCAGGAGTTCTTCTTCCAGCACCTCATTAGCGTCCGATAATCCGGCAATCTCTTCAAGCAGTTTTCCCTGTTGTGTTTTCAGACTATTATATTCCTGCTCAACCTTTTTGTATTTACTTTCGATCTCCCTGCTTTCCTGTTTCTTTTCATCCAGCCTGGTTAGTTCCGATGATAATTCCTGTATACGTGTTTTATTGTATTCGCAGTTATTTTCATGTCTTTTTATTTCTTCCTCAAGCATCTTTTGAGAATCATCATAATTATCAATTCTCTGCCGGATTATCTCTATTTTGCTTTCCATCTGATATACACTGCGGTTATCAGTAAGCAGTTTTTCATCCATTTCCGCTTTTTCATTTTCCAGTTTCAAGACACGACTGTCTATCTTATCCTTTTCAGCTGAAAGTATTGTAACTTTTACCTGCAAACCTCCGGTTTCCTTAAGTTTGCCTCCCAATTGTTCTGATATACTTATATAATCCTGACAAAGCTTGCTGATCTCAAGATAACCCAACTGCTTCCTGTATTCCTGATACATCTGTGCCCTGCGCTTCTGAAGTTTTAGTCTTCTGATGTTCTTCTGAACTTCACCCATTATATTCTTGACTTCATTAAGATCCCGGCGAATACGTTCAAGTCTGCGCTCAGCCTCCACCTTTTTTTCCTTATATTTTCTTATACCCGCGGCTTCCTCAATAATACCCCTTCTCTCAACAGGTGAACTCTCAAGTATATATTTTATGTTGTCCTGCTCCATAACAGAATAAGCCCGGGTTCCTATTCCTGTATCACAAAAAAGTTCTCTGATGTCTTTCAGCCTGCATGGGTTTTTATTGATATAATATTCACTTTCACCGGAACGATAGAGCTTTCTGGTAACTGTAACTTCACTGTAATCGATTGCCAGCAGATCCTTTGAATTGTCAAAACACAGCTCCACACTTGCCACACCAAGCGGTTTTCTTGTCCTTGAACCGTGGAATATCATATCCTGCATCATATTGCCCCTGAGCCGTGTAGCACTCTGTTCCCCCAGGACCCAATTGAATGCGTCAAGAATATTCGATTTTCCACAGCCATTTGGACCTACTATTGCTGTTATTCCTTGACTGAAATCCAATACCATCTCATCCGCAAAAGATTTAAATCCGAAAACCTTAAGTTTCTTTAGATACATATTATCTTCCCATTTCCGAAAAAAGGCATCCGCAGTAATTTTGCCGGTAAAGCCCCAGCTTCTTTGATATTTGGATACCTTCTTTCCAGCCTTCTCTGAAATCTATATACAAAAAATTTATCCCGTTATTCAATGCTGCCTCCTGTGCAATCTGCTTTATCATCAAATGTTCCTGGAACTTACTGTAAAGCAAAGTAGTCGTGAATTCCGTGAAGCCGTTTTCCTTTGCAGCACTTGCTGCACTGAACAAACGGAGCCGGTAACATTCAGAACACCTTTCCTCTTTTGTGAATCCATTTAATCCTGAAAACCATTCTTCAGGCACATAATCGGATTCGATTATATCAAATTTTTTTATATTGACAAAATAACCGAGAGTCATAAGCCTTTTGCTGTATTCGCTATAACCATGAATATTAGGATTGAACCAGTAACCTGTGATGTTGTATTCAGCCTCTCTTAAGAACTTAACCGGATAAATCGCACATGGTGCGCAGCATATATGCAGCAATATCCTACCGGACATGATCTGTGAACCTCAACAATCCCTGCTCGTTTTTTTTATCCGAAGTATACGGAAGACCGATTTTCAGATCAAGACCGGCAGCAGTCTCTCCTGCCTGCGATATGAACACATCCCAGTACTCGGCGCCGGGATAACCGTCTTCCTTATAAAGTCTTTTATAAGAATCGACAATGCCGGGGTATTTATCCGCAAGCCAGGAAAAAAACATCTCGCGTTGATAATCCTTTATCACCAGAGGATTTAACAGGATATATGAAGCTCCGTTTTCAGATGCCTTTTTAAGTACTTTGTTTACTTCTTCCCCGTCTGATATATAAGGTATTACAGGTGATATTGCAACTCCTGCAACAATACCGTTCTTATTAAGTGCCCTGATAGTTCTCAGCCTGTCTTTCACTGACGGAGAATCTCCTTCAAGTTTAGCTGACAATGCGGCGGATACTACAGGTATGGAAATGGTCACATATACTTCACTCTTTGTATTAATGCGCTTTATAAGATCAACATCCCTGAGAATCCGCGGATATCTCGTTAATATATGCAGCGGATAATTATATTCCGCAAGTATCTCGAGCAGTCTCTGCGTTATAAAATATTCATCTTCAATATCGGCAAAAGGTTCGCAGGATTCTCCGAGACAGATCATAGCAGGTTCAATCCCTGATGAAAGCTTGCGCCTCAGCAGGAAAGGCGCATTGATCTTAACTTGTACTATCTTGTGTTTTTCTTCCTCGAGCCCCGTGGAATCCTTGTACTTTTTTTGCTGAACAAAGCAGTACCTGCATCCCACAGGACAACCACGGTAAGGGTTCAGTGTATATGTCGAATTGTTGAATTCATCATTCTTATCTACCCGGCATAACGCGTTCTTTGCCTGATATGGCTCATATTTAGTCAACATTATAGTTAAAAAAGACTCTGTTCCTGCGGCGGTACATCTTTTTTCAAATGTTCATATGCAGACCTTGTAACCTTTCTTCCTCCCGGTGTTCTTGTGAGAAGCCCGGACTGAATAAGATAAGGTTCATACACATCACTTATTGTATCTTCTTCTTCCCCGACTGCCACAGCCAGCGAACCTATGCCTACAGGCCCGCCGGAGAATTTATCGATAATCGTATTAAGTATTCTTCTGTCCATTTCATCTAATCCCGCCTCATCAACTTCAAACATCAGAAGTGCCTTGCCGGCGATATCATCAGAAACGACACCATTCCCTCTTACTTCTGCATAGTCTCTTACCCTTCTCAACAACCGGTTTGCAACTCTGGGAGTTCCCCGGCTTCTCGATGCAATAACAACGGCGCCTTCTTCTTCGATCTCGACATTCAATATTCGGGATGACCGGATTATTATATCTCTGAGTTCGTGGTGATTATAGAAATTAAGCCTCTCCTGTATACCGAACCTGTCTCTCATAGCATTGGTAAGAGAACCGGCACGGGTTGTAGCTCCAATAAGTGTAAAGCGCGGAAGATCCAGCTTGATACTTCTTGCAGAAGGGCCTTCACCGACTACTATGTCCAGCTGGAAACACTGCATAGCAGGATACAGTGATTCTTCTACTATCCTGTTCAAACGATGTATCTCATCGATAAAAAATATAGAATTATCTTCAAGATTTGTCAGCAGAGCTGCAAGATCACCCGGTTTTTCCAACGCAGGCCCTGAAGTCTCTTTTACTTTTATACCCATCTCATTCCCGATAATATGCGCCAGTGTAGTCTTACCCAGGCCGGGCGGACCGTAAAAGAGACAATGATCAAGAGTCTCGTTTCTTCTTTTTGCCGCTTCGACAAACATCGATAGTTTTTCTTTGATCTTTTCCTGCCCTACAAATTCTCTGAAATCCGCAGGCCGCAGTGCAAGGTCTATACTTTTTTCCCTGACACCATCCGCCGCTGGTGATGTCATTCTTTGCTTATCTTCTTTATTATCCATTTTTCTTTAGAGCTTTTTTCATTATATCCTGTGTCTCGTCAGTTTTGTCTATTTCGTCTCTTATCTCATGAAGCATCTCACGGGCGACATTATCTTTAAAACCAAGACTTACAAGCCCGTTCAATGCATCTTCAAGCTTATCCGTATCTACGCCGTAATCTACTTCGGCAATTGAAATCTGTGCTATTTTCTCCTTTAAATCAAGAACCATGCGTTCAGCAGTCTTTCTTCCCAGCCCCTTTATTGAAGCGACTGCTGTGATATCTCCCCTGCTAATAGCTCCTGCAAACTGTCCCGGTAAGACCTGGGATAGAATATTAATAGCCTTACTAGGCCCGATACTCGGAACTCCTATCAGTATTTCAAACAGACTTCGCTCTCCTGTCGTCGAAAAACCATAAAGTTCCTCCCTGTCTTCCCTTATGTAATGATAAGTATAGAGCATAACTTCCTGAGAATGCTCCGGAAGACTGTTATATGTCATGAGTCCTATGCTCAATTCATAACCTATTCCCGCGTTTTCTATTATAGCAGTCTCTTTGTTTTTTGATTTCAGTATGCCTTTAATATATACGTACATTATTCTTTTCCTGTCATGATGACCTTGAGTTTCCTGGAACTTTCATGGCAAAGCGCCGCTGCAAGTGCATCAGCTGCATGATCACTTGAAGGTATTCTGTCCATATCAAGAAAATTCTGCACCATATACTGCACCTGTTCTTTCCGTGCCCTTCCGTAACCTACAAGCGCCTGCTTTATCTCAAGCGGAGTATAGCCATTTACCCTGATACCCGAATTACCAAGGGCAACTACTATCACTCCTCTTGCTTGAGCCACGTTTATTGCCGTTTTGGCATTGCTGGCAAAGAAAATTTCTTCTACAGCTGCTTCTTCAGGGGAAAATTTGTTGATAATTTCACTTATCCCTCTGTAAATATGCCCCAGCCGGCAGGCCATGGATTCAGATTTGGATGTCGATAAACACCCATATTCGACTATAACAGTCTTTTTGTTTTCAGACGTCTCTATTATACCCCACCCGATCTTCGCCAACCCGGGATCAATACCCAATATTTTCATAACTTATTTAATTATATAGCAATATTTATAAGTTGTCAAAATGTCTATCTTTTGACCTGCCTATTAATAAAATCACTCAAAGACAACCAACTTGAATCCAATCTCTCCTTCATAAATCTTATGCTGTTACTGTAATCCGCCGGTATACCGGCAATCCTGTTGATCTCAGGCCCGATCCTGTCTGCACTAAACTCATCCAAGTCCAGATATTCTATCCCCGCAAGATTACAAAATTCTCTTACTTTCGGGTCATATCCGACTCCCAACATCGGGATATTCACCAGGGCACCCAGTATAAGCGAATGCAGACGCATGCCTATCAACAGATCAAGTTTCGAAAGGATATCTGCCAGCTCTTCAGGTCTGTCCCATTTTTTTTCAATGATGTTCTCCATTCCTA